>NZ_JBARGP010000328.1:0-9749 GCF_049798375.1 Bradyrhizobium sp.
TCGCCGGTCTGCGCCATGAAGCCATCCATCACGCGGTGGAACGGCACGTTGTTGTAGAAGCCTTCGCGGGCGAGCTGCTTGATCCGCTCGACGTGCTGCGGCGCGAGATCGGGCCGCAGCTTGATCACGATGCGGCCTTTGGTGGTGTCGATGACGATGGCGTTCTGCTTGTCGAGGCCTGACGGCAGCGACTGCGCCGAGACTGGCACTGTGATGGCGGGCACTGCGAAGATCAGGGCGAACACGAAGGCGAAAGCTCGGATCATGAAAACTCCGGGAATGTGAGGGACTGATAGCGAGCGACCGGTCACCTTGGCACCACGCCGCAGCGGCTCGGCAGAGACGACATCAGCCAAACTTGGCCTTGAGGCTGGCCGCAACCGATGGCGGAACGAAAGACGATACCTCGCCACCCATGGCGGCGATTTGACGGACCAGTGTGGCGGTGATCGGGCGGACCGGAACCGACGCCGGCACGAACACGGTCTGGATGCCGGGCGCCATGGTGCTGTTCATGCCGGCGAGCTGCATCTCGTAATCGAGATCGGTACCGTCGCGCACGCCCCGGATCATCATGATCGCGCCGGCGTTGCGCGCGGCCGTGACCGTCAGATTGTCATAGGTGGCTGCCTCGAAACCGCATCCGGCCTCGGCCGCGATCGGGCCGAACACGTCCCGCACCATGGCGAGCCGCTCCTCGGTCGGGAACAGCGGCTTTTTGCTGGAATGAACACCGACCGCGACGATGAGCTTGTCACAGAGGTGAACGGACTGCCGCACCACGTCCAGATGGCCGTTGGTGACCGGATCGAACGAGCCTGGATAGAGCGCGATACGTTGCATAAGCCCCTCCTATACCGCCCGGAACCAGCCGGCAAGCACGGGGTTTGTTTCGTCCGGATGGCGACGATGAAACAAACCGTAGGCACGATGAAACCATTTTTAACGGTCGGCGAAGGCTTCTCGAAACCCGTCGTGGTTATCAAGTCACCAACAAGACGATGGGCGGTTAAGACCCATCGACAGGGGGCTCACATGATCAAGGCGCTTTCTGCCATCGCGGTGGCCGCGTTCGTGGCCGCGACCCTTACCATCCTGCCCGGTTTCGCGCCTCAGGTTGCCGCCAGCGTGCCGCAGCCGCTGGCAAAGGCTGACCGGCTCGATGCCCACCCGATCGGCCGCAGCTGCTCGGAGCAGGCCTGGCCGAATTTCGAGGCGTCCTGCCTGCGTGTTGCCGGCAGCAGGGTCACCGTCCGCGAGGCACGCGTGGTGACGGCGGACCATATGCAGTGAGGATGTGCGAATAGCGAGTGGCGGATAGCGAATGGGATTTTCTGCCCTATTCACTACTCCTTATTCGCCATTCGCCGGTTCCCCGTTGCCCTGCTCGCCCTGAGCACCACCATTGGCCCCGTTCTCAGTCTCTTCACCGATATGCTCGACCGCGACGACATGCTCGTCGTCGGCCGTGTTGAACACGATGACGCCCTGGGTGGAGCGGCCGGCAATGCGGATACCGTCGACCGGACAGCGGATCAATTGGCCCTTGTCGGTGACCAGCATGATCTGGTCGCTGTCCTCGACCGGGAAGGAGGCCACCAGCTTGCCGTTGCGGTTATTGACCGACATCGCGACAATACCTTTGCCGCCGCGGCCGGTGGTCCGATATTCGTACGACGAGGTCCGCTTGCCGTAGCCGTTGATCGACACGGTCAGCACGACCTGCTCCGCCGCTGACAGCTCCACATAGCGTTCCTGAGAGAGCTGCTGGATCGATCCGGCCGCGGCTTCCTCGCCGCCCTCGACCTCGACCGCCTCCTCCGAGCCCGCCTCGCTTGCGCCGATCTCGCCTGACATCGCCCGCCGCATCTTCAAGTAGGCCGTGCGCTCGTCCGACGTGGTCTCGACGTGGCGCAGGATGCAGAGCGAGATCACCTTGTCGTCCGCGGGCAGCGCGATGCCGCGCACGCCCATCGAGGTGCGGCCGGTAAAAACACGCACGTCAGGGACGGCGAAGCGGATGCACTGGCCGCCGGCGGCGGTCAGAAGCACGTCGTCGCGCTCGGTGCAGATCTGGACGTCGACGATCGCCTCGCCCTCGTCGAGCTTCATCGCGATGATGCCGGAGCGGCGCACGTCGACGAAGTCGGAGAGTTTGTTGCGGCGGACATTGCCGCCGGTGGTCGCGAACATCACGTCGAGATTGGCCCAGGAGGATTCATCCTCCGGCAGCGGCATGATGGTGGTGATGCGCTCGCCCTGCTCCAGCGGCAGGATGTTGATCAGCGCCTTGCCGCGCGCGTTCGGAGCTGCGACCGGCAGCCGCCAGACCTTCACCTTGTAGACCTGGCCGCGCGAGGAGAAGAACAGCACCGGCGTATGCGTGGAGGCCACGAACAGCCGGCTGACGAAATCCTCCTCCCGGGTCTGCATGCCCGAGCGGCCCTTGCCGCCGCGGCGCTGAGCCCGATAGGCCGACAGCGGCACGCGCTTGACATAGCCGGCGTGCGACACGGTCACCACCATGTCCTCGCGCTGGATGAGATCCTCGTCCTCGACCTCGCCTTCCTGCTCGATGATGGTGGTTCGACGCGGCGTGCCGAACTCTTGCTTGATCTTGGTCAGCTCGTCCTTGATGATGGTTTGAACGCGCGCACGCGAACGCAGAATATCGAGATAGTCGTTGATCTCGATCTTGAGCTTGTCGAGCTCGTCGGAAATCTCGTCACGGCCAAGCGCGGTGAGCCGCTGCAGCCGCAGATCGAGAATGGCCTTGGCCTGCTCGAATGACAGCCGGATCGTGCCGTCCTCGGACAGCCGGTGGCGAGGATCGTCGATCAACGTGATCATCGCCTCGACGTCACGTGCCGGCCAGTCGCGCGACATCAGCGAGTCGCGGGCAGTGGCCGGATCAGGCGACGTCCTGATGACGCGAATGATCTCGTCGATATTGGCGACCGCGACGGCAAGACCGACCAGGATATGAGCGCGGTCGCGGGCCTTGTTGAGCAGATATTTGGTCCTGCGCGTGACCACGCGTTCGCGAAACGCGACGAAGATCGTCAGCAGATCCTTCAACGTCATCGTCTGCGGACGGCCGCCGTCCAGCGCCAGCATATTGGCCGCGAAACTGGTCTGCAGCGGCGTGAACTTGTAGAGCTGGTTCAGCACCACGTCAGGCACGGCGTCGCGTTTCAATTCTATCACGACGCGATAGCCGTCGCGGTCGGACTCGTCGCGCAGGTCGGAAATGCCTTCGATCTTCTTCTCGCGCACCAGCTCGGCGATGCGCTCGACCATGGTCGCCTTGTTGACCTGATACGGGATCTCCGAGACGATGATCGCCTCGCGATCCTTGCGGATGGTGTCGATCCTCACCTTGCCCCGCATCATGATCGAGCCGCGGCCGAGATGATAGGCGCTGCGGATGCCCGCGCGGCCGAGAATGACGCCGCCGGTCGGGAAGTCCGGACCCGGAATGATGTTGTTCAGCTCTTCGATCGAGAGCGCGGGATTGTCGATCAGCGCCACGCAGGCGTCGATCACCTCGCCGAGATTGTGCGGCGGGATGTTGGTGGCCATGCCGACCGCGATGCCGCCGGCGCCATTGACCAGCAGGTTCGGGAATTTGGCCGGAAGGACCGACGGCTCCTTGTCGGAATTATCGTAGTTCGGCGTGAAATCGACGGTATCCTTGTCGATGTCGTCGAGCAGCGGGAGCGCCGATTTGGCGAGCTTGGCTTCCGTGTATCGATAGGCCGCGGGCGGATCACCGTCGACCGAGCCGAAATTGCCCTGGCCGTCGATCAACGGCACGCGCATGGAGAAATCCTGCGCCATGCGGACCATGGCGTCGTAGATCGATTGGTCGCCGTGCGGGTGATATTTACCGATGACGTCGCCGACCACGCGCGCGGATTTGACGTATTTCTTCTCGGGCGTGTGCCCCTGCTCGTACATCGAATACAGGATGCGCCGATGCACCGGCTTCAAGCCGTCGCGCGCATCAGGGAGCGCACGCGCCACGATAACGCTCATCGCGTAATCGAGGTAGGAGCGCTTCATCTCATCGAGGATCGAGACGGGACGAATGTCGGAAGGTCCGGCCGGCTCGCCGGGCTTCTCATCTTCAGCGTCAGACAAAGGGAAATCCGGTCAGTTTCACACGCGAAAATCGCTTCGAATCATATAGCGCATCGGAGTGCCCCAAACCACCCCTGCGCCGCCCAATCGCAGCGCTTTTTCTCCTCGATTTTCCAGCGACTTAAGCCCATGCTTCGGTATCGGTAAACGCCTGGCATTGGTTTGGCCCCGATCCATCGCCAAGCGTGCTGCGAATGCTCCGGAATGACTGGGCTTGAGGGCCTCATCGCCACGATTGATCCGGCAAACATGCCGCTGATGAGCATTCCAGACCACGCGCATGGCTGTCGGAGATAGTTGCAGCGAAATTGCGAGGGATGCTACAAGATGTAGCATCCCTCGCGTTGTGCAATGAAAAGACCTCCCGCCCCAATGATCGCGCCGCCACTGCCATCCGCGCCGAAGCACCGCCCATGATGAAGTTCGAGCACGTCTCGATGGCCGTCATCATCGACGCCTTGGCCGGCGGGCGGGTCAGCGCCGCGGCTCTGATCGAAGGCTATCTCGCGCGGATCAAGGCCTATGACCGCGCCGGCCCCATGCTCAACGCCGTCCGTGCGCTCAATCCCGACGCGCTGACGATCTCGGGCGGGTTCGCCGGTGTCAAGCCGTCGGTCGGCCGACCGCTGGCTGGCGTTCCAATCCTCGTGAAGGACAATATCGCCACCGGCGACAAGCAGCCGACGACGGCGGGCTCGCTCGCGCTGGCGGCCGCACGCGCCAAGCACGACGCCACCGTGGTCAAGCTGCTGCGAAACGCAGGCGCGGTGATCCTGGGCAAGACGAACCTGACGGAGTTCGCCAATATGCTCGCGATCGATATGCCCGCCGGCTACTCATCGCTGGGCGGCCAGGTGAAAAACCCATACGCGCCGGCATTGATGGACGATCGGGGCATCCCGGTTGTCTCGCCGGGAGGCTCGAGCTCTGGTTCGGCGGTCGCGGTGGCGGCCGGCCTGTGCGCGGCCTCGATCGGCACCGAGACCTCGGGCTCTCTGCTATACCCGGCCAGCCAGAATGGCCTGGTCACCGTCAAGCCGACCGTCGGACTGATCAGTCGCGCCGGCATCCTGCCGATTTCGCACAGCCAGGACACCGCAGGGCCAATGACGCGTTCAGTGCGCGATGCGGCGATTCTCCTGAACGTGCTGGCGGCCGAGGATCCGCTTGATCCGGCCACGCAGCGGCAGCGGCGGCCGGCCGATTACACCGCCGACCTCGGCATCGATGCCATGAAAGGCGCGCGCATCGGCGTGCCAAGCGATCCCGCCGACCCGCTGAACGATTGTTACTACGGCAAGCTTGCGCCCAAATGGGCCAAGGTGATGACCGAGGCGATCCAGGTTCTGGAGGATCTGGGCGCCCTCATCGTGCGCGCCAGCATGCCGACGGCCGGCTGGATCGGCGGACCAGGCATCAACATGGCGGTGCTGAACCGCAATCCGCTGAGCCGCAACAAAGGCAATCCGACGGGGCAGCCGATCGTCTTCATCTACGAGCTGAAGCGCGGTCTCGACCTGTACCTGGAGGAGTGGATAACCCAAACCGCGGTGAAGACCATGGCTGATATCGTGGCCTTCAACGCAGCGAATGCCGAAACGGCGATGCGCTTCGGCCAGGACCTGTTCCTTGCTGCCAACGCCACCAGGGGCGATTTGAGTGAGCGTGAGTACAAGTCGGCACGTGCCATGGATTTGCTTGCGGCCAGGACGCGGGGCATGGATGCCTACATGAATCAGCATAAGCTCGACGCAGTGCTGTTTCCCGGCAGCACCGGCTGCGTCATCGCCGCCAAGGCGGGCTACCCCAGCGTCATGGTGCCAGGCGGCTTCATCTCCGGCATCGGTGACCAGGATACGCCCGATTATCCACTCGGCGTCACCTTCGCAGGCCGTGCCTGGAGTGAGCACAAGCTGCTGCGTCTGGCATATGCCTTCGAACAGGCGGCCCATATGCGCAGGCCGCCACCCGGCCTTCCCACGCTCTGAGACTCGGCCGAGAACACGGGTCGGCCGACGCTGCAAACGATACGAACCGGCCGTCCTGAATTCAGAGGAGAGTCACGAATTCATAGATCGCCACCGCTGCCCCGAGACCTCGGCAAATGGCGCCCGCCGGTTCGGCGTCCATGTCGCGGGGGCCATCGTTTGAAATCCCGTTCAGGCCGCCTTGGGCACGTCTTCCGAGGCGCCTGCGGCCTCATCATTCCGGGCAAGTCCCCGCCCCTTCGCCAGGCCGAAGATCGCCGGGATCACGATCAGCGTCAGCATAGTCGACGAGATCATCCCGCCGATCATGGGCACAGCGATGCGTTGCATGATCTCCGACCCGGTGCCGGTGCTCCACATGATCGGCAGCAGGCCGGCCATGATGGCGACGACGGTCATCATCTTGGGACGGACGCGTTCGACCGCGCCCACCATGATGGCATCGTGAAGGTCCTGCCGCGTCAGGGAACGGCCCTCGGCGCCACGTCTCGCCTTTATCTCGGCCCAGGCATGATCGAGGTAGATCAGCATCACCACCCCGGTCTCGGCGGCGACGCCGGCGAGCGCGATGAATCCGACGGCGACCGCAACGGACAGGTTGAAGCCGAGCCACCACATCATCCAGACGCCGCCGACCAGGGCGAAGGGCAGCGAGAGCATCACGATCAAGGTCGGGGTCATCGCTCTGAAATTCAAGTACAGCAGCAGGAAGATGATCGCGAGCGTCACCGGCACGACGATCTTCAGACGGGCCGCGGCACGCTGCAGATATTCGTATTGCCCGCTCCAGACGACATAGGAGCCGGCGGGAAACTGGATGCTTTGGGTGACCGCGGCTTGCGCATCGGCGACGTAACTGCCGATGTCCCGATCTCGGATGTCGACGTATATGTAGGTCGCAAGCTCGCCGTTTTCAGTTCGGATCGAGGTCGGCCCCCGCGCCGGCTCGACCTTGGCGACCTCGCCGAGAGGCACGGCGCCGCCGGCCGGCATCGGCACCAGGATGTCGCTGGCGATCGCTTGCGGATTGTCCCGAAGGTCGCGCGGATAGCGCATGTTCACCGTAAAGCGCTGGCGGCCCTCCACGGTCGTCGTGACGGTCTGACCGCCGAGCGCGGCGGCGATGGTGTCCTGGACGTCCTGGATCAGGATGCCATAGCGGGCGAGCGCCGCGCGATCGGGGGTGATCTCCAGGTAATAGCCGCCAATGCCGCGTTCAGCGTAGGCCGATGACGTGCCGGGAACGGTCTTGATCACCCGCTCGATCTGTCTGGCGAGCCGGTCGATTTCGGTCAGGTCCGTCCCCATGACCTTGACGCCGACCGGCGTGCGGATGCCAGTCGAGAGCATGTCGATGCGGGCCTTGATCGGCATGGTCCAGGCGTTCGAGACGCCGGGAAACTGCAGCGCCTTGTCCATCTCCGCTGTCAGGCTGTCGATCGTGACCCCCGCCCGCCACTGCTCCTTCGGCTTGAGATTGATGATGGTCTCGAACATCTCGGTCGGCGCCGGATCGGTCGCAGTCGCCGCTCGTCCCGCCTTGCCATAGACCGAGGCGACTTCCGGAAACGACTTGATGATCCGGTCCTGCGTCTGCATCAGCTCGGCGGCCTTGGTCACGGAGATGCCGGGCAGCGTCGTGGGCATGTAGAGCAGCGTGCCTTCGTTCAGGCTGGGCATGAATTCGGTGCCGAGCTGCCGGGCCGGCCAGACCGACACCGCCAAAACGACGAGGGCCAGCAGCACGACCAGCGTCTTGGCCCGCAGCACGCCCTTGATCACGGGGCGGTAGATCCAGATCAGGAAGCGGTTGATGAAATTCCGGCTCTCCGGAACGATCCTGCCGCGGACGAAGATCACCATCAGGGCCGGCACGAGGGTGACCGACAGCAGGGCGGCGGCGGCCATCGAGAACGTCTTGGTGAACGCGAGCGGGCTGAACAGCCGTCCCTCCTGCGATTCCAGCGTGAAGATCGGCATGAACGACACGGTGATGATCAGCAGGCTGAAGAACAGCGCCGGTCCCACTTCGGAGGCCGCATCGATCAGGACCTGTACGCGGGACTGATTGGGCTTCGCCCGCTCCAGGTGCTTGTGAGCGTTCTCGATCATGACAATGGCGGCGTCCACCATGGCGCCGATCGCGATCGCGATGCCCCCCAGGCTCATGATGTTGGAGCCGAGCCCGAGCAGCTTCATGGCGCCGAACGCCATCAGGACGCCGACCGGCAGCATCAAGATCGCGACCAGGGCGCTGCGGACGTGCAACAGGAACACGATGCAGACGAGCGCGACGACGATGCTCTCCTCGAACAGCGTATGCTTGAGCGTGTCGATGGCCGCGTAGATCAGGTTCGACCGGTCGTAGACCGGGACGATCTCGACCGATTTCGGCAGGCTGCTCGCGATCTCCTTGAAACGCTTCTTGACGTTCTCGATCACATCGAGCGCGTTGACGCCGAAGCGCTGCAGCACGATGCCGCTTGCGACCTCGCCCTCCCCGTTCAGTTCGGCGATGCCCCGCCGCTCGTCGGGGCCGAGCTCGACATGGGCGACGTCCCGCAGCAGCACCGGGGTTCCGTTACTGGTCTTCAGGACGATGTTGCCGAGATCGTTGATGCTCTTGATGTAGCCCTTGCCGCGGATGACGTACTCGAATTCCGCGAGCTCGACCGTGCGCCCACCGACGTCGGCATTGCTGGCGCGGATGGCATCGCGGATCTTCTGCATGCTGATGCCGCGGTCGCGCATCCGCTGCGGGTCGAGCACCACGTTGTATTGCTTGACGAAGCCGCCGATGCTGGCGACCTCGGCGACGCCTTCGGCTTTGGCCAGTGCGAATTTCAGATTCCAGTCCTGGATCGTGCGGGTGTCCGCCAGGTTCAATTCCTTGGACATCACCGCGTACTGGTAGACCCAGCCGACGCCGGTGGCATCCGGCCCGATCGTCGGCGTGACGCCAGCCGGCAGCCGCGATGCCGCGCCGTTGAGGAACTCCAGCACGCGCGAGCGCGCCCAGTAGATATCGGTGCCATCCTCGAAGATCACGTAGACGAACGACACGCCAAAGAACGAGAAGCCGCGCACCACTTTCGATTTCGGCACCGTCAGCATCGCCGTCGTCAGCGGATAGGTGACCTGATCCTCGATGACCTGCGGCGCCTGGCCCGGATACTCGGTGTAGACGATGACCTGGGTGTCCGAGAGATCCGGGTTCGCATCGAGCGGCAGGTGGAGCAGCGCGTAAAGGCCCGCCGCGGCCGCGAAGCCGGTGCCGAACAGCACCAGCAGCAGGTTGCGCGCCGACCAGGCGATGATGCGAGCGATCATTTGTGCTCTCCCATCTCGTGGGCAGGGACGGCGTCGGAGGCCTTGGGCGCGGCCCCGGCAAACCCCTTCAGCGCGGCCTTCAGGTTGCTTTCCGCGTCGATCAGGAAATTGGCCGAGGTCACGACCGCCTCGCCGTCCGACAGTCCGCTCCGCACCTCGATGTAGCCGCCGCCGCGGCGGCCGAGCTTCACCTCCCGCGGCTCGAACCGCCCCTCGCCTCTGTCGACGAGAACGACCTGCCGGCTGCCGGTGTCGAGCACGGAGCTGTCCGGCACCGCCAGCACGGGC
>NZ_JBARGP010000329.1:0-6099 GCF_049798375.1 Bradyrhizobium sp.
GACGCCGGCAGCAGGGTGGCGCCAGAGTAATTGACGTCGAGCGGCTTTTCCTTGGCGGCGCGCTGCACCTCGAAATCGAGCTCGATCTGCGAGCACAGGCCGAGCGTCACCGGGTCCATCGGGGTCAGGGTCTGGGCGTTCCAATGGGTGCGGTCGCGGACGCTGGCAATGGTCGTCTTGGTGGTGCCGACCAGACGCATGATCTGGGCGTCCTTCAGCTCCGGATGGTTGCGGACCAGCCACAGGATCGCGCTCGGACGCTCATGGCGGCGCGACACCGGGGTGTAGCGCGGGCCCTTGCGCTTCGGCTGCGGCGGCAGCACCACCTTGCTCTCCTGCAACCGGAGCCGGTAATCCGGGTCGCGCTCGGCCTTCTCGATTTCTTCCCGGGTCAATTGGCCGGTCGAAATCGGGTCCATGCCCTTGATGCCCTGGGCGGCGTCACCGTCGGCAATGGCGCGCACCTCCAGCGGGTGCATCTTGGTGAAATCGGCGACCTGGTCGAAGGTCAGCGCCGTATTGTCAACCAGCCACACGGCAGTTGCCTTCGGCATCAGCGGGGCGTTGCTCATGGCAAATCTCCTTTGTGCTCCGCCTCCACCTTGGTGGCGAAACCTGCGGTCATCGACGATGACGGGAATTCGCCCCTATATAGTCCCTTCCGGGGCCGTGGCGCAATGCCTTGCGGAAACGCCTTGACAGCGCCCGAAAGCGGTCCCAAGTCCTTGTCTGAACAAGTCCTATGGACCGCCCCCCGCATGCCGGCCCGGGGGCTCGGGTCGGCCGAAAATCAGCCCGCACAGATCAGCTTCATGGCAGCCAAACCAGACCTCAGAATCGTGCTTTGTTCGCCGCGGGGCTTCTGCGCCGGCGTGGTGCGGGCCATTGACACCGTCGAGCGGGCGCTCACCATTTACGGCGCCCCGGTCTATGTCCGCCACGAGATCGTCCATAACAAATACGTCGTGGACAGCCTGAAGACCAAGGGCGCCATTTTCGTCGAAGAACTGGCCGAGATCCCCGACAATACCAATGCACCGGTGGTGTTTTCCGCCCATGGCGTGCCGAAATCGGTTCCCGCCGAGGCCCAGACCCGCAATTTCTTCTCTCTGGACGCGACCTGCCCGCTGGTCACCAAGGTGCACCGGGAGGCCGCGATCCACTTCAAGCGCGGCCGCGAGATCCTGCTGATCGGCCATTCCCACCACCCCGAGGTGGTCGGCACCGTCGGTCAGCTGCCGGCCGGCGCCGTGACCCTGATCGAGACCGCCGACGATGCCGCGACCTTCACGCCGAAGAATCCCGACAATCTGGCGTTCGTGACCCAGACCACGCTGTCGATCGACGACACCAAGGATATCGTGGCCATCCTGAAGGGCCGGTTCCCGAACATTTCGGGCCCGCACAAGGAAGACATCTGCTACGCCACGACCAACCGCCAGCTCGCGGTCAAGAAGGTCGCGCCGGTGGTCGACGCCCTGATCGTGGTCGGCGCGCCGAACTCGTCGAACTCGCAGCGCCTGCGCGAGGTCGCCGAGCGCGAGGGCTGCCCTATTGCGGTGCTGGCACAGCGCGCTTCCGACATCGACTGGGCGCGCTTCGAGGGCATTTCGAGCCTCGGCATCACGGCCGGGGCCTCGGCGCCGGAGGTGATCGTCGAGGAGATCATGGGCGCCTTCGCCGAGCGCTATACGCTGCACGTCGAGACGGTGTCGGCCGCCGAGGAGAACGAGTTCTTCCCGCTGCCGCGCTCGCTGCGGCCCGAAGCCGCCGCGGAATAGACGCCTCGAAGATCAAGCACGTCATGCTCCCTTGATCCAGTTCGCATCAGGGGAGCGGTGGGGCACGCGAACTTCGGGATCGGGATACTACATGGCGGTCTATACCGATGTCGCCGCCGATGAGCTCGCGGAATTCCTTCGTCACTACGACATCGGCGAGCTGCTCTCCTATAAGGGCATCGCCGAAGGCGTCGAGAACTCCAACTTCCTGCTGCACACGACCACGGGCTCGTTCTTCCTGACGCTCTATGAGAAGCGCGTCGCGAAGGGCGACCTGCCGTTCTTCCTCGGCCTGATGGCGCATCTTGCGCGCCATGGCATCGTCTGTCCGCAGCCGGTGCGCATGAGAGATGGCGAGACGCTGTCCGAGCTTTCCGGGCGGCCGGCCGCGATCATCGATTTCCTCGAAGGCGTGTGGCCGCGCAAGCCGAACGCCCTGCATTGCGCCGGTATCGGCCAGGCGCTGGCGAAGCTGCATCTTGCCGGCGGTGACTTCCCGATGCGCCGCGTCAATGCGCTGTCGGTCGCTGGCTGGCGGCCGCTGTTCGAGCAGGCCGCGGCGCGCGCTGATACTGTGCAGCCGGGCCTCTCGGCCTTCCTCGCCGTCGAGCTCGATCATCTCGAAGCCTCCTGGCCGCGCGAGCTGCCGGAGGGCGTCATCCATGCCGATCTTTTTCCGGACAACGCACTGTTCCTCGGCGAGAAGCTGTCGGGACTGATCGACTTCTACTTCGCCTGCAACGACATCCTCGCCTATGACGTCGCGATCTGCCTCAATGCCTGGTGCTTCGAGGCCGATCATTCCTTCAACGTCACCAAGGCGCGCGCCTTTCTCAACGCCTATGGCCGCGAGCGTGCGCTGTCGGAGGCCGAGCAGGCGGCGCTGCCGCTGCTGGCGCGGGGCGCTGCGATCCGCTTCCTGCTGACGCGGCTGGTCGATTGGCTCAATGTCCCGCCCGGCGCACTGGTGAAGCCGAAGGATCCGCTCGAATATGTCCGCAAGCTGCGCTTCCACCAGACCGTGACGAGTTCGCGTGACTACGGCCTGACTGGTTCCGGAGTGGCGGCATGACCGCATTGCCGCTGGTCGTCGTGCACACCGACGGCGCCTGCTCCGGTAATCCCGGTCCGGGCGGCTGGGGCGCGATCCTCAAATTCGGCGACAAGGAGAAGGAGCTGAAGGGCGGCGAGCCGCACACCACCAACAACCGGATGGAGTTGATGGCGGCGATCTCGGCGCTCGAAGCCCTGAAGAAGCCGTGCCAGGTCGAGCTCTACACCGACAGCCAATATGTGCGGCAGGGCATCACCGCCTGGATCCATGGCTGGAAGAAGAACGGCTGGAAGACCGCCGACAAGAAGCCCGTGAAGAATGCCGAATTGTGGCAGCGGCTCGATGCGGCGTTGAAGCCGCACACGGTGCATTGGCACTGGGTCAAAGGCCATGCCGGTCACGCCGAGAACGAGCGCGCCGACCAGCTCGCCCGCGACGGCGTCGCGATGGCAAGGTTGCAGCAGAACGTAAGGGGTTAGTTGAAGGCCGATGCTCGAAGCCTCACTCACAACTGTCATCGCCCGCGCAGGCGGGTGATCCAGTATTCCAGAGGCGGTTATGATCAACCGAGAGGCCGCGGCGTACTGGATTCCCCGCCTTCGCGGGGAATGACAGCGGTGGTGTAGGAAGCTCCGCGCCTCAAAAGTAAGAACTCAGGCGCCTTACAGCTGCCCGAGCAGGGTGTCGCCGCCGGAGACTTCGACCTTGCCCGGGGCGGGCTCGAGGTTGAGCTTCTTCACCACGCCGTCCTCGACCAGCATCGAGTAGCGCTTGGAACGGATGCCGAGGCCGTTGCCGGAGGCGTCGAGCTCCATGCCGATCGCCTTGGTGAAATCGGCATTGCCGTCGGCCAGGAACACGGCCTCGTCGCGCTGGTCGGTGTCGCGCTTCCAGGCATTCATGACGAAGGCGTCGTTGACCGAGACGATGGCGATGGTGTCGACGCCCTTGCCCTTGATGGCATAGGCGTTGAGGAAGATGCTCGGCAGATGCATCTTGTGGCAGGTGCCGGTATAGGCGCCGGGCACCGCGAACAGTGCCACCTTCTTACCTTTGAAGATGTCATCGGTGGATTTGACCTGCGGGCCCTCGGCGGTCATGACGCGAAACTTGGTCTCCGGCAGCTTGTCGCCGACTTGGATAGTCATCTCGTTCTCTCCCTCGAATGGATCAATGTGGGCGGTCGGTAATACCATATTCGCTCGGGCGGAAACGGCAACGTCCGTCCGCGCCGAACGCGCGTCCACCCAATCGTCGCGCGAGCCGGCTCAGGCGGCTGCCGGCTTGTTCTCGTCGCGCAGCTGCCGGCGCAGGATCTTGCCGACATTGGTCTTGGGCAGCTCGGTCCTGAACTCGATCTGCTTCGGCACCTTGTAGTTGGTCAGCTGTTCGTGACAGAACTTGATGACGTCGTCGGCGGCGAGATTGGGGTCCTTCCGGACGATGAAGGCCTTCACTACCTCGCCGGATTTCGCGTCGGGCAGGCCGATCACGGCGGTCTCGAGCACGCCCGGATGGCTTGCGATCACCTCCTCGACCTCGTTCGGATAGACGTTGAAGCCGGAGACCAGGATCATGTCCTTCTTGCGGTCGACAATCCGGGTGTAACCGTCCTCGGACATGATGCCGATGTCACCGGTGCGGAAATAGCCGTCCGCCGTCATTACCTTGGCGGTCTCGTCCGGCCTGTTCCAGTAGCCGGCCATCACCTGCGGGCCCTTGGCGCAGATCTCACCGGCCTGTCCGAGCGGCACTTCATTGCCGTCGTCGTCGCGAATGGAAACGAATGTGGACGGCACGGGGATGCCGATCGAGCCATTGAACGCAGTCGAGTCGGGCGGATTGCAGGTCAGGGTTGGCGAGGTCTCCGACAGGCCATAACCTTCGGCGATGCTGCAGCCGGTCACCTTCTGCCACAGTTCGGCCACCGGGCGCTGCACGGCCATGCCGCCGCCGTTGGAGATCTTGAGCTTGGAGAAGTCGACCTTCTTGAAATCGGGATGGTGCAGCAGCGCGTTGTAGAGCGTGTTGACCGCCGGGAAATTGTTGACCTGGTACTTCATCAATTCCTTGATGAAGCCCGGGATGTCGCGCGGATTGGGGATCAGCAGATTGGCGCCGCCGGCGCGCACGGCGAGCAGGAAGCAGGCCGTGAGCGCGAAGATATGATAGAGCGGCAGCGCGCAGACCACCAGCAGCTGGTCGATCTGCGGCGGCTTGGCCAGCGCCGGCTGCAGCCAGGCGTCGTTCTGCAGCACATTGGCGACGATGTTGCGATGGAGCAGGGTGGCGCCCTTGGAGACACCGGTGGTGCCGCCGGTATATTGCAGGAAGGCGACGTCGTCGGGACCGATCGTGGGTTTGGCGAAGCGCTTGCTCCGACCGGCTGATATGGCGCTGTTGAACGAGACGGCGCCCGGCAGCGCAAAGGCCGGCACCATCTTCTTCACACGGCGCACGACGAGATTGACGATGACGCCCCTGAAGCCGAGCATGTCCCCCATGCTGGCGACGATGACATGCTTCACCGCGCTCCGGGCTATGACCTGCTGCACGGTGTGGGCGAAGTTCTCCAGCACGATAATCGCTTCCGCACCGGAATCCCTGAGCTGGTGCTCGAGCTCACGCGGCGTGTAGAGCGGGTTGACGTTGACGACGGTGAAGCCGGCGCGCAGCACCGCCGAGATCGCCACCGGATATTGCAGCACGTTCGGCATCATCAGCGCGACGCGGGCACCCTTCTGCAGGCCGAGCGACTGCAGATAGGCGGCGAGCGCGGTCGACATCTCGTCGAGCTGGCGATAGCTGATCGCCTTGTCCATGCAGACGAAGGCTTTGCGATCGGCGAATGTCCTGAAGCTTTCTTCCAGCAGCTCGACCAGCGAGGAATACTGCGTCGGGTCGATATCGGCCGGAACGCCGGCCGGATAATGCTTGAGCCAGATGCGCTCCATGGTCTTCCTCTCTGCCTGTCCGATCGTCGCACCTCATCGGCAGCGATCCCATTCAGGCTGCGAGTATCGAACCTGCCGCATCGCAAGGCAAGCGGCGGGCCACCGCGTTGCGGAGGAGGATTAACAGCTTGCGCTGCGCGAGGCATTAGCAGGTGGACCGCCGTCAGGCGATCCGCGCGCCCTGTTAGCTGTTGCTCTTTGGCTTGGCCTCGGGCTTGGCCTCGGCTTTGGGCTTGGCAGCCGCCTTCGGCTTGGCCGGCTTGGCGGCCGGCTCGGTGGCAGCGGCCGCTCGCTTGGCGCCGCCTTCCGC
>NZ_JBARGP010000330.1:0-5769 GCF_049798375.1 Bradyrhizobium sp.
GCGCGGCGGGAGAAGAACGAGATCAGCACCGGCAGCGTCACCAGGATCACGATCGGCGCCAGCATCATGCCGGTGACGACGACGACCGCGAGCGGCTTCTGCACCTGCGAGCCGATGCCTCCCGACAGCGCGGCCGGCAGCAGGCCGACGCCGGCGACGACGCACGTCATCAGCACCGGGCGGAGCTGCAATTCGCCGGTACGTATCACCGCGCTCACGCGGTCCATGCCTTCGTCGATCAGCTGATTGAACTGCGACAGGATGATGATGCCGTCCATCACGGCGATGCCGAACAACGCGATGAAACCGATCGCCGCGGAAACGCTGAAGGCCGTGCCTGTGATCAGGAGTCCGAGCACACCGCCGAAGATCGCCATCGGAATCACGCTCATGGCCAGCAGCGTGTCGACCATCGAGCCGAAATTGAACCACAACAGCACCGCGATCAGCGCAAGGCTGATCGGCACCACGATCGAGAGCCGCTTGATCGCGTCCTGCAGATTGCCGAACTCGCCGACCCATTCGACGTGCGAGCCGGGCGGAAGCTGCACCTGCTCGGCGACCTTCTCCTGCGCCTCTCGGATCGCGCTGCCGAGATCGCGCTCGCGCACCGAGAACTTGATCGGCAGATAGCGCTCCTGCTGCTCGCGGTAGATATAGGCCGCACCCGAGACCAGCTTGATGGTCGCAACCTCGCTGAGCGGAATCTGGGTGATGCCGTTCGGCCCCTGCACGCCGATCCGCAAGTTCTCGATCGCTTCCGCGCTCTTGCGATATTCAGGCGCGAGACGAACGATGATCGGGAAGTGACGGTCAGAGCCGGGCTCGTAGAGATCGCCCGCGGTATCGCCGCCGATCGCGACCTTGATGGTGGCGTTGATGTCGCCGGGCGACAGCCCATAGCGCGCCGCCTTGGCCCTGTTGATGTCGATCTGCACGGTCGGCTGCCCGAGCGAGGTGAACACGGCGAGATCGGTGATGCCCTGCACGGTCGACAACACCTGCTTGATCTTGTTGGCGGTGTCGGTGAGCGCCTGCAGATCGTTGCCGTAGAGCTTGATCGAGTTCTCGCCCTTCACGCCGGAGACGGCTTCGGAGACGTTGTCCTGAAGATATTGCGAGAAGTTGAACTCGACGCCCGGGAAGCGGTCGTCGAGCTGCTTCAGGAGTTCGGCGGTGAGCACGTCCTTGTCATGAGTGCCCGGCCACTCGCTGACCGGCTTGAGCGGGGCGAAGAACTCGGCATTGAAAAAGCCGGCGGCGTCGGTGCCATCGTTGGGACGGCCGTGCTGCGACACCACCGCCTCGACCTCGGGCCGGGCGCGGATCATCTTGCGCATCTCGTTGACGTATTGGTTGCCTTCCTGCAGCGAGATGGTCGGCGGCAAGGTGGCCCGGATCCACAGATTGCCCTCCTCCAGCTTCGGCAGGAATTCCAGGCCCAGCAGCCGGCCGAACACCAGCGTCATGATGACGAGGCCGACCGCGCCGGCCATGACGATCTTGCGGCTCCCCACCGCCCAGCGCAGCGCCGGCGTGTAGATCCGATGCAGGAAGTGCATCAGCCGCGTTTCCGTTTCCTCCACATGGGCCGGCAGGATGATCGCGCTCAGGGCCGGGGTGACGGTAAAGGTCGCAAGAAGTCCGCCGGCCAGCGCATAGGCATAGGTGCGCGCCATCGGCCCGAAGATGTTGCCCTCGACGCCGCTCAAGGTGAACAGCGGCAGGAAAGCGGCGATGATGATGGCGGCGGCGAAGAAGATCGAGCGCGACACGTCGGCCGCGGCCGAGAGGATGCCGTGGCTCTTCATCCCCATCACGGTCTCGGCCGAGATGTGGCTCTGCTCGGCCTCCGACAATGGCGTGGTCTGGGTCAGGCGACGGAAGATCGCCTCCACCATGATCACGGTGGCGTCGACGATCAGGCCGAAATCGATGGCGCCGACCGACAGCAGGTTCGCGGACTCGCCGCGCAACACCAGGATGATGACGGCAAAGAACAAGGCAAAGGGAATGGTGGCGCCGACGATCAGCGCGCTGCGGAGGTCGCCGAGGAAGATCCACTGCAGCAGCACGATCAACAGGATGCCGACCACCATGTTATGCAGCACGGTGTGGGTCGTGGTGTCGATCAAATCCTTGCGGTCGTAGATGCGCTCGATATGGACGCCGGGCGGCAGGATGGTGGAGTGATTGATCTGGTCGACCAGCTGCTCAACGCGGGCGATGGTCGGCGACGACTGCTCGCCGCGGCGCATCAGCACGATGCCCTGCACGATGTCGTTGCTGTCGTCGAGGCCGGCGATGCCGAGCCGCGGCCGCTCGCCCACGGTGACATTGGCGACGTCCTTGACCAGCACCGGGTTGCCGCCGCTCGAGGAGACCATGGTGTTGGCGAGATCGTCCATCGAGCGGATCAGGCCGACGCCGCGCACCACCGCGGACTGGGTGCCGATGTCGACCGTGTTGCCGCCGACATTGATGTTGGAATTGGAGACCGCCTGCAAAAGCTGCGGCAGGGTCAGGCCGTTGGCGACCAGCTTGTTGAAATCGACCTGGATCTCATAGGTCTTGGTCTTGCCGCCCCAGCCGGTGACGTCGATCACGCCCGGCACCGAGCGGAAGCGCCGCTGCAGCACCCAGTCCTGCAATGTCTTGAGGTCGAGCACGCTGTAGCCGGGCGGCCCCTTCAGCCGGTAACGATAGATCTCGCCGATCGCACTCAACGGCGAGATCCCCGGCGTGACGTTGCCGGGCAGCGGCGCGAGCTGCGACAGCCGGTTCAGAACCTGCTGCAGCGCCTCGTCATAGGTGTAGTCGAACGAGAACTGCAGCTTGACGTCGGAGAGGCCGTACAGCGAGATCGTGCGGATGGTGCGCAAATTCTTGATGCCGGCGACCTGGGTCTCGATCGGGATCGTGATGTAACGCTCGATCTCCTCGGCGGAGAGGCCGGCGCTCTGCGTCACGACGTCGACCATCGGCGGCGTCGGATCGGGATAGGCCTCGATGTTGAGCTGCTTGAACGCGATCAGGCCGCCGATCAGGATGACGACGAACATGCCGACCATCAGGAAGCGGCGCTGGACGGCAATTGCGACGAGGCGATCCATTCAGGTCGACGCTTTCATGGCCGGAACGAAATAGCCATGTCAGCTTCCCGACGCCGCGCGATCGATGAACAGGCTGCCCTTGGTCACGATCTGCTCGCCGGCGTTGAGGTTACCCTCGACCGCGACGAGATCGCCATTGACGAGGCCGGTCTTGACCTTGCGCAGCTCGATCGAATGATCAGGATGCGCGATCCAGACCCGGACCTGATCGCCCTCATAGATCAGCGCCTGGCGGGGCACCGCCACCGCCGGATGATCGCCGGGCGAATAGATGGTGACGTTGGCAAACATCTCGGGCTTGAGCAGGCCGTCCTTGTTGTCGATGGTGGCGCGGACCAGCAGCCTGCGCGTAGTGGGATCGATCGCCGCCGACACATAGTCGATCTTGGCCTTCAGGGGATGGTCCGGCAGCGCCATCACGTTGACCGAAATCTCCTGCCCGACCGAGACCAGCGCCGCGTCGCTCTCACGCACGAAGGCGACCAGCCACACGGTCGAGAGATCGCCGATCACGAAAACCGGATCGCTGGCGCCCGAATTGACGTATTGCCCGGGACCGACCTTGCGCTGCACGACGGTGCCCGAAATCGGCGAGTTGATGGTGATCTCGCGATCGATCGTGCCCTTGTTCTGGAATTGCGTGATCGCAGCGTCGGTGAAGCCGAGAATGCGCAGCTTGTTATTGGCGGCCTCGAGCGCGGTCTGGGCCGAGCGCATGTCGTTCTGGGCCTGCACAAAGGTAGCCTCGGCCTGCTGGAAGTCCTTCAGCGGGATCGCCCTGCCCTCGAACAAATCCTTGGCACGCTTGTCCTGAATCTCGGCGAGATCGAGCGCCGACTTGGCCTTGTTGAGCGAGGTGATGGCGGTGATGAAATCGTTCTGGGCCTGCACGGTGTCGGCGGCCTCGATCACGAACAGCGGCTGGCCCTGCTTGACGCTGTCGCCCGGCTTGGCGAGCAGCCTGGTGACGCGGCCGGCATACGGGGAAAATACGGGGGTCGAGCGATCCTCGTCGACCGCGACCTTACCCTCGGTGACGTGCTCGGCGCGGAAGACCTTCTCCTTCACCGGCTCGATCGTCAGCGTCGCCCATTCCGATGGCGAAGGCGTGAAGTTCTGCGCCCCCTTGCGCGACTGGCTGGAGAGCTCGGAGTTCTCCTTCGGCGCCTTGCTGCCCTGCAGATAGGCGTAAGCACCCGCACCGGCCAGCGCCAGCACGATCGCGCCCACGACGAGGCGAGAGGCAAAGCGCCTGCTCCCCGGCATTTGCGTCTGTGGGTTCGATTGTGTCGCCATGGCCCTGATCACGCGCGCGATGATTCCAGCAATGGCGGCCTCATCTGTGCGCTAATAGTGCGGAACTGGCGTTTCAAACAACCTAAAAATGGCCAATTCGGCTGCTGTTTTGCTTAAAAAATTGACATGTAGATGACAGCCGTTCAGCACCCATTCATCGGATGTCGGCCACCGGCGGCCATTGCGGCGCATCGTGACCGAGCGGGACCGCCGGTCGCACCCAGAACGCCGGCGTTCTCGACAGGATCGCGGCATGGCTGACGGCGCTGAGCGAGCCGAAGCCGGAGGGCATGTCCGCGAGATACGGCCGGATCGCCGCCCCGTTCAAATCCGGGGTTTTCAGGCCGTCCGCCACCCGGCCAAGCTCCCACAGCCAGCGGCCGGTCTGCGCCAGCGATACCCGGACATGCCAGCTGCCGCCTTCACGCGACTGGCGCAGGCGGGCCATCATCGCGCCTGTTGCCATCAGATAGCCGGTGGCGTGATCCAGCATCTGTGCCGGCAATTCCTTCGGTCCATCGACGCCAGCCGCCTGTCCCTCGGCATGATTGAAGCCGGTTGCGGTCTGCACCAGCGAGTCGAAGCCGCGCCGCTCCGCCCACGGCCCAACATGGCCATAGGCCGACAACGAGACGTTGATGATGCCGGGCGAGATCGCCGCCACGTCGTGCGGCGCAAAGCCGAGCGCAGCCAGCGCCTGCGGCCGGTAGCCTTGCGAGAAGATGTCGGCCTCGCGCAGCAGATCGCGCAAGCCTGCCCGCCCCTGCTCGCTCTTCAGGTCGAGGTGACAGGAGAGCTTGCCGCGACCGGTGTCGATCACGAGCCAGGGAATGGCGGGCAGATCGGGGCTCGCCACCAGCATGACGTCGGCGCCATGGGCAGCCAGCGTGCGCCCCGCAACGGGGCCGGCGATGACGCGGGAGAGATCGAGCACGCGAAGGCCGGACAGCGGACGATCGCCGGCGGGCGCAGGCCAAGGCTTCGGCGGTGCCTCGCCGATCTTCTCGATGGTCAGCACCGGCAGTTCGGCCAGTGCCGTGGCCTGAGGCAGCGCGCGCCATTCGTCGTAGGAGCGCATCAACGACACCACGCCACCGGCGGCGTAGGCTGCGGTTTCGAATGCCTCGCCCTGCCATGTCATCAGCGCGGCCTGCACGGCCTCGCGTTCGGCCGCGCAGGACAGCACCTTGCAGACGGCGTCGCGATGATGCGGAAAATTAGTATGCAGTCGGACGAAGCGGCCGTCGCCCGTCTTGTAGACACCGGCGATGGCGTCCCAGGCCGGTGGCGGCGGCTCACTATTGCGGCGCAGATAGCGCTCGGACCGGCATTCGACCACGGCGTGGCGCATGTCGACGGT
>NZ_JBARGP010000331.1:0-13475 GCF_049798375.1 Bradyrhizobium sp.
AAATTATTCCAGGAAAAGATCACCGCCAGAATGAAGGCGACCGCGAGGCCTGGCTTGGCCACCGGCAGCGCGACGTGGCGGAACACCTGCCAGCGGGTCGCGCCGTCGATGGTGGCGGCTTCCTCGAGCTCGATCGGCGTGGTCTCGAAATAGCCGATCATGATCCAGATCACGATCGGCACCGTGACGACGAGATGGATTATGATTTGAGGCCACAGAGTGCCGAGCAGGCCGAGCCACTGGAAAAGCAGGAACAGCGGGATCAGATACGACAGGCCCGGGGTGATGCGCGCTATCAGGATCACGATCGCGGACTTGTGCGCCGCCATCCGGGCGATGCCATAACCGGCGGGCACGCCGACCAGCATGGCCAGCAAGGTCGCGCCGCCGGTGACCAGCACGCTGTTGGCGAAGTAGGTGAAGAAGCGGTTGGACGCGAACACGTCCGCATAGTTCTTCCAGGCGAAGTGTTCGGGAATGAACACAGGCGGATAGGTGGCATTGTCGACTTCGAACTTGATCGACAGCGACAGCATCCAGAGGAAGAACAGGATCGCCGGCGAGACGATGAGGAACACGCCGAAGGCCAAGCCGATCCGGCCGAGGATCGTGCGCACGTTCATGCGTCGACCCCCGTCCATTGCGCGCGCTTGCGCAGGATCAGGAGCACGGCGGTGAGCGCCACGATCAGCGCGAAGAACACCAGCGCGATCGCCGAGGCGTAGCCGAGGTCGTAATAAACGAAGGCCACACTGTAGAGGTAGATGTTGATGGTTTCCGACGCCGTGCCGGGGCCGCCTTGCGTGATCGCGAAGATGATGTCGAAGCTCTTTACGGCGTCGATGCAGCGGATCATCGCCGCAATGAACAGGAACGGCATGATCAGGGGCAGGGTGATGTAGCGGAACATCTGCCAGGTGGTGGCGCCGTCGATCTGCGCGCTCTCATAAGGTTCGGTCGGCAGCGCGGCGATGCCGCCCAGCACGATCAGCATCACCAGCGGCGTCCATTGCCAGGTTTCGACCAGCACCAGCGACGGGATCACCGTGGCGGGATGGAAGACCCAGAGCTGCGGCGGCAGGCCGACCAGCGACAGCAGGTAGTTGAGCACGCCGAGCTGCGGGTGGAACATCATGGTCCAGACCAGCGCGATCGCCACCGGCGTCGCCATCATCGGCATGATGAACAGCGCGCGCAGGATGCCTCGCCCCGGAAACTTGTTATGGAAGATCACGGCTGCGAAGGTGCCGAGCACCAGAGGCAGCACCACCGACAGCGCGGAATAGGACAGCGTATGTCCGACGGCCTCGACGAAGCGCGGATCGGCCGGCAATCTCAGGAAGTTGGCGAACCCGATGAAGGTGGTGGGCGAGCCGACCTTCCATTCGTGGAAGCTCATCCAGATCGTGAACACCCAGGGGAAGATGATGACGGCCAGCACCACGATCAGCGCCGGCAGCACGAACGGCCAATAGGATGGCGGTCGCCATGGCTGCTCCGGCGCGGCCGCGTTTTGCGTCGCGCCGGCAGTCTGTTCGATGATCGTGCTCACGCTTTCTCGCTGCGCTCCAGGATCGGGCGATACTGCTCATGCGCCCGTTTCAACTCAGCCGCGGGATCGCCGCCGGACAGCGTTGCGGTCAGCGCCGAGCCGATGATGTCGCGATATTCGGCGACCGGCACCACCACCGGTAGTCCTAGCTTAGAGATCTTGGCGGAGTCGATGGCGGCCTGCAGCCACTCCTTCGGCATTTTGACGCCGCTCTGCACCCCGGGGTCGCCGAGGATGGAGTTGCGGAACGGCACGCCGCCGCCGGCCTGCAGCAGGCGCGCGCCTTGCGTCTTGGAGACCACCCACTGGCACAGCAGGTAGGCGGCTTCCTTGTTCTTGCTTGCGGCGGCAATGCCGATGCCGTCGCCATAGGTCGAGGAAAACTGACCCTTCGGCCCCGCCGGCACCACGGTGTAGCCGACCTTGCCGACGATCCGCGACGCGCTGGGGTCCTCCAGCGGCGGCGCCCAGCCGATGCCGTCGATCCACATCGCCGATCTGCCTTGCGTGAACGAGGCCATCGACTCCATCCAGTTGAAGCCGGCGACGCCTGGAGGAGCGGATTTGGTGAGCAGGCGCTGATATAGTTTGGTGGCCTCGATCGCTTCCGGCCCGTCGCTCAGGATGTTGCCCTTGCCGTCGAGGAATTCGCCGCCATAGTCGAGATAGAAGTTGCTCCACAGCGCCACGTTGGCGTTGCGCAGGCCGCGGCCGACGAAGCCGTAGGTCCCGGTCTTGGGATCGGTCAGTTTCTCGGCGGCGTCAGCCATCTCGTCCAGCGTCTTGGGCACCGCGATGCCCTTCTTCGCGAACAGCTCCTTGTTGTAGTAGAGGATGAAGTAGTCGACCGACCACGGCAGCGACAGCATCCGCCCTTTGTCGTTCTTGGCGTAAGTCAGCCCGGCGGCGGAGAAATCGCTTTCGGTGAGATCAGGCGCCGTGAGGTTCGGGTCCTTCATGTAGTCGGTGAGGTCGGCGAGCCAGCCGGCCTTTTCGAACTGGCGCTTCTGCACGTGGTAGCTCAGATGCACGACGTCGAAGCTCGGCTTGCCGGAGGACAGCTCGATCACGACCTTCTGGCGCTGCTGCTGCTCGGGGATCTGCTCGGACTCGACCTCGATGCCGGTCAGAGCGGTAAATTCCTTGATGTATTTCTGCAGATTGTCGCCGCGCGGACCCTTGGCGAGGATCACCTCGAGCTTGGTACCGGCATACTTCTTCCACTGCGGTTCGGCGCGTGACGGGCTGCCAGCGAGCGCATAGGCGCCGGCGGCTGCCGAGCCTGCGAGCAGGGTGCGGCGGGTGATCGCGGTCATGGAGGTCCCTCCCGGAATGTTTTTTGTTGGAGAGGAAGTCTAGCCAGTTCCGCAGCGACCGCAACAGCGCAAAGACGCGCGGGCCACAGCTGTCGGAGACGAGCTCGCTGACGCGCATGATGGCCTCGGCCGGCATCCTGACTTCGGCGTTCGGATCAGGCTGATCGTGCAGCGCCCCGAATCGCTCAAATCAGCCGAAATTTGTGATCCATTTCACGCGTTCCGAGCCCGTCTCGTCCTACCTTGCGGGCGTATTGAGCAGTTCATTCAACTGAAAATAGATGATCGAGTCTCCGGCGCACGCCCGAATCCCCAGGCGGTCGATTTAGCAGCGAGGAATTTTCGATGATCATTACCAGGCACAATGACAATCGCCGCACTGGCGCTTACCTGTTCGAGACGCAATTGACCCCTGACACCATCGGCAGGGACCGCTTCGGCCGCGTCGCGACCTTGCCCGTGCTCGGCGCGTGCTACGCGCAGCCGTTGGCGGCGACGGACGTCGAGGTGGGTCGCACGCGCCATGACATCGTGGTCGTCGCGACCATGCACAACATGGTCTATGGATTCGACAGCCGCACGCGCGCCAGGATGTGGGCGCGGCATCTCGGCCCATCCGTTGTGCTGCCGCATCCTCAGATCGGCCCCGGCGGCTACAAGGACATGGAGTGGGAGGTCGGCATCGTCTCGACGCCGGTGATCGATACCGATCGCGGGATGATCTGGGCCGTCTCGACCAGCGACTCCGGCGGTGTTATGAGCCATCATCTCCATCAGCTCGATCTTGCGACCGGCGCGGAGCTGAAGAAGGTGCAGATCTCGGCAAGATCCGGCAACGCGACCTTCGCCAGCAACAGGCAGCTGCAGCGGGCCTCGCTGCTGCTGTCCAGGAACAAGATCTACATGGCGTTCGCCAGCTACGGCGATAAGACGCCCTATCACGGCTGGGTTCTCAGCTATCATGCTGACACGCTGGCCGCAGCGGATGTGTTCTGCACTGTGCCGAATGGGAGCGAGGGCATGGCCGGGATCTGGCAGGCCGGCGAAGGCCTCTGCGCGGATGACGGCGGCAACATCTACGTTCTCACTGGTAATGGTGGCTTCGACCCGTCCAGAGGCAATTATGGCGACTGCGCGATCAAGCTCGATGAGAACCTCAAGGTGCAGAGCTTCTTCTCGCCCTTTGACAATGCACGGCTGGACCAGGCCGATCTCGATCTCGGCAGCGGTGGCCTGATGGCGATCCCGAACCAGAACCTGGTCACGGGCGGCGGCAAGCAGAGCTGGCTCTATCTGATGGACATGAACGACCTCGGCGGCTTCAACAAGTCAGGCGACAGGGTGCTGCAGAAGGTTGCGGCAAGCCAGACTGACGGCAACCATCATATCCACGGCACGCCGGTGTACTGGGAAGGCACGAACACGCGCGGCCCGGCGGAGAAGCGCGTCTATGTCTGGCCGGAGAACGATCAGATGAAGGCGTTCGGTCTGGTGCCGGAAGGTCAGAGCGTTCGTCTGACCAACACGCCGGTCGCGCAGACCACGGTGACCGATCCGACCGGCTTTCCTGGCGGCACCAGCGGCATGCCGGGCGGCTTCATGACCGTCTCGGCCAACGGCTCGTATAATGGCATCATCTGGGCATGCCATGCCTGGAACGAGAACCTCAACCAGAGAATCGGATCGGGCGTGTTGCGCGCCTTCGACGCCACCTCGCTGCAGCAGAGATATTCGAGCAAGCAGCATGTCGGCCGCGACGATTACGGCAATCTCGCAAAATTCGCGCCGCCTGCCGTCGCCAAAGGTCAGGTCTATGTCGCCTCGATGGGCGGCATCGAGCGCAAGGTCACGCTGCCCCATTCGGTGGTGGGCACGCCGGTGCTGGTCAGCCGGGCGCAGGATCTGCTCGTTGCCTGGAGCGGCACCGGCAAGCATCTCAATGTGATGCGCAGCCACGATGGCTTCTCATGGGGCGCCAACACGGCATGGCGTTCCGGCGACACCACCGATCATTCGCTGGCGCTGACCGAGGGTCCCGCAGGCACCCTGTTCATCGCATGGACCGGAACCGACACCCGCATCAACGTGATGGCGTCCGAGCCGAACGACTACGCCAGCTGGAAGCCGAAGAAGATCCTCGATGAGAGGAGCCATGTCGGCCCCGCGCTGGTGTGGGGCGACGATCGCCTGATGCTGGCATGGACCGGAACGGACGGCCGGCTGAACATCAAGTTCTCCGGCAACGGAACTGATTGGAGCTCGACCCGAACCCTGCCGGAGACCTGCTCGACCGAACCATCGGTCGCTTTCCATGACGGCCAATTCTATCTGCTGTGGAATGGCGACGATCCCGACCGCAAGCTCAATCTGATGACGTTCGACAAGACCGGAAGCACAGTCATGACGAAGCGGACCTACGGCGAGACCAGCGACTGGCGCCCCGCTTTGGCATTTGATGCGGACGGCCTTGGCCGGGTGAGCTGGACCGGGCGCGGTAACAATCTGCTCAATGAGGCGCTGCTGTCACCCAATGCCGTGCAGCTGACCTACAAGCGAACATTCTACGACACCGCATCGAACGGTCCGGCGCTCTGCCGCCATCAGCAGCGGATCTTCCTGACCTGGGCCGGTACCGACAGCAAGACGGAGCTCAACGTTGCCGACCTCAGCCGCGGCGGTGTCTCGGTCTACGGCATGCTGAGCGGACCCGCGGTCGCTTAGGGACGATCCGGTAAAGTGGCAACCGGTCTTCCCGCCGAAGGCGGTTGCGCGGAGATCATGCTCGATCAAGAGATGAGATCATGATGCGATTCGTCTCATTGCATCATGATGTAGGGCGCGTTTTCCTGAAGTAGGCTGCTTGTATTTGATGTCCGCCTGTCATCCTTCACCCGCGTAAAACCCACACCTCCCCACTTCGCCTTGGGGCCAATCGCAGACGAAAGTAGGCACAGCCGTTTAGGTTTTCGTCAAATCATTCGTCTTCAAAGGCTTCGTCTTTAAAGACGTTGCCGAACGCTTCGCCTGTTTCGTCGTCGCTGCGGTGAGAGGACAGCCAGATAGGATCGTCGCAGAGGCCTTCACGTCTCAAAGCGACTATCAATGCTTGGCCGAGTGTTATTGGCTTGCTCGGTGCCAACGGATGATGGTTCACAAAGCAGTCTACGCGCCAGTGCGGATTGTAAGCTTCTATAAAGTCGGGTCGCCAAGCGAAATAGAGTGCAACCGGGATTAGCATCTTCCCACCTGCGGCGTTACGGACCTGTACGCGATAGATCCTTCCGGACCGTGACTTCTCAGCAATAGTGCAGTCCGCTGAGAAGTCGTTGTTGAGGTCGAATCTTTTCATTTTTCATTGCCCAAATCGATGATTTGTTAGTATCACGGCGTTAGCCGATGCGCGAGCCTCCACCGCAATCCAACTTCTGCAATGGGTCATAAACGGCCGTGCGTTTCAACAGCGCCTGCTTCGGGTTTATTCCCGACAGCAGACATCCCGGGCGAATCATCGGGAGATCCAGAAAGGGCCAAAAGCGGTCATTGAAGTCTCAGAAGTTTCGGCTTTAGCTTTCAAAGGCACCACAGGGAGAACCGCATTGCCAGTCGTGTATTCCGACAAAGTAGACTCGATTCTTTCGGCTGGGGTTTGGCTTGGGCCACATCATCTTAACTGGGCCTTGAAGAGGGAACAGGCTCTCACTGCAATTAGCTGCCTACGCGATGCTTATTGCATTGTTCTTGGCGGAGACGTTCTCAACGGGCCGGACAAGAACTACAGTCACACCTACGATAACTGGTTCTTCCAACCTTCAAATCCGCCCGTTCCTGGCGATGTGCCATCGAGTGCTCTCAAGGCAATCGCCTACGTCAGAGACTATCCTCTTGATGAGGCGTACTTCGTGCTTGTGCCTTTACCCAGCATGACCGCTTAGGGCTTAAAAGCAGAAGTGAACCCGATTACGGGAAGGTCACAATCGGCGTGCCATCGAACACAAGCCTATAGACCAGCAGACCGGGCACCCTCGAAAGGCGATCAACGATACCAGCCCCAGAGTGACGGAACCTACGACTGCAGGCCAACCTGCCTCGGTCCCGACCCACACCGCCGTCGAGAGAGCTCCAACTCCGACGACACCTCGGATCAGGTGCTCGGTGAGTGAACTGCTGGCGAACATTCTCACTCCTCAGCGCATCATATATTCACGAATGAGCGCTCGCCCGCGATGCAGGCGAGCCTTCACAGTCTCGCGGGTCAGCTCCAGCGATTGCGCTATTTCGCTGATCGTCATTTCGTCCACATCCCGCAAAATGAGCACCTGCCGGTAGTGGCTCGGCAGCGACTGGATCGCGGCAGCTAAATCGATGCGAAGCTCTGATTCCGGTCTCTTCGAAAGCTGCAGGTCATTTTCGAAGGAAGAGACGTCATCGGGAACGCCTATATGCTGCTTTGCCAATCTCAAGCAGGTTCGATGAACGATCTGAAAGAGCCAGAGGGAAAAGGCTCCGGCACGTTTGAGACCACCAATGCGACGGTACACGATCCATAACGTTTCCTGAACCGCATCTTCCACATCGCTCGTCGTGCGGCAGGTTCTTCGCGCGTACCGGCGTATGTCGGGCTGCGACAATTTGAGCAGCGTCAGGATGGCGTTAGCGTCACCACCTATTGCCGCTTCCATCGTGCTCGGCGATGAAAAAGGTGTGCTCATGGTTCGGCGCGCAGCTTTCGACCTGCTACTGCGCATGCCGGACAGTATCCGAAAACGCCTGTAAGCGCGGTCAGGACCCCGACAGCGGCGATCAGGTATCCAACGGGCATACCTTTAAGACCTAGCAGCCCACAAGCGATCATAATTGCCCCAGCCAAGAGCCGGACCCAACTTTCCCGGCCAGCCACGTTCTTCTTGTACAGCATAGCAACCTCCTGCCCTCGAAAGGGCCGTTCCAACGACCCTAGAGACTTAGAGGCTTGGAAAATGAGAGACGGTTCGCGGCTCGAAAAAAAAGTAAGTCAAGTCCGGTTAGGGTCAAACGCGGCCATGGCGGTCAGCCGGGCGGAATGTCGGCCATGGGCCAGCCGTTCGCCGGACCGCCGATGCGCGTAAAGCTCGATTTGTGCAAGACGATGAGCCGATTAGTTCAGCCAGGCGTCCTTTAAAATTTTTATTTCTTTTTTTCGGAAGTCATGCTATAAGCCTGCATTCGCCTCGTCGAAGAGGGACGTACGCGTCGTCACGATACGTGGAGTGCGGGGAGCGGTGGACGCGCGTCGGCAGCAGACGACTGTCGATGGCGCGGACGGCGAAGTCGCGTGGTCCTGGCGTCCCGGTGCTGACGCCAAGCACAAAGACATTGACGCGTCTTTGCGTGACGGGGGCAAGAAAGCCGGTCCCCGGGGAGATCGCGTATAACCCGTAAACCAGCCGCGCAGGGAAGGCCGGGTGTTCTCGGCTGTGCCTGTGGTTCTGCCGCGTGCTTTTTTGCTGCACGCGGACCGCGGGCGCCAGCCAGCGCCCGGTCTTCCCTGCACCCTCTGTCTGAAGAGGGTGAGTTAAGGACAAATAACTCGGGCAATTCCTGTCGCGAGGACGGAAACGCATGTCTCAATGCCGTCACTGCGAAGAGCAAAGCGACGACTTGTCCGCCATAGCCCAAAGGGCGGCGGCGGAAGCCCACCATTTAGTCCGTGCAAGTGTTGGTGGGCACGCTCCGCCTTGCCCACCCTGCGCGCTCATGCTTGTCGCGACGGAGTGGCTCAGTCGAACAGGCTCGACACCGATTCCTCGGCTGCGGTGCGGCCGATCGCTTCGGCGATCAAGGGTGCGATCGGCAGCGAGCGGATGTTCGGCGCATTACGCACGGCTTCCGTCGGCATGATGGAGTCGGTGATGACGAGCTCCTTCAGCCGCGACGAGACGATGCGGGTGACCGCGCCGCCGGACAGCACGCCATGGGTGATGTAGGCGTAGACCTCCTTGGCGCCGTTGGCGAGCAGCGCGTCGGCCGCATTCACCAGAGTGCCGCCGGAATCGATGATGTCGTCGATCAAAATGCAGGTGTGGCCGGCGACGTCGCCGATCACGTTCATGACCTCGGACTCGCCCGCGCGCTCGCGGCGCTTGTCGATGATCGCGAGCGGGGTGTTGATGCGCTTGGCGAGGCCGCGCGCCCGCACCACGCCGCCGACGTCGGGCGACACCACCATCAACTTCTCGCCCTCAAAACGTTCACGGATGTCGCGCACCATCACCGGCGAGGCATAGAGATTATCCGCCGGGATATCGAAGAAGCCCTGGATCTGCAGGGCATGCAGGTCGAGCGTCATGACACGGTCGGCGCCGGCATGGGTGATCAGGTTGGCCACCAGCTTGGCGGAGATCGGGGTGCGCGAGGCGGATTTGCGATCCTGCCGCGCATAGCCGAAATAGGGCACCACGGCGGTGATGCGGCGCGCGGAGGCACGGCGCAGCGCATCGGTGATGATCAACAGCTCCATTAGATGGTCGTTCGCCGGATAGGACGTCGACTGCAGGATGAAGACGTCGGAGCCGCGCACGTTCTCCTGGATCTCGACGAAGATCTCCATGTCGGCGAAGCGGCGGACCACGGTCTTGGTCAGCGGCAGGCCGAGTTCGGCGGCAATCGCGTTGGCCAGCGCCGGATTGGAGTTGCCGGCGACGAGCTTGATGGAGCCGTTTTTGGCCGACATCGAGATTTCTCCCCGCGCCTTGCTGGAGACGACATTCAGCATATCGGGTTACCCGTGGGAGCGGCAATGTTGCACGGGCGTGCAGATATCAGGGAGAATGTATGGCTGGCAACCCGGGTGCCGTGTTTTCCCTGGCAAAAATGGGCGGCAATTGCGGCGGCGTGGCTAACGGTCGGTGTAGCCGAGCGCGACGACGCTCTTGTTCCCGGTATCAGCCGGTGCAGGCGCAGCAGTTGCGATCGCAGGCCCCCGTGCAGCCGGCTGCGGTGCGCCATCGGCAGGTACAGTTCCATTGAGCATGCCCGCAAGGCCGCTGAAGCCGGCCTGGGCGATCTTGCGCAGCACGAGATCATCCGCCCCCGACCACGGATCGCGGGATGCAGCGCCGGCGACCTGCTCGGTCCCCGAAAGCCTGAGCGTGCGCTCCTGATTGCGGTCATAGACGTCCCAGACCCAGGCGATCACGGGCTTGCCGGAGACCACCTGCGCCGAGAGGTAGCTGCGGACACGATAGGCCGCGGGTCCCTCGCGCGAAACGATGGCGAGGCTGCGCAGCTTCGACTCGCTGTCGAGCACGTTGACCATCCGGTCGAATACCTGCGGCGGCGGACCGTCGATCTGATCGAAGGCGATCGTGGCACCATCGGATGCAGGCGCCATCGCCATCGCGTTGCTCGGGCCTGCACTGTTGCCGGCACAGCCGCCGAGCGTTGCGGCGGACAACATCAACGCCGCAGCAACGCAAGCGTGCAGCGGTGTCCGGCCGATCCGTTGTAGGTGTACCGACGCCTTCGTCATCGTCGGCAGCGATATCGTTAAAATCGATTAACGTCTAGATCGCCGCTGCCACAGAACGGGACAGAATGCACGTAGTTGTAGAGAAATCGTTAAGCAATCAAGATGACGCCGCAGTTCGGTCCAGCTTCAGCCTTCCAGCGCGATCGCGTGCACATGACGGCCGTAATCCGGCTCTTTGCGATGAACCGAGCGGCGATAGCTGAAGAAACGCTCGTCGGCATACGTATCGGCGCCGAGATCGTCGATCATGAGCACGCCGGCCTTCTCCAGCCGCATGCGGATGAAGCCGGCGAGGTCGAACATCGCATGGCGTTCGCGCGGCGAAGGCAGGAAGAACATCGCATGCTCCGCGTCGGCATCGAGGAAGCGCTCGACGAATTCGGCGCCGACCTCGTAGCTCGGCTGCCGGATCATCGGGCCGATCGCGGCGATGATCTGCGCGCGCTCGGCGCCGAGCTCTTCCATCGCTTGAAGCGTCGATTCCAACACACCGGTCAGCGCACCCTTCCAGCCGGCATGCGCCGCGCCGATCACGCGCCGCACGGGATCGATGAACAGCACCGGGCCGCAATCGGCCGTCGTGATGCCGATCGCGAGTCCCTCGGTGCGTGTCACGACGGCATCGGCCTTCGGGCGCACTTCGCCGTCCCAGGGGCCGGTCGCGGTCACCACGTCGGGCGAATGGGTCTGGTGCAGGCTGAGGAAGCGGTCCGGCGCGACGCCCATGTGTTCGGCCATGCGGCGGCGATTTTCCAGGACGTGCGCGGGCGCGTCGCTGGAGCCGAGCCCGCCATTGAGGCCGGCATAGATGCCGTTGGAAACCCCGCCCTCGCGGGTGAAGAAGGCGTGGCGCAGGCCCGGAATGCCGGACAATAGATCCGATGACAACAGCATCATGCCGCTCCCGTTCTGTGGTCGGTGTTGCCGTCGGAGAGGCCCGCCAGCATGGGAATGCCGGGGTCGGAGATGCCGAGCACCTTAAACAGTTCGCCCATGCCGCCGCGACCGCCGCCGACCAGTCGTTTCAGCCCGCCGGCAATGTCCTCGGCCACCTCGTGCGAGGCCTTCTGCATCAAAGTCAGCGCGCGCGTTTCGATGCCGAGCCGTTGTAGGAAATCGCCCTGCGTCACCGGGCCGTGGGCGCGGGCGCCGACCGCCTCCGCGGCGCGCGACAGCGCGTCGAAATCGACATGGGCGGTGATGTCGGCGAGGCCCGGCGTCCTCAGCGGGTCGGCGAAGCTGTGGCGGGCGATCGCCTGGAAAGTATCGCCGATATCGCTGCGGACATGGCCGTAATCGATGATCAGCGCGGCGCCACGCTGGTCGCGCACGCGCCGGGCCAATCTCATCATCTCGGTGTCGGGCCGCCATTCGAAGATGGCACCGAGCGGTGCGGCCCTGACCAGCGGCGACAGCAGCGCCTCGAAGCCCGGCGTCGGATCATCGGCTGTGCCGTAGACGAAGTTGTCCTCGTCGTCGAGCGTGATCACGCGTTCGTGCCAGCCGGTCTCGCGCCGTACCATCTGATGGATCGGCAGCACGTCGAAATACTCATTGGCAAAGATCACGCTGGGGCCGTCGGGCACCTCGTCGAAGCGCTCGTGCCAGGTGATGTTGTGCAGGCCGGTCAGCGTCGCTTTCTGCTTCTCGCGCAACACCGGATTGATCTCGACCATGTGCACCGACAGCGTCTGATAGAGCGGCGGCAGCACCCGCAGCGCACGCAGCGCATCCGACATCATGGTGCCGCGGCCGGGACCAAGCTCGATCAGCTGGAACAACTGCGGCGAGCCAATCGCTTTCCAGACCGACGCAGCCCAGAGCCCGAGCAGCTCGCCGAACATTTGGCTGACTTCAGGGGCGGTGGTGAAATCGCCCTCGCGCCCCAGGGGATCGCGCGAGATGTAATAGCCGTGCTGCGGATGCCACAGGCACAGCTCCATATAGCGGCGGACCGGCATCGGACCCGAGGCTCGGATCAGCCGCTTGATCTCGGTGTGCAGCGGTGACAGATCGATCACAATTCGGCCTGCGCCAACGGGGCAGCCTCATGGAGGCGAGGCTTGCGCCAAGCCCTGATGATCAGGATCGCGCCTGCAATCAGCATCGGCACCGACAGCAGCATGCCCATGGTGAGGCCGCCCCACAGGAAGCCGAGTTGCGGATCGGGTTCGCGGAAATGCTCGCTGGTGATGCGCGCCAGCCCGTAGAGCGTGATGAAGCTGCCGAGGATCAGGCCCGGCCGTTTCAATGCGCCGCAGCGGACCATCACCGCCAGCACGGTGAACAGCAGGATGCCTTCCAGACCGGCTTCGTAAAGCTGGCTCGGATGGCGCGGCAGATGCGATGGATCGCGCGGGAAGATCATCGCCCAGGGGAGGCTCGGATCCGCGGCGCGCCCCCACAGCTCGCCATTGATGAAATTGGCGATGCGACCCAGGAAAAGCCCGATCGGGCCGACCGCTGTGGTGATGTCGCCGAGCGGCAAGATCGGCAGCTTGTTGAGGCGGCAGAACCAGATCACCGCGACGACGCAGCCCAGGAAGCCGCCATGGAAGGACATGCCGCCGTTCCACAACTCGAAGATCTCGGCCGGGTGGGCGACAAAGAAGGGCAGGTTGTAGAACAGCACGTAGCCGGTGCGCCCACCCAGGATGATGCCGAGCGTGACCCAGAGGATGAAGTCGTCGAGCTGGGCCAGCGAGATCGGCGCAGGCCCGCCCCACAGCCGCTCGTTCTTCAGGATCGCGCGCGCATAGAGCCAGCCGAGCACGATGCCGCTGATATAGGCGAGCGCATACCAGCGGATCGCGAACGGCCCGAGCTGGACGGCGATGGGATTGAAGACGGGAAAGTCGATCAAGAGAAAGGGCATGCAGCCTGCGATCTAAGCGAGATTGCGGCGGTAGAGCGCGAGCAGGCGCTCCCAATGCCGCTCGGCGGCGTCCCGGTTATAGACCGGGCGCTTCGGGAAGGCGAAGCCGTGATGGGTGTCCGGATAGACCTCGACCTCGGCCTTGGCCTCGCGCATGGCCTGCGTAACCTTGTCGATGATTTCCTGCGGCGCGTAGATGTCGGTCTCGGCGCAGGCGAAGTACAA
>NZ_JBARGP010000332.1:0-3612 GCF_049798375.1 Bradyrhizobium sp.
ATCCGCCACACCGGCCAGTCTCCGACCGGCCCTCCAGAAGCGAACGGCAGCACGTCGCGTAGCGCGGCCCAGGCCGCGGCGGAGGCTGCATCCTCGATGATCTCGGCGGTCCCGAGCGGCGCCAGCAGTTGGGTCAGCGACCCGGCGCGATGGGCGGCGGAGGCCGTGATGCCCTCCAGCCGCAGCAGGGTCAGCGCCTGTCCAGGCGACCCGATCCGCGAGAGCGACTCGATCTCCGCCTGCGACGTGGAGGCCGGCAGATGGGCCGCGCCCGACACGTCGAACGGCGAGCCGAGCGCCGTGGTCATGGCCTTGACGGCCCTTGTCGCATCGAGCCCGCGCAGCACCAAGGTGCGCTCGGCCTCGGGACGCGGCATCACCTTGAGCGTCACCTCGGTCATGACCGCCAGCGTGCCCCAGGACCCCGCCAGCAGCTTGCAGAGATCATAGCCGGTGACGTTCTTCACCACCTTGCCGCCGGTCTTGAAGCTGTCGCCGAAGCCGGAGACGGCATGCGCACCGAGCAGATGGTCGCGCGCGCCGCCGGCCTTAATCCGGCGCGGGCCGGCCAGCCCCGCCGCGATCATGCCGCCGACGGTTCCCTTAGCCTGCATGCCCAGCAGCGGGCCGGTATCCATCGGCTCGAAGGCGAATTGCTGGTTCTTGGAATCGATCAGCGACAGCACGTCGGCGAGCGGCGCGGCCGCCTGCAGCGTGATGATCAGCTCGTTCGGCTCATAGGCGACCACCGCATTGAGCGCGCTGAGGTCCAGCACCGCATTGGTGGCCATGACCTGGCCGACCTGCCGCTTGGTGCCTTGGCCAACGATCTCGAGCGGCTGCTCATTGGCGATCGCGGCGCGGACCACCTCCTCCACGTCGGCTGCGTTGCGTATCTTGAGGGCGTCCACGCTGATGGCCTTGGCTGTTGTTGACGATCCGGCGGACTGCGCCGACGCACGGCCACCACCATTGGACTCTTTCTAATCATAAGCAGGCCAGACACAAGGGTGGCGGCCATCAGCCGTTACGGGCGGCTCCGGCCCAGCACCGCCCACCGACCCGCCCGGGCGCTGCAGTTTCCCGCATGCATCATTCAACCGCGATCGAACTATCCCCGAGACAAACGGCGCTATCGATGCCCTCGCCAATGACCCCAAGGAGAGGAACCACGATGGCCCAATATGCAGATGATACAAAGACGGTGAGCGAGGCGGTGCGCAGCGGCGGCCTGCTGGTGGTGGCGCAATGGGAGGCCAAGGAGGGCGAGGCCGAGAAGGTCGCCGAGATCCTGTCGCACTTCCTCCCCGAGGCGCAAAAGGAGCCCGGAGCGCAACTATTCCTGATCTCCCGCGCCAACGACAATCCTGCGCAGTTCCTGTTCTACGAACTGTTCCGTGACGAGGCCGCGTTCAAGGCGCACCAGGAGAGCGCCCACTTCAAGACCTACATCGCCGGCCAGGCCCTGCCCCTGCTCGCCCGCCGCGAGCGGGCACAATACAGCCTGATCTAGCCGGCCATTGCCCCTGATGTCATCGTCCGCCACCCGGTCCGGCCTCCGGCCGGCCGGATGACAGGCTCCGCGGACGATCCAGTACGCCGTGGCGCCTCGGTCGATCTCTTCTGCTGCGGCGTACTGGATGCTCCGCCGGAGCCTGTCCTCGGGCTCGCCAAAGGCAAGACCCGGGGGCGGAGCATGACAGCGGTGGAGAGGACGAAAGATCCCCATCTACCGACCAAGGTCCGGCGCTACGCCCGCCAGCCCTCCGCAGAGTTCGCCTCAGATGCCGCGGAGGAAGTCGGCCTTGCCGATCTCCACGCCGTTATGGCGCAGGATCGCGTAGGCGGTGGTGACGTGGAAGTAGAAGTTCGGGATCATGAAGCCGAACAGATACTGCTTGGCGGGGAAGCTCATGTCTTTGCCGGCGAGCTTCTGGGTGATGGTGCGATCCTCGGCTCCCGTGAAGCTCTCCGCCGGCAGGCGCTCCAGGAAGGCGACGGCGCTGGCGAGGCGGGCCTTCAGTTCCGCCACGGTCTTATCCTCGTCGGGCAAGCCCGCGATGTCCATTTGCGCCAGGCGCGCCGCGCCGCCCCTCGCTGTTTCCGTGGCGCGATGGATCTGGGTCGAGAACGGCAGCATGTCGAGCGCCAACCGGCTGCCCAGCAGGATGGCCGGGTCCACCCTCTTGCGCTCGGCGTAGGCCACGGCCTTGTCGAGGATGGCGTCGAGATTTTCAGCGCGCGCACCATGCCGGGAACGGTGGCGTCATACATGGACAGGGACACGGGCACACCTTCCGGTTTTACGATTCGATCGCGTGCGTTGCGGGCTTCATTGACTATGGCGGTCACCATATTATGGCGACCGCCATAGCGCCGTCAACCCGGGCCCGGTATGATCGGGACATGCCACGCAAAACCGACGCCCGCGCCCGCGCGATTGCCACCGCCGAACGACTGTTTCGCATCCAGGGCTTTGCAGCGACCGGATTGACCCAGATCATCGCAGAAAGCGGCTCTCCAAAGGGATCGTTCTACTTTCACTTTCCGCGCGGCAAGACCCAGCTCGCCGAGGAAACCATCGATCTCTACCTCGCGAACAGAGCGGCCGTGTTCCGGCAGATCTCGGCGAACACGACCGGCGACGCGCCGACTTTTTTCAAACAGATTTTCGGGGCCATCGCGGCCGAGATGATTGCCGACGACTACCAATATGGATGTCTCATGCAAAATCTGGCGAATGAGCTATCCACGCTGGACGCCGGGCTGACCGAACGGCTCGCACGCGGATTTGTCGATCTGTGCGATATCATTGCAGAGCATCTACGCGGCTGCGGCTTCGCTCCCACGCTCGCCTCCTCCAGCGCAGCCGCCTTGTTGGCCGCCATCGAAGGCGGACGAACCATTGCCCGCGTGGAGCGCGCGCCGGCCGTATTCGAGGCGCTGGCGGATGTCTTTTGCCGGAGGTGGCCTGCCCCTGCGGGGTGATCCGGTTCAATTTGAGTGCATGGCGAATGGCCCCGGCAAACTGATCCGCCATCCGATCGCAACGTGCAATACGCCTCCATCTCTCATGTCAGCGGCCGACTACGTTGCACCGCACTTTTGTTGCATTGCACTAAAGATGCATCGGAAAACTCCGCTGGGGTTTCGATTCCGCATTTGGGATCGAAATAGCAATCCGTACGATTGATTGCCTTCGGTGCAACCATCGGCAATGCTAAGAAATGAGCATGGGGATGAGTCGGGTTGACCGCTTACAGCAACAAACCTAAGCGGTTCCTAGAACGGCTTTATTTTCAGGATGCAGGGAATCCCGTCGACGGGATCTGCTGCGCTGGCTTCGAGCTTAGGGCCTGGCGCTGCACGCCGTTCGCAGAACACCTCATAGAGTGGCTGCCGGAATACGCGCTGCCTGAGGACGAACTCGCGGTCAATCACGGCAACATGTACGTGAAGCTTAGACAGGCTGCGATCCGGGTCTATACGAGTGAAAAATACAAGAAGCGTGGCGAGGCCGGTGAAATCGCCCTTCACGCAATCTGTCGTGACTATTTCGGCACATTGCCAATTTCCAACCGCGTTTTCTACAAAAGTGCATCGAATGATGTA
>NZ_JBARGP010000333.1:0-2439 GCF_049798375.1 Bradyrhizobium sp.
ACGTTCAGGAGCAGGCGTTGGGCCTGGCCAAGCTCGCCGCCGCCGAGCAGCAGCAGGTGGTCGAAGGGATCCGCCAGGTGCTGATCGCGCTTTCGGAACTCCCGGCGATCAAGGCCAGGGATTCGCATGCATGCAGCGGATATCTTTCGACGCTCAAGCAACGCTTTCCGGCATTCCTGACCTTCGTCATCGTCGACGTGAGGGGGGAGTCGATCTGCACCACCGATGGCCAGAGTGTGAATGTCGCTGACCGTTCTTATTTCATCGACGCGACGCGGACCGGTCATTTTACGGTGGGAATCTATTCGATCGGCAGGCTGACCGGGCGTGAGCTCATCCCATTCGCTTTGCCGTTCGCCGACGATCATGGCCAGTTCGGCGGCGTCATCATTGCGGCGCTAAATCTGAAATGGCTCGCAAGTTTCATTCTTCAGCTAGGTGTTCCACGCGGCGCCGCACTGGCCATCGCCGACCGCGCCGGCACCTATCTCGCCCGTTATCCCGATAACGGCAATTTCGTCGGCCGCGAGATGCCCGGCCAGAGGTATATGCATTCCGACCGCTCGGGCACGATCACGACCGCCGATCTCAACGGCGTCGAGCGGATCGTCGGCTATTCGACGCTGCAGGCGGACTCCGGCAGTCTCCTGGTCGCGGTCGGCCTCGACAAGGCGCAGGCCTTCAGCTGGATCCAGCGCCGGACCTGGCAGGACGTGCTTCTCATCGCGCTCGGTGCGGGTCTGGTGCTGCTACTGTCGTGCTTCGGCGCGCGGCGCTTCATCCATCAGCCGTTGAAGCAGTTGGTCGATGTCGCCAACCAGTGGCGGCTCGGCGACTATGCGCGGCGGGTGCATATCCGCGACAAGCGATCGGAGCTCTCCTGGGTTGCCGACGCGTTCAACACCATGGCCGACGCGCTCGCCGCGCGCGAACGTGAGCTATACGAAGCCAAGGAGAAAGCGGAGGAAGCGGCCAACCGGATCACCTCGATCTTCGAGAGCACGAACGACTGCGTCATGATTGTCGATCGAGAGTGGTGCGTTTCGTATCTCAATGCGCGCGCCCAGGCGCACCTTTCCGAGGAGCGCAACCTCGTCGGCGTCGATATCTGGGAAGCATTTTCCGTCGCGGCCGCTGAGCCTGATGTCGCTGTCCTGCTGCAGGAGGCGGTGTCGAAGCAGCAGTCGACCTCCTTCGAGCGGTTCTGCAGGCGGCGGGGGATCTGGTACGACATCAATGCATTCCCGTCCGGCGAAGGCCTTGCCGTGCTGTTTCGGGACATCACCGAACACAAGCAGGCGATCGAAGCCCGCCGCCTGATCGAGGAGCAGCTGCACCAGAGCCAGAAGATGGAGGCGATCGGCCAGCTCACCGGTGGTGTGGCCCATGATTTCAACAATCTGCTGATGGTGATCTCGGGCAATCTCGAGTTGATCGAGGATGCCGAAACGGACCGCGACCACGCCCGCGAGCTGGCGGCAGCGGCGCGGAAAGCGGCCAGTCGCGGCGCGAACCTCACGGCGCAGCTGCTTGCCTTTTCGCGCAGGCAGAAGCTGACGCCGAAGCCGGTCTATGCAAGTTGCCTCATTCGCGACTTCCAGGAGGTGATCCGCCAGGCGGCGGGTGAGGGATGCGAGTTCAGGCTCGTTGCCGATGATCGGGTGTGGCCGTGCTACGTGGACCCGGCGCAGTTGCAGACGGCACTGCTCAATCTGGCGCTCAATGGGCGCGATGCGATGCCGAATGGAGGATTGCTGGAAATCGGGTTGCGCAACATCGCGCTGGAGGACGATGCCATCGCCGGGGTTTCGGCCGGCTGCTATGTCATGATCTCGGTCACCGATGCCGGCTGCGGCATGACTCCCGAAACGCTCGACCGGGCGTTCGAGCCGTTCTTCACTACCAAGGAGGTCGGGCGGGGGACCGGCCTCGGACTCAGCATGGTCTACGGCTTCGTCCGCCAATCCGGCGGCCACGTCACCATCGAGAGCGCCATCGGCATCGGGACCATGGTCTGTCTCTATTTGCCCAGGTCGGCGCAGGCGCCCGTTGTGGAGACGGCCGCAGCAGCGGCGCAGGACACGCCGCCGGGCTCGGGACGGGTGCTTCTGGTCGAGGATGATGACGAGGTCCTGGACGTCGGCGTGACCATGCTGACGCGGCTCGGCTATGACGTCGTCTACGCCCGCAATGGCGTCGACGCGCTGCGGATGCTCAAGAGCGGGATGCGGCCCGACATCCTGTTCAGCGACGTGGTGATGCCCGGCGGCATCAATGGGGTCGAGCTGGCGCGCGAGGCGGAGCGGCTTCACGAGGACATCAAGATCCTGCTTGCCTCGGGCAATGCGGCCGATGTTCTGGCGCGGCACGGCGCGGTGGGCGAATTCCCGATCATCGGCAAGCCCTACCTCCGCGCCGACCTTGCCCGCTCCCTGCAAT
>NZ_JBARGP010000334.1:0-3545 GCF_049798375.1 Bradyrhizobium sp.
ACCGCGGCGATGTTCTTGGAGCGATAATAGGCTGCGGTTTCCGGCACGGTCGGCGGGTGCTTGTGCGGCGACTTGAAATAGTCCGCCATCTGCGCCTGGAAATCGTCATAGCCGTCGTCGCCGTGCATGCCGCAGGGCTCCTCGGCATGGGTATGGATGTCGATGGCGACGAATTCGTCGATCTTGGGCAGGGCGAGCTTGGGCATCTCAGGCGTTCCCAGCAGTTGATTATTGGCGTTGCGAATTGATTATACGATATAACGAACTTGGCAATGACGCTTGAGGCGGGCCTGCAACGGCATTTCTGAATGGGTGAAGGGTTCCCGGTCGGTCCGCCAGAGTTAATAAAGGGGCCGTTTCGATTGACATCGACCCGGTCGATAGGTAGAAACCCGCCGTCCCGGGCGGCTCGGTCGCCAGCGGGGAAGAATCGCTATTTGCCACTTTCGGCCTGTCCAACACGGCCTTTTATCGCATCAGGATGTCCCATGAAGGTCCGTAACTCGCTGAAATCGCTGCGTGGCCGCCATCGCGCCAACCGCCTGGTCCGCCGCAAGGGCCGCGTCTACGTCATCAACAAGGTCCAGCGCCGCTTCAAGGCCCGCCAAGGCTAAGGCTTCGAAGTCTGAGGCCGCTTGGTCCTGAAGTCCCCTTTGGCCCGGCCATTCACAGCTGTTTGACGCCACCCTTGCTTTGCAAGGGTGTTGGACTGCGGCTATCCTTTGCGGATGGCATTGAGACTCTCCTGGGCGATTCTGCTCGCCGCGCTCGTCATCTCCGCACCGACGCTTGCTCACGCGCAAGATAATCCGCGCGTGATGCCTCCCAAGCCGAAGCCGCCCGAGGCGCCTGCTAAGCTGCCCAAGGTCGGCGGCGATAAAAGCAAAAATGTTGATTTCCTGTTTGGCGCGCTGAAGGCCGCTCCGGACGAGGCCAGTGCGCGCCATGTCGAAGCGCGTATCTGGGCGGCGTGGACGCAGACGCCGAGCGACACGGTGGCGCTGCTGATGGTGCGCTCGAAGGCCGCGATGGATGCGCACAAGACCGAAATCGCGCTGAAGCTTCTGGACGCCGTGATCAAGCTCAAGCCCGACTATACCGAAGCCTGGAACCGGCGCGCGACGCTGTATTACCTGCAGAACGACTATGGGCGGGCGCTCGCCGACATCCAGCAGGTGCTGGTGCGTGAGCCGCGCCATTTCGGAGCGCTCGCCGGGCTCGGCATGATCATGCAGGACCTCGGCGAGGACAAGCGCGCCCTGGAAGCCTTTCGCAAGGCGCTCGACGTCGATCCGTATCTGGAGAAGGTGCCGGAGCTGGTGAAGACCCTGAGCGAGAAGGTCGAGGGCCGCGACATCTGAGACCGGCAAGCCGCAAGCAACGATCAGTGCACCGCGTGGCGATTGCGCTCGTTGAGGCCATAATGCGCCGCCGCGGCGTAGAGCTGGGCGATCTCTGCCTCGAGATGCTCGTTGACCAAGAGCAGTGCCTTCAGCGCGCCGCGCAAATCGCCGTTGCAGCTGGCGACGATCTCGTCGATCGCGGTCTCGCTTGATTGGAAACTCATCTGATACCCCCTCAACTACCTGCAGGTCCAAACCCGGCGCCCGATCCAGTTTGCTGCGCGTCCCGGTGATGGATCGGAGCCGCGAGTGATTCACGGCGTTTGCCCACGTCGGTGAGAAAAAGTCTCGACCATGGTTATAAAAAGGCCGACGACGTCGTGATGACACGGTCTGCGCGATGGTTCGGCAGGCCGGGCGGCCAACGCCGCAACCTTTCCTGGCCGGGTTCGTATCTGGTCGGGTGGCAGGCAGAAAAATCCTCATGATTTCAATGTTGTTCGTGGGCATTCTGGCGCTGCTGGCGCTGGTCACGCAGGTCGGCGTTTTGGTGATCGAGCGGCGCTATCCGGCACCGGGGCGGGCGATCGAGATCGACGGTGCAACCATCAATCTTGTGGATATCGGCCCGAAAAATGCAGGCCAGCCGCCGCTGCTCTTGATCCATGGCGCGAGCTCGAACCTCGCAGCGATGCGCCCCCTCGGTGATCTCTTGGCCGCACAGGGCCGTCGTGTCCTGCTGGTCGACCGTCCCGGCCATGGCTGGAGCCGGCGCGCGCATCTCGGCGATTCCACCCCGGCAGCCCAGGCGCGGATGCTGAACCAGGCCCTCGCGGAGATCGGCGTCGGGCCTATCGTTCTCGTGGTGCATTCCTGGAGCGGCGCGCTCGGCACGCGGATGGCGCTGGATTTTCCGGACCGGGTGGCCGGCCTGGTCATGCTGGCGCCTGTGACCCATCCGTGGCGCGGCGGGGTCGGCCGCTACAACAAGGCCGTTACCGTGCCGCTGCTCGGGCCGTTGCTGGCATACACGATCACGTTGCCGCTCGGACTCGCGCTGCTCGCTCCAGGCGCCCGCGGCGTCTTCCTGCCGCAGGCGATGCCGGAGGGCTTCATCGACCGCAGCGCCACGCCGCTGCTGCTGCGGCCGCGCGAATTTCTCGCCAATGCCCACGATCTCGTGACCCTGAAGCCGGCCGTGATGTCGCAGATGCAGCGCTATGGCGACATCGGCTGCCCGGTCACGGTGATCTCCGGCGAGGCCGACCGCACCGTCTTCACCGATATCCATTCGCGCGCCTTCGCCAAGGCCGTGCCGCAGACCCGGCTGATCGTGCGGCCGGGTCTCGGCCATATGGTGCAGGACGCGGAGCCCGCGCTGATCGCCGCCGAGATCTCCCGCATGGTCGCCGGAATCGGGCGCATGCCCGCAGAGGCTGATACGTTCGTGAAATGAAAAAGCCCCGGAGCGATCGCCCGGGGCTTTGACGTGAGACACGGCGCGGCCGTTTCGCCGCGCCGCGATAGCGATGCTTACTTCTTCGGATTGCCGTCCTTGTCGAACGACGAGACATAGGCCCAGAGATTGTTGATCTCGTTCTCGCTCTTGATGCCGGCGAAGGTCATCTTGGTGCCGGGGATCTTGGCCTTCGGGTCCTTGATGTATTCCTTGAACTGGGCCTCGTTCCAGGTGATGCCCGAGTTCTTGTTGGCATCCGTATAATTGTAGTCCGGGGCCGTGCCCGACTTGCGGCCGTCGAGCCCGTTGAGTTCGGGGCCGACCTTGTTCTTGGCGCCCGGGCCGATCGAGTGGCAGGGCAGGCACTTGTTGAACGAGGTCTTGCCGGCAGCGGCGTCCTGCGCCTGCGCCGCTGAGGCAAGCGACGATGCGGCGATGACGACGAGAGCGCTCAAGGTCAGTTTGTTCATGGGTCAGGGCTCTGTGGTTGCGAAACGGAGATGCGCGCCGTTTGTTACACGGCCCTAAGCCTCGCACAAGCTGCGGCGCATCATCAATATGGCCGATCCGCTCGTGGCGCATGCAGTTTGGCAAGGCGTTCTGCGGCCTGTTCAAACCATCACTGTTGTGATTGATATGACACGACAAATCGCGACAGCCGGGAGAGCGACGATGGCGATCATGATGCCCGAGGCGGACCAGACGGTATTGGCGCGCCGGCCGCAAATCGTTGCTGCACTGCG
>NZ_JBARGP010000335.1:0-5677 GCF_049798375.1 Bradyrhizobium sp.
CGCCATATGCGCGGGCGCGACCGACGCCACGGCCTCGCCGCCTTCGCCTGCGGCTCCGGCCTCGCCGCCGTTGGGCGCCGCGAGCTGCGGGTTCATGTTGTTCTTAGCGTCGGGCCCGGCATAGGTGGCTTCGAGATCGATGATGTCGCGAAGGAAGATCTTGCCTTCGTTCAATTCGTCGCGCCAGATGATGATGGCCTGGAAGGTCAGCGGGCTTTCGCAGAGGCCCGCGATCATCGCCTCGCGGCCGGCCTCGATGCGCTTGGCGATCGCGATCTCGCCCTCGCGGGAGAGCAGTTCGACGGTGCCCATCTCGCGCAGATACATGCGCACGGGATCGTCGGTGCGTTCGCCCGGCTCGGACTTCTTGACCTCGGTGACGGCCTTCTGCGTGATCTCGACGAGCTCGTTGCTCTCGTCGTCGTCGGTGCTGTCGTCCTTCTCGTCCGCTTCCTCGGCGTCCTCGGCCTCGGTGACGTTGATGCCCATGTCCGAGAGCATCGACATGATGTCCTCGATCTGCTCAGGCGAGGTCGTGTCGGACGGCAGTACCTCGTTGAGCTGATCGAAGGTCACGAAGCCGCGCTTCTTGGCCTGCTTGATCATCTTCTTGACGGCGGCGTCCGACAGGTCCAGCAACGGCGAAGGGGCGTCGGCGCCGTCCTTTTCGGGAGCGTCCGCGGCCTTGTCGTCCTTTTCCTTGTCTTTCACCTGCAGCGTCTTTGCCTTCGTGGCCATTCATTGCTCCCGAAACGCGCCCGCTTCTGCCTGTGGCGATCTGCACCCTGGCATCGCAGCACCCGCCTGCTGTACTCAAACTGTTCACGACGCGGAAAGGGCGGCGCGCCTTTAACGTCGCCACCCCGGACTCTCTGTCGCTGGTTTCGTCCCCGGCCCGGCGCACCTTTCAGCACGGAAGTGCTTGCAAAAGTAATACCGGTGATGCGATCGGTTGGCGCACGATCCGGGTGCCCAGCCATGAGCGATCCCGTGATGTGACGCAGCCTCCGACGGCTCCAGCGACCCCTCTCGCGGTTAAGATGCTCCGGACCCCTTAAACTTCGCTTAACCCTGTTTTTGCAGCCAAACCATGGATTTGGCGAGTCTTTTCCGTAACGCTGGGGAACCGGCCGGCGCCTTCACGGGCGAACGTGCTTCAAACGGTCTTCGAGAACCGGCCGGACAACTGGCCAAATCCTTCGATCAGCGCCTCGGTGCCATCCACCTCAGCCATCCTGGCCTTGACGTCCCGCAGCCAGCCCATGTGGGCGTCACTCGGCTCGTCGCCAAGCGCCAGCTCGGCATCCTTCAATTCCCTAAGTAATGAGTGCCATTGCCGATGCAAGGCAACCAGCTGATGCCAGGTGGAAAGAACATCCTCGCGCGCCGCGCCAGGTTTTGCCGCCCACACCGCATCGGTCGTGATCGCTCGCTCAACCCGTTGAAGAAGCTCGGAAAATCCGCCCGCTTCCAGATCGGCCCGCATTTTTTCGGCTTGTTGTTCCGGATCAGACGAATGGTGATGATCGTGGGCGAAGGCGGCGATGATGGCGGCGCGCAGTTTGTGCGCCTCAGGGTGGGCGAGTTCGAGGGCCGCGACCTCTTCCAGATGCTCGTGCAGCAGCCAGGGATGGTTGATCAGGGAGAGCAGGATCAGCGCCTCGCGGCGGGAGATCGCGCTGCGCTGGCCGCGCATGATCGGGCTCAAAGCCAGCTGGGGACTCGACGCCTGGTAGGGTCCGCGTCCCAGCGCGGCGCCTGTGGACGGCGGGGCGCCGCGCCGGAAATTGCCGCCGCCCCCTGTGGATAACCGGCCCTGAGCCGGTCCGCGGGGCACAAAACCGCGGCCTGATTCGCGGCCGCCCCTTCCGTAGCCGCGCCCGTATCCTTGTCCGTCTTGCGGGGCGAAGGCGCGGTGCAGCCGCTCGCTCAGGTCCTGCCGGTAGTACCGGCGCACCACCTCGTCGCGGATGCCGTTGGTGAGCTCGCCGATCTTGGCCTCCAGCGCCGCGCGCCGCTCCGGCGTCGTAAAACCGCCGCCCTCGATCTCGCGCGACCAGATCATTTCGGCCAGCGGCTTCGCGACGGCGAGCACCTCATCGACCGCGCCGCGGCCACTGGTGCGGACCAGGTCGTCGGGGTCCTGGCCCTCGGGCAGCAGCGCAAAGCGCAGGCTTTTGCCGGGCTTGAGATGCGGCATGGCGAGGTCCGCAGCACGATAAGCTGCTTTCTGGCCGGCGCGATCGCCGTCGAAGCAGAGGATCGGCTCGTCGACCATCTTCCACAGCAATGCGAGCTGGTTCTCGGTCAGCGCGGTGCCGAGCGGCGCCACCGCGCCCTGGAAGCCGGCGGTGACCAGCGCGATCACGTCGACATAGCCCTCGACCACGATCAGGGGGCTGCCGTTATGCGCGGCCTGGCGGGCCGAGCTGAGGTTGTAGAGGTTGTCGCCCTTGTGAAAAAGCGGCGTCTCCGGCGAGTTCAGGTACTTCGCCGCGACATCCTTCTCCAGCGCGCGGCCGCCGAAGGCAATGACGCGGCCGCGGAGATCCGTGATCGGGAACATCACGCGGTCGCGGAAGCGGTCATACGGCACCGGGATATCGTCGCCGCCGACCAGCAAGCCCGTCTCGACCATGTCCGAGACCGGCACGCCGTGCTTGCCCAGATGCTCCTTCAGCGCGAAGCGGTCGGGCGGCGCATAGCCGAGCCGGAACTGCAGCTGCGTCTGCGGGCTGAGCGCGCGGTCGGCGAGATAGCCGCGCGCCTTGGCGCCGACGCGGGAAGCCAGGGTGTCGGCGAAGAAGGTCGCCGCCAGCTCCATCACGTCATGCAGGGTCTTGCGGTGCTTTTCCTGGCGCGCCACGTCGGGGCTCGAGACCGGCAAGGCCATGCCGACCTGGCCTGCCAGCCGCTCGACGGCTTCCGGGAACGAGCAGCCCTCGGTCTCCATGATGAAGTCGAAGATGTTGCCGTGCTTGCCGGAGGAGAAGTCGTGGTAAAAGCCCTTCTGGTCGTTGACGTAAAAGGACGGTGTCTTCTCCTGCTGGAACGGCGACAGCCCCTTCCACTCGCGCCCCGCCTTCTTCAGCTTGACGCGCTTGCCCACGACATCCGAGACCGGAAGCCGGGCGCGCAGCTCGTCGAGGAATTCTGAGGTGAAGCGGGCCATGAGGCGGTGTGCGGGTTCCGGCGGTGGCGGCGGTGAGGCCGGGAGCAATCGAACAGGGATATAAGAATCGGTTCGCAGAATGCGAACTTAATCGCAGTTGTCCGGGCTATTCACAGCGCCCGCTCTCTCAGTGCTTCAGAAACCGCCCCGAGGCGATGCGGGGGAGATCGTCGACCGGCCAATTGTAGAGATAGGTCCAGGCGTCACGCATCGAGCCGTCAGCGAGCGCCACCGGCAGCATCTGCCGCAGATATTCGGTCGGCTCGGGAAAGCTCTCGCCGCAGGCCTCGTACATGTCGAACTCGCGCAGCATCGCCTCCGGTTCGCGCAGCCGGAACAGCTCGCCATAAACGATGTCGGCCGCGTCATCCGACAGCACCATGCCCGGATAATGCTTCACCAGATACAGCCGGCCGCGGCAGTGGGCTTCACTGATGAAGTCGGCGTTGGCGGCCAGCAGCCGCGCCATTGGATGATCGAAGCCGCGCATCAAGGTGCCGTAGACGAACAGGAGATCGGAGGTCATCGCCCGTCTATAGCCGTCCTCGCGCGCGAAGCGAAGCGCGCCCTCCCGACAGGGGCAATTACGCCGGCACGACCTCGTCGCTGACCACGACGAATTTGGTCAAGGTCATGCGACCGAAGCTCGTCGTGAGCGCGACATCGGCGGCGTCGCGCCCCGTCGCCATCAGGACGCGGCCGATCCGCGGCACATTGTGGCGGGCATCGAAGCTGTACCAGCGGCCGGACAGCCAGACCTGAAACCAGCCGGAAAAATCCATCGGCGCGGGATCGCGGGGCACGCCGATGTCGCCGAGATAGCCGGTGCAGTAGCGCGCCGGGATGCCCATGCAGCGGCAGAACGTCAGCGCCAGATGCGCAAAATCGCGGCACACGCCCTTGCGCTGCTCATAGGCATCATGCGCCGACTTCATGTGATGGGCGTGCTCATAGCCAAAACTGATATGACTGTGCACGAAGTCGCAGATCGCCTGCACCCGCGCCCAGCCCTGCGGCGTGTTGCCGAACAGCGACCAGGCGACGTCGGTGAGCTTGTCGGTCTCGCAATAGCGGCTCGGCATCAGATAGAGCAGCAGATCGTCCGGCAATTGCTCGATCGGAATTTGCTGCGCGGTTGGGTCTACGTCGTCCGGCAGCCCGGAATCGCGCACCAGCGCATTGCCGCGCAGAGTGATGCCGCCGGCCGGCGCCACCAGGCGGCCGCAGACATTGCCAAAGCTGTCGCGATAAAAGCCGATCGGCACGTCGGGCTCGGCTGTGATGCGCTCTTGGCCTGCGATGTCGGCATGGCGCGAGGGATGGATGGAAAGCAGCATCACCATCGGCGTCGGCATCTCGGCCGCATAGGAGATTTCGAACCCGACCTTGATCTCCATGATCAGCCTCCAGCCGTCGCGCCGGCGCGCGTCGCGCCGCAAACTTCAGCCTTGTGATCGATCATCGGGACCGGCATCGTCGCCACCGACATCACGGTTTTCGGCTGTCCCATCGAGCTCGATTCCTTATCGCATCGTTGCGCGATCGGCGCACCGCCACACGAGGCAACGGCAAAACATGCAAATTCCGGACCCGACCGACACAGCTCTACTCGTCGGACCAGACGAAGTTCCGCCAGTGCTTGAACACAATGCAAGCGGCGCCTCGCCATTTCTGTTCGCGTGCGATCATTACGGCCGGCTGCTGCCATCAGCGCTCGGCGATCTCGGCCTGAGCGAGGACGACCTGACGCGCCATATCGCCTGGGACATCGGCATTGCCGGCGTGGCCGAGCAGGTCGCGCACGCGCTTGATGCGCATCTGGTCGCGCAGCGCTATTCGCGGCTCGTGATCGACTGCAACCGGCCGCCGGGCGTGCCGAATTCGATCCCGATCATCTCCGAGCGCACCACCATTCCAGGCAATGAAGGCCTGACGCCGCAGGCCGCAGAGGCGCGCCGCCGCGCCGTCTTCGATCCCTATCACGACCGTCTCTCGGAGGTGATCGACGCCCGCCGGCGCGCCGCCCAGCCGACGGTGCTGGTCGCACTGCACAGCTTCACGCCCGTCTATGCCGGCATCGCGCGGCCCTGGCATGTCGGCACGCTGTACCATCGCGACCGCATCCTGCCGCCGCTGCTGCTCGAGGCGCTGCGAGCCGAGCCCGGGCTCGTGGTCGGCGACAACCAGCCTTATGCCGTCAGCGACCTCACCGACTACACCATCCCCGTGCATGGCGAGGCCGGCGGGCTGATCAATACCGGCATCGAGATTCGCCAGGACCTGATCGCGGAAGCCGACGGCCAGCGGGAGTGGGCGGAGCGGCTGATCCGGGCTTTCGGCAACATCGAAGCAAGCTTGAGGGCTCAGGGGCAGATCTAAATCGCCCGCTTTCAGCTCCCGGTCACCCTATATTGCACCGAGATCAATGTTTTGATTGCTCTCAATTTTGCACTGAGTCATTGCTCTGACGCTCCTTCACGGAGGACGAAGAGCAATGACCATGAT
>NZ_JBARGP010000336.1:0-3062 GCF_049798375.1 Bradyrhizobium sp.
GGCGGTTTTCGCCGAGCGCCCAGGCGATCGCGAGCAGGGCGGCGATGCCGAATGCCGATTGCAATTGCAGCATAAGTCCCCCGAACTTTGCGGATTATGAGCGCGGTACGCAGCAAAGCGCAATGCCATGCGCGTCGGTCAGAGCTCACATTGACAACGACCTGAGCTTGCGCCACGCAGGCCATCATGTCGTCCACATTGCCGATCGGCGCGAGCACTCTGCTGCGGCAGAGCTCATTTTTGTTCTTCCTGCTTTCGCGCAGCCTGTCGCGCTTCTCCAGCCAGATTGCAGCGGTGGCGATCGGCTGGCAGGTGTACGATCTCACTGGACGCGCCTTCGATCTCGGCATGGTCGGACTGATCCAGTTTCTGCCCACTGCGCTTCTGGTATTCGTCGCCGGCAGCGCTGCCGACCGCTATCGGCGCCGGCGCGTGGTGCAGGCCTGCCAGATCGTGGAAGCACTGACCGCGCTCTATCTGTGCTGGGGCTCTTATGCCGGCGTCATGACCGAAGCCCAGCTGTTTGCCGCGACCTTCATGCTCGGCATTGGCGGCGCGTTCGAGAGTCCGGCCACCGCGGCACTGTTGCCGCTGATTGCACCCTCAGGCAGCCTGCAACGGGCGAGCGCGCTTTCCAGCGGCGCGGCTCAGCTTGCAACCATCACCGGACCTGCGCTCGGCGGCTTCGCCTATGCGGTGGCGCCGGGACTGCCTTACGGCATCATGGTGGCGTTCTGGCTGGGCGGCATGATCTTCACCGGTCTGATCGACGTGGTGGACCAGCCGTCCGCTGAGGAGCATGCGAGCAGCAAGGATCTGTTCGCCGGCGTTCGTTTCATCCGCAGCAATCCCGCCATCCTCGGTACCATCTCGCTCGATCTGTTCGCGGTGCTGTTCGGCGGCGTCGTTGCGCTATTGCCGATCTACGCTCGCGACATCCTGGATGCCGGGCCGCTCGGGCTCGGCATCCTGCGCGCGGCGCCGGCGGTCGGCGCGCTGGTCATGACCGCGGTGCTGGCGCGGCACACCATCAGCCGTCGTGCCGGCTTGCGGATGTTTCAGGCCGTGATCGTGTTCGGCGCGGCAACCGTGGTGTTCGCGCTGTCGCACTCGATGTGGCTGTCGGTGGTCGCGCTCGCGATCCTCGGCGCCGCTGATACCGTCAGCGTGGTGATCCGCTTCTCGCTGGTGCAGATCGCGACGCCAAACCAGATGCGCGGCCGGGTCGGCGCGGTCAACTTCCTGTTCATCAACGCCTCCAATCAGCTCGGCCAGTTCGAGAGCGGCGTCACCGCCGCGCTGCTCGGCACCGTGCCCGCCGCCGTGCTCGGCGGCGCAGCCACGGTCGCAGTGGCGCTATTGTGGATGAAGCTGTTTCCAAGCCTGCGCAAGGTGGAGCGGCTGGAGTAGAGAGCTCGTCATTGCGAGCGAAGCAAAGCAATCCAGAGCCCGAAAGGAAGTCTGGATTGCTTCGTCGCGTCGCTCCTCGCAATGACGGTGAGAGACGAGCCCCGTATTATCCCCTCCCGACGAACGGCATCTTGCTGGCCATCACGGTGATGAAGAGCACGTTGGCGCTGAGCGGCAGGCCGGCCATGTAGGCCACGGCGTCGCCGACCGCCTTCACGTCCATGCGCGGCTCCGGCATCATGCGGCCGTCGGGCTGCATCACGCCGCCGACCATGCGCTCGGTCATCGGCGTCTCGGCATTGCCGATGTCGATCTGGCCGACCGCGATATCATAAGCGCGGCCGTCCAGATTGGAGGCCTTGGTAAGGCCGGTGATGGCGTGCTTGGTCGAGGTGTAGGGCGAGGAGAACGGCCGCGGCGCATGTGCCGAGATCGAGCCGTTGTTGATGATGCGGCCGCCGCGCGGGGTCTGGTCCTTCATGATGCGGAAGGCGTGCTGCGTGCACAGGAACGGCGCCGTCAAATTGGTCGCGACCACCTGGCTCCATTGCTCGAGCGACAGATTCTCGAACGGCATCGCCGGCGTGCCCATGCCGGCATTGTTGAACAACAGATCGAGCCGGCCATAGGTTTCCGTGACTTTGGCGAACAGCGCTGAGATCGAGTCGGGCTGTGTCATATCGGCTGTGACGACCAGGCTCTTACCTGCGATGCCGAGCTTGGCGGTCTCTTCCAGCATCTCCTTGCGGCGACCCACGAGCACCACGGTGAAGCCCGCGTTCATCAGCGCCAGCGACGCCGCACGGCCCACACCCGTTCCTGCGCCGGTCACCAACGCGATCTTCTCACTTGCCTGAGCCATTGTTCCTCACCTTTACCTTCAGTTTCTCGTTTCAGTGCTTTGATTCGTTCTGGGTCTTGTAGGGCGGCCGCGGGATGTTGTTGTGCGCGGCACGCAGCGCCGCCGACCAGCGCGAGCGCAAATCGTGGAAGTAGGGTTCGCCGGCCTCGATGCGGTGGTTGAGATCTGCCTCGCAAACATCGGCGCGCACCACCAGCACGTCGATCGGCAGGCCGACGCCGAGATTGGAGCGCATCGTCGAATCCATCGAGATCAGGCCGGTTTTGAGTGCGTCATAAAGCTCGACGTCGTAATGCATGGCGCGGTCGAGCACCGGCTTGCCGTATTTGTGCTCGCCGATCTGCAAATACGGCGTGTCGGTGGTGCATTCGATGAAATTGCCAGCGGTGTAGACCATGAACAGCCGCATCCGCGCGCCCTTGATCTGGCCGCCGAACAGGAACGAGACGTCGAAGGAGATGTCCTCGGCCTTCAGCGCCGGTCCTTCCATGGCATGCACCGCGCGAATGGCCTTGCCGATGCGCTGCGCGGCCTGGAACATGGTCGGGGCGTTCATCAGGGTCTCGACCTCGCCGGTGGCGGGATCTTCCATGCCCTCGGTCAAGGTCGACAGCACCGACTGACTGACCGCGAGATTGCCGGCGCTGGCGATCGCCAGGATTCGCTCGCCCGGATTGGAGAAGATGTGCAGCTTGCGGAAGGTCGAGACGTTGTCGAGACCGGCATTGGTCCTCGTATCGGCGATCATGACGAGGCCGTCGCGCACCAGAATTCCGCAGCAATAGGTCAT
>NZ_JBARGP010000337.1:0-1844 GCF_049798375.1 Bradyrhizobium sp.
CCGAGCAGTGGGATGTCGCGGGCCTGAAGGAAGAGCTGACGCGCGTGCTCGACGTCGACCTGCCGGTCGAAGACTGGGCCAAGGAAGAGGGCATCGCCGACGAGGAGTTGCTCGACCGCATCGAGACCAAGGTCGACGAGCGCATGGCGGCCAAGGTCGCGCAATGGGGCCCCGACGTGATGCGCTACGTCGAGAAGACCATCCTGCTGCAGACCATGGACCATCTCTGGCGCGAGCACCTGATCATGCTCGACCATCTGCGCCAGGTGATTGGGCTGCGCGGCTACGGCCAGCGCGATCCGCTGCAGGAGTACAAGACCGAGGCCTTCAACCTCTTCCAGGAGATGGGCTCGCACCTGCGCGAGGCGGTCACCGCCCAGCTGATGCGCGTCGAGATCGTGCCGCCGGAGGAGCAGCAGCAGACGCTGCCGCCGATGCAGGTGCATCACGCCGATCCGCACACCGGCATGGATGAGATGGCGTTTGCCAATGTCTCGCTGGCGCCGCAGGCAGATAGCGCCACCGCTGTGGACCGCAATCCGGACGACCCAACGAGCTGGGGCAAGGTCGGCCGCAACGAGGATTGCCCCTGTGGCTCCGGCAAGAAGTACAAGCACTGCCACGGCCGGTACGGCTAGATCATGATGCCTTTCTATGGAAAGGCATCATGATCCTATCTTTGTTTGAGCATGGTCTTTCGGAACCGGTTTCCACGCACCCGGATCATGCTCTCAGCGAGCACGGCGGGGCGAGGGTACGCACGGCGCAAAGCGTTGTTATCTTCGCCGTTTGAATTGACGCCCGGCCGCTTTCGGCGGTTGCCGCGCGAGCGCCGCGGCTGCAACTCAGGTCCGATCCAGCCTGACCCACAGCGATCCCCCGAGCGATTGGCGATTTTTGTAGACGCGCCGCCACGCGGGCAGCCGGGCGGGGATGAAGAAGGCGGCAAGCGCGGCTTCGATCAGGCGCCGCGCCTTACCTCTCGGCAGGCTTCTGACGCGCGCGATGAGGCCGTCCGGATTCAGCTGGGCACGCCGGATATGGCTGTACGAAATGTCGTGTGACAGGAATTCGCGCCAGCTCAGCGGTTCGAGTTCAGCCGCGCCGAGGGTCAGGCCGTGACGTCGGGACACCGCCTCGAAAGCTCTCGGCGTCCATCGCCCGATATGATTGGGCGGAAGGTCCGGCACCGAACCGTTGGTTTCCTGGTACGTGATGCGCGCGGAGTTCGGCACGGCGCAAAACACGGAACCGCCGGGCTTCAGCAAGGACCGGATGCGATCGAACAGTGGATCGAGGCCGTCGAGATGTTCGACCACCTGGAACAGGAAAATGTAGTCAAAGGACGCGCGATAACGATCCAGCGCCTGGTCCCGGATATCGACCGACAGCGCCTGGTATCGCTTTCCCCGCAGGATCGGGATCGATTTGTCGTTGTACTCGAGCGCGACGACGTCGTCTGCGCGGACCAAGCTCGGACAGATCAGGTCGAGGAAATAACCGTTGCCGGCGCCGACCTCCAGAACCTTTGCGCCGGATTTCCGCAGCCGCTTGAGTTCCGCGACCGTTCGCGAAAATTCCCATTTTGCACGCGGGTAGACGCCCGCTGCGCCGGTGAAATTGTAGAACTCGGCATTTCCGGCGACAAACGGCCAGGAAAACCCGAAGCCGCAATCCGTGCAGTGCATGAGACTGCAGCTGTCGCCGCCCCACAGCGACGTGACGCATGCCAAGATTTGAGCATGGCTGTTGGCATCGGCGCGTGCCGGCGCGAAGCAGTGAGCTGCTTCGCGCGCCGATACGCTGCGCAGCAGCGCCGTCGCACGCGACCGACAGGCCGGGCA
>NZ_JBARGP010000338.1:0-6530 GCF_049798375.1 Bradyrhizobium sp.
GGCCATATCGTCAAGCTGAAATCGTCCGGCGCGGACGTCTTCATGAACATCGCGACGCCGAAATTCGCCGCCCAGGCGATCAAGAAGGTCGCCGAGATCGAGTGGAAGGCGCTGCACATCCTCAACAACGTCTCGGCATCCGTCGGCGCCGTGATCAAGCCGGCCGGCTTTACCAATGCGCAAGGCATTGTCTCGGCGCATTACCTGAAGGACACCACCGACCCGCAATGGGCCAATGATCCAGGCATGAAGGCCTATCTCGACTTCATGACCAAGGATTTCCCCGAAGGCGACAAGCTCGATAATGGCACCGTGGTCGGCTATGGCGTGTCGCAGACCCTGGTGCAGGTGCTCAAGCAATGCGGCGACAATCTCACGCGTGAGAACGTCATGAAGCAGGCGGCGAGCTTGCGCGATTTCCGGACCGAGGTGCTGCTGCCGGGCATCACCATCAACACCTCGGCGACCGATTTCGCGCCGATCAGCCAGCTCCAATTAATGCGCTTCAAGGGTGAGCGCTGGGAGCTGTTCGGCGACGTCATCTCCGCCGACGTCGCCGGCTGACAATCTTCCCACGATGCGAGAAGCCCCCGCAGGAAGCGCTCGCGGGGGTTTATTTTTATCCTGGGAGAAGAGATAACCGGCCGACGCATTCGAACCTGATCGGGGACCAATGACCGACCGCCGCCCGCTATTGCGTGAGATCTTCGATGCCGCGGTCGCCGCGGCGCATCCCGATGTGGTGCTGGCGGCGCATCTGCGCCCCGTGCCCAAAGGACGGATCATCTGCCTCGCCGCCGGCAAGGGCGCCGCCGCGATGGCCGCCGCGGCCGAACGGCATTATCTCGACACGTTGAAGCTCGAGCCGGGCCGCCTCATGGGGATCGCGACCACGCGCCACGGCCATGGCGTGCCGACCCGGCGGATCAAGGTGATCGAAGCCGGCCACCCGATGCCCGACGAAGCCGGGCTGAAGGCGGCGGAGGAGACCCTGCAGCTTGCGGCCACGGCCGGTCCCGATGACCTGCTGCTGGTGTTGCTGTCCGGCGGCGGCTCCGCCAACTGGATCGCGCCCGTCGAAGGCGTATCGTTCATGCAGAAGCAGCAATTGACGCGCGCGCTGCTGCGCTCCGGCGCGCCGATCGGCGAGATCAACACCGTTCGCAAGCATCTGTCGCGCATCAAGGGCGGCCGGCTCGCCCGCGCCGGCCAGAGGGCTGAGATCGTCACGCTGGCGATATCCGACGTCCCGCATGACGATCCCTCGGCGATCGCGTCCGGTCCGACCGTCCCCGATCCGACCACGTTTTCGGACGCCCGTGCCATCATCGCGAAGTACAAGCTCGACATCGATCCGGCGACAGCGCGCGCGCTGGAAGATCCCAACAACGAGAGCTGCAAGCCCGGTGATGCAGCCTTTGCCCGCGCCTCCTATGAGATGATCGCCCGTCCCCGCGCCTCGCTCGATGCCGCTGTTACGCGCACCAAGGCAGCCGGCTATGAGGTGATCGACCTCGGCGCCGATCTCGAAGGCGAGGCGCGCGAGGTCGCAGCCGATCATGCCAGGCTGGCGCTCGCAGCGCGCGCGCAAGGCAAGCGCGTCGCGATCCTCTCCGGCGGCGAACTCACGGTGACCGTAACAGGCAACGGTCGCGGCGGGCCGAACCAGGAATATGCGCTGGCGCTGGCCGATTTGCTCAAGGACATGCCCGACATCGCGGCGCTCGCTGGCGACACTGACGGCGCCGATGGCGGCGCCGGCAGTGCCTCCGACCCGGCCGGCGCGCTGATCGATGCGGCAACGTTTGCGACGATGCGCGCCAAGGACCTCGACCCCAAAGCCTATCTAGCCAACAACGACGCCACCGCGTTCTTCACGGCCACCGGCGACCTGCTGCAGACCGGCCCGACACTGACCAACGTGAACGACGTCAGGGTGATCTTGGTGGATTGAGACGCCGCTCCTTCGTCATTGCGAGGAGCCGAAGGCGACGAAGCAATCCAGCAGATAGACAAAAGACTGGATTGCTTCACTTCGCTCGCAATGACGGCGAGAGCAATCACTGCTGTCGTCCCGGGCAAGCGAGCGAAGTGAGCGCGACCCGGATTCATAGATCCATAGCCACAGGCGTCGATTGTTGATGGCGCTGGAGCTCCAGCTCGCTCCAACAACATGCGGCTGCGGTTACGGGTCCCGGCGCAAAGGCCGGGACGACAGTTGTATTCGCCGGGACAGCGGAGCTGTCAAAGCCACTACCGCGCCTCAAAACTCCTGCGCGATCTTGGTCAGCATTCCCAGCAGCGCGTCGCGCCCCTCCGGGCCCAATAGTTCGACAAGCCTGGCCTCGTGCTTGGTCGCAACCAGCTTCTTGGCCCGCGCCAGCACGTTGCGTCCCTTTTCGGTCAGCATCAGGATGTGCGAGCGTCGGTCATTGGCCGAGCGCACCCGGGTGCAGAGCTCACGGCTCTCCAGGCTGTCCAGCATGGCGACGAAATTCGGCCTGAGGATGCCGAGGGTGTTGGCGATCTCGGTCTGGTTGCGGCCGGGATTGTTGTCCAGCAGCAGCAACACGGAGAATTGCGCCGGCGTGAGCTGCACCGGCGCGACGCAGTCCAGGAAATCCTCGAACACTTTCAATTGGGCACGCTTCAGGGCGTAGCCGAGCAGCTCGGACAGTTCGCCGAGCTGGACCGCTTGCGCTTCATCCAAGGGGCCGGCAGGCTCCTTGTGGACCTCCCTGGAGCCTCTATTGTAGTCCTTGACGCTATCGGCCATGGCGGTCCGCGAACACATTCATTGCGTGGGCTCCGTCCCCTGCAGCGCTCAAAGGCCCCACCCGGCCTTGAGATTATAGTTGATAATTGTTATTCATCATATCAAACACGGGCAGCCGATTTCAACTGCTGCGACCGGCACGGCGCCAACTGCCGTGCCTATCCGGTCACCATGGGGGAGCGTCCGGTCTTGAACACGACGATCATGCTGTTCCTGATCCAGGACGGCATCACCAATGGCGCGATCTATGCGCTGCTTGGCTTGGCACTGGTTCTTGTCTTTGCCGTGACGCGGGTGATCCTGATTCCGCAGGGCGAATTCGTCACCTATGGCGCGCTGACCTATGCATCGCTGTCGTCGGGCCAGATGCCCGGCACCGCCAAGCTCGCGGTCGCGATGGGCATCGCGGCCTTCGCCTTCGACCTCTATGTCGCGCGCAAGGCCCTGCATTGGCAGCGGCTCGTCCGCTCTCTCGCCCTCAATGTGGTGCTGCCGGCGCTGGTGCTGGGCGCCACCTATTGGGCGGCGAGCGTGCGAGCACCGGCAGGCGTCAACGTGGTGCTGTCGCTCGTCATCGTCGCCGCGATCGGGCTGTCGCTGTATCGCATCGCCTTCCAGCCGCTCGCCCATACCTCGGTGCTGGTGCTGCTGATTGCAGCCGTCGGTTGCCATCTGGCGCTGCAGGGCCTGGGGCTGTTGTTCTTCGGCGCCGAGGGCCAGCGCGGCCCGACTTTGCTCGATGCCTCCGCCACGCTTGGCCCGCTGCGCTTCACCGGGCAGGGGCTGGCCGTCTACGGCATCACCGTCGCCTTTATCGTCGGGCTCTGGCTGTTCTTCGGGCTGACGCTCTACGGTAAGGCGTTGCGCGCCACCGCCGTGAACCGCCTCGGCGCCCGGCTGGTCGGCATCCGCACCACGCTGTCGGGCCAGATCGCGTTCCTGCTGGCCTCCGTCATCGGCGCGCTGTCGGGCATCCTGATCGTGCCGATCACCACGCTCTATTACGACACCGGCTTCCTGATCGGCCTGAAAGGCTTCATCGCTGCGATTATCGGCGGCCTGATCAGCTACCCCCTGACCGCGATTGCGGCGCTGATGGTCGGCATCATCGAGTCGTTCTCGTCCTTCTACGCCTCGAACTTCAAGGAAGTGATCGTCTTCATGCTGCTGGTGCCAATCCTGCTGTTGCGTTCGCTGTTGGCGCCCGCGGCGGTCGAGGATGAGAAGGACTAGGCCATGACGCAACGCTGGCCCATTCTCGTCTTCGCCCTGGTCATGCTGGCCATCCCCTATGTGCCCGGCATGCCGCCGTTCTGGCTCGTGCTGCTGGACAATATCGGCCTGTCCGCGCTGGTCGCGATGGGGCTCGTGCTGCTGACCGGGGTCGGCGGCCTCACCTCGTTCGGCCAAGCCGCCTTCGTCGGCTTCGGCGCCTACACCACCGCGGTGCTGTCGGCGAATTACGGCGTCTCGCCCTGGCTGACCTTGCCGGCTTCGCTGATCGTCTCCGGGCTTGCCGCCGTGGTGCTCGGCCTCGTCACCGTGCGGCTGTCCGGCCATTACCTGCCACTCGGCACGCTCGCCTGGGGGCTGGGCTTGTTCTATCTGTTCAGCAAGCTCGAATTCCTCGGCCGCAATGACGGGGTCTCCGGCATTCCGCCGCTGGAGATCGGCGGTTTCCGTATGCTCGATCCCGGCGCCATCTACTACGCGGTCTGGATCGCGGTGCTGGTTTCGGCGGTGTTGACCACGAACCTGCTGGATTCCCGCACCGGGCGCGCCATCCGCGCGCTGCGCCGGGGACATGTCGCCGCCGAAGCCTTCGGCATCCATGCACCGCGCGCCAAGCTTCTGGTGTTCATCCATGCCGCCGTGCTCGCCGGCCTGTCCGGCTGGCTCTATGCCCATTTCACCCGCGCCGTAAATCCGACCCCGTTCGGCGCCCAGGCCGGCATCGAATATCTCTTTGTCGCCGTGGTCGGCGGCGCCGGCTATGTCTGGGGCGGCGTGCTGGGGGCCGCGATCGTCGTCATCCTCAAAGAGGTGCTGCAGAGCTATCTGCCGCTGCTGCTGCACGGCTCGGGCCAGCTCGAGACCATCGTGTTCGGCCTCCTGCTGGTGGCGCTGCTGCAGCTTGCGCCCACCGGCGTCTGGCCTTGGCTGACGGGGCGGCTGACGCTCCGGCGGATAGGCCGGAAGCCCGACAGCGCTATCGAGCTGCCGGCGCGGGTGCGGCCTGAGGCGGCATCCGATGTGCTGCTGCAGGTCGACAATGCCCGCAAGCAGTTCGGCGGCGTGGTCGCGGTCAATAATGTCTCCTTCGACGTGCAGGCGCGCGAGATCGTTGCGCTGATCGGTCCCAACGGCGCCGGCAAGAGCACGACGTTCAACCTGATCACCGGCGTGCTGCGGGCGACCTCGGGAAGTATTTTGGTGCTCGGCAAGCGCATTGCCCAAGCGCCGCCGCAGGAGATCGTCCAGCTCGGCATTTCCCGCACCTTCCAGCATGTCAAGCTGGTGCCCGACATGACGGTGCTCGAGAACGTCGCGATCGGCGCGCATCTGCGCGGCCGCGCCGGGCCGATCGCCAGCATGCTTCGCCTCGATCGCGCCGACGAGGCCAGGCTGCTCGCGGAAGCAACCCGGCAGATCGCACGGGTCGGCCTCACTGAGCAGATCAACCAGCTTGCTGGCTCGCTGTCGCTCGGCCAGCAGCGCATCGTCGAAATCGCCCGCGCTCTCTGCGTCGATCCGATGCTGCTGCTGCTCGACGAGCCGGCCGCGGGACTGCGCCACATGGAGAAGCAGCGGCTCGCCGCGCTGTTGCGCGAGTTGCGCGCCGGCGGCATGTCGGTGCTGCTGGTCGAGCACGACATGGGTTTCGTGATGGACCTTGCCGACCGGATCGTCGTGCTCGATTTCGGCACCAAGATCGCGGAGGGCACACCGGCCGCGATCAAGACCAACCCGAAGGTGATCGAAGCCTATCTCGGAGCCGGTGCATGAGCGCATTGCTGCAAGTCTCGGGCGCGCATGTGTCCTACGGCAAGGTCGAGGCGGTGCGCGACGTCGCGCTCGAGGTCAACGCTGACGAGATCGTCACCATCATCGGCGCCAATGGCGCCGGCAAGACCACCTTGCTCGGCGCCATCATGGGCGTGCTGCCGCTGAAGGGCCGCGTCAACTTTGCCGGCGAGAATCTTGCCAGGCTCGAGATCGAGGACCGCGTCGCGCTCGGTCTCAGCCTGGTGCCGGAGGGCCGCGAACTGTTCGCCGGCATGCACGTCGAGGACAATCTGCAGCTCGGCGCGTTCCGGATGCCGAAGGCACGCACCGCGGCGGGGTTCGAGCATGTCTACACGCTGTTCCCCCGCCTGAAGGAGCGCCGCAAGCAGCTGGCCGGCACACTCTCCGGCGGCGAGCAGCAGATGCTGGCGATGGGCCGCGCGCTGATGGGCGCGCCGAAACTCCTGATGCTGGACGAGCCGAGCCTCGGGCTGGCGCCGATCATCGTCGCCGGCATCTTCGAGATCATCGCGCAACTGCGCAAGGACGGCGTCTCGGTGCTGCTGGTCGAGCAGAATGCCAAGGCGGCGCTGCAGGTCGCCGACCGCGCCTACGTGATGGAGCTCGGCGAGTTCGTGCTGAACGGCAAGGCCAGCGAGATCGCCACCGACAGCCGCGTCGCGGCGAGCTATCTCGGTTTTCACGAGGCCGAGGCGAGCTAGGCTCGCCTCGGGAAGTTCTTCGTCGC
>NZ_JBARGP010000339.1:0-11137 GCF_049798375.1 Bradyrhizobium sp.
GAGGCAACCGCCGAGGGTGCGGCGAGCTGCTTGCGCTGCAGGATGCGGCTCTCCGGCACCTTGCGCTCGCCGCTCTCGGAGTGGAAGCGGAAGAAGCGAAACAGCGAGGAGTTGAAGCGGGCGCGCCGCACATAGGTGCCGCGGCCCTGCTGGCGGTCCAAAAGCCCCTCGGCCGCCAGGCAATCAATCGCCTTGCGCACCGTGCCGATCGACACGCCATGGACGGCGGCGAGCTCGGCTTCCGACGGGATCGGATCGCCCGCCTTCCAGTCCTGCGCTGCGATCCGGGCGGCGAGATGGTCGCGCAGGCGCTGATAGAGCGGCAGCCGGGTATCTGACGACATCATATGCGAGGAGAGGGTTGTCATGCAGTCATGTATATGACTACAACGGCCGACAAGCAACGACACCAATCAGGGGGAGGCGTCGCATGGCGCAACCGATCAGCCAGCCACAGGCCACAAGCAGCGCCGATCCGGCGACCACGGCGATCATGTCGAAGATCACCTGGCGCATCGTGCCGTTCCTGATGGTCTGCTACTTCATCGCCTTCATCGATCGCGTCAATGCCGGCTTCGCCGCGTTGCAGATGAACCACGACATCGGGCTGACGCACGCCGCGTTCGGGCTCGGCGGCGGGCTGTTCTACATCACCTATGTGCTGTTCGAGATCCCGAGCAATCTCGCGATGAAAAAGGTCGGCCCGCGGCTGTGGATCGCCCGCATCATGATGAGCTGGGGTCTGGTCGCGGCCGGAATGGCCTTCGTGACCGGCCCGAATTCGTTCTATGCGGTGCGGCTGCTGCTCGGCGCGGCCGAGGCCGGCTTTTTCCCCGGCGTGATCCTGTACCTGACCTACTGGTTCCCGCGCGCCTACCGCGCCCGCATCATCGCGATCTTCATGGTGGCGATCCCGGTCTCGAGCTTCCTCGGCTCGCCGATCTCGGCCGCGCTGCTGCAGGTCGACGGCGTGCTCGGCCTGCGCGGCTGGCAATGGATGTTCATCCTCGAGGCGGTGCCGGCGGTGCTGCTCGGCCTCGCCACCATCTTCGTGCTGCCGGACCGCCCCTCCTCCGCACGCTTCCTGACCCCGCAGGAGCGCGAGCTGGTCGCGCGTGAACTCGCCACCGAGGAGGAGAACGACACCACGGCACCGCGCCACGCTTCGCTGTGGGCGATCATGAGCGACAAATACGTGCTCGCGGCGTCCTTCATCTATGCCGGCGCATCGGGCGCCAGCCAGTGCCTGTCGCTGTGGCAGCCGCAGATCATCAAATCGTTCGGCCTCACCAACATGCAGACCGGCCTCCTGAACTCGATTCCGTTCGGCATCGCCTCGGTGCTGATGATCATCTGGGGCCGGACTTCGGACCGCACCGGCGAGCGCATCTGGCACACCGCGATTCCACTGGCGCTGCTGGCGGCGAGCCTCACGGCGTCGCTCGCGACAAACAGCCTGACTCCGACGATCCTGGTCCTCTGCGTCGCCGTGACCGCGACCTACATCGTCAAGGGACCGTTCTGGGCGCTTTCGACCGAATGGCTGTCAGTGGGCTCGGCCGCGGTCGGCATCGCGCAGATCAACGCGATCGGCAATATCGGCGGCTTCATCGGCACCTGGCTGCTCGGCGTCATCAAGGACGCCACCGGCAGCTATCCGCTCGGGTTGTTGCCGCTGGCGGCGATCTCCGCGGTCGGCTGCATCCTGGTGCTGACGATCGGGCGCGGCCGCATCCGGGTCGGCGCGAATGCGAACGCAGCGACGTAAACCTTTTTCAAAGGTAAGGCGTCGTAAGAGCCGGATTTGCCAAGCATGGCGCGCGATTGCATAGTCGCGCGCCTTCCGTTTATGACGATTCTTGAGGAGCGACCATGGCCGACGCCGACCTGGATGCCGTAATCCGGCAACTGGCCAAACAGCAGAACAAGAGCATTTTGGCGGCGGCGAAGAAGCGGCGCGATCGCTTCAGCGGCATGGCGGTCAAGGCCAAGGACAAGGACGCCAAGGAGCGCTTCAAGATGCTGGCGCGGGAAGCCTTCGAGCAGGCCAATGCCGCCGCGCGCCGTCTGCTGCTCTCGGCCGACAACGCCGCCGACAGCTATGCCCGCGCGATGCGCCAGGCCGCGGTCGCCGAGTTGCCCAAGACGACTGAAAAGAAGGTCGCGAAGAAAGCCGAGCCGCCGACCGGCAAGCCTGCGGCGACAAAAGCGCCCAAGGAATCCAGCAAACCGAAGAAGGCAAACAAGCCGGCCAAGAAGGCAAAGTCCTAAGCCTCCGGTCCGCTGCCTCATAGTTGTCGAAGCGATTCGAGAGGATCGTCTGGACGCGCGGCTTTGCCGCGCCCTCACCACGAGGTCTAAGACGTCGCCGCGAAACAGACCCTCATTCTGACGGTCTGGCGGCTGGCCATCTGGAGGGGTGGCAACACACGGACAGTTCACCGCGAAGGAGCTTCCTCACACGCTATGACCTCTGCCGTCCCGGCGGGTCGCGGCCCGCTCAGAAAGCCAGCGTCCGATAGCAACCATCCCTGCCGATCCGACTTGCCCTGGCGACGGTTCAGCTGGAGGTTCGCGCATGAAAGCGCTGGTTTGGCACGGGAAAGAGGACATTCGCTGCGACACCGTCACCGATCCCGAGATCGAGCATGAGCGCGACGCGATCATCAAAGTGACGAGCTGCGCGATCTGCGGTTCCGACCTGCATTTGTTCCACAACTACATCCCGGCCATGCTGCCTGGCGACATCATGGGCCATGAAGCCATGGGCGAGGTCGTCGAGGTCGGTTCCGGCGTCGATGGCAAGCTGAAAAAGGGCGACCGCATCGTGGTGCCCTTCACCATCATCTGCGGCGAATGTGAGCAGTGCCGGCGCGGCAATTTCTCGGTCTGCGAGACCACCAACCGCAACAAGCATCTCGCCGACAAGGCGTTCGGTCACGCCACCGCGGGCCTGTTCGGCTACACCCATCTGACCGGCGGCTATCCCGGAGGCCAGGCCGAGTATCTCCGTGTCCCCTATGCCGACGCCACCCACATCAAGGTTCCGGACAGCCTGTCGGACGACCAGGCACTGTTTCTCGGCGACATCTTCCCGACCGGCTGGCAGGCGGCGGCGCAATGTGACATCGAGACGACCGACACGGTCGCGATCTGGGGCTGCGGCCCGGTAGGCCAGATGGCGATCCGCAGCGCCCTCCTGCTCGGCGCCAGACAGGTGATCGCAATCGACTGCGTCCCCGAGCGGCTGACAATGGCTGAAGCCGGCGGCGCGATCACGATCAATTTCGAGGACGAAAGCGTCGTCGAGCGGCTGCAGCAGCTGACCGACGGCAAAGGCCCGGAGAAATGCATCGATGCCGTCGGCCTCGAGAGCCATGTCGGCCTCGGTCAGCCCGACACGCTGCTCGACCGCGCCAAGCAGATGGTGATGGCGGAAAGCGACCGGCCCCACGTGTTGCGCGAGGCCATCTATGTCTGCCGTCCCGGCGGCATCATTTCGATCCCGGGCGTTTATAGCGGCTTGGCCGACATGATCCCGATGGGGCCCTTGATGAACAAGGGCCTCACCATCCGCACCGGCCAGACCCACGTCAATCGCTGGACCGATGATCTGCTGCACCGGATCGAAAGCGGACAGATCGATCCGTCCTTCGTCATCACCCACACCGAGCCGCTGGAGCGCGGGCCCGACATGTACCGCGTCTTCCGCAACAAGCAGGACAGCTGCATCAAAGTGGTCTTGAAACCGTAAGGGATGCCGTCACCGATGTTTCAATTTTCCAACCTGGTACGATCCAAAGGCGATCCGAAGATCATCAGCACCGGCGCAAGTTCGCTGACCTCGGCAGACAGGCTGGCGCGCGGCCTCGGCTGGTTCAGCCTGGCGCTCGGTACGGTCGAGTTACTTGCGCCGCACCGTGTCACGGAGATGCTCGGCATGCACGGCAAGGAGCGGCTGGTGCGTGCCTACGGCGTGCGCGAGATCGTCGCCGGCATGACGACGCTGTCGCCGGACAAGAAAGCCGGCTTGTGGAGCCGCGTCGCCGGCGACGGCCTCGACATCGCCACGCTGCTCGCGGAGTTTCGGCTCGACAATCCGCGCCGTGGCAGTGTGCTGGCGGCGCTGATCATGGTAGGCGGCATCACGGCGCTGGACTACATTGCCGCCCAGGACGTCACGATGCAGCACGATCCCAAGCGCGGCAGGCGCCGCTCCTACACCGACCGCAGCGGTTTCCCGAACGGGCTCGCGGCCGCACGTGAGGCGGTGCGCTCGCACAGCGCTGCCAAGGACAGCGCTGCTAAGAACAGCTCTGCCAAGACAAGGACGCAGCCGGTGCCGGCCGGCGCGTCCTGAGATACGCTGGAATCGGTTGCCGCTTTACATCGCCGCCGGCAGCGGGACGCGGAAGGTATTGTAGCCCGCGATCTCCGGAAACGCTTCGGCGGCTTCCGGCGCCACCAGCGCTACGATGGCCGCGGCCACCTCACCGTTGGTGAGACGGTTGATCGCGGTGCCCTTCCCCTGCATAAGCTGGACCTCGGCGGCGCCTGCCGCAGCCATCCCGGCCGCGACCTTGTTGTGGGCCGTGGCATAGCGCTCGTCGATCGCAATGATGCGGCCACGCAGGTCAGAGATCGCCCGCACACCGGGCCGGACCATCAGCACCGCGACGAGTCGCGACGGCGCCGGAACGGCAATGCTCTCGCTGCGCGGGGCCGGGTCCGGCTTGCCGTTCGATGCCGGCAGCGTCGACAGCGCCGTGATGCGGTCGGCAAGCGCGGTCGCAACCGCGACCTGCTCCTGGACCGACGCGCCGCTGGAGTCCGATGATGGCGTCAGCATGGGGACCGGCCGCGCTTCAGGCTGTCGAGCCGGCGCCCCCGCACTCCATTTCGCCAGCGGAATCGCCGGCTCTGCCCCGGCCGTCGGCGTCGCTGCCCCGGCCGGCGTCGCTGCCGGCCTCGCTTCTACGACCTGCGGCTGGCGCGACATCACCTTGTAATGTTCTTCGACGTGGTGACGCACCCGCTTGTGCCGTACGGCGGCTGCTGATCTGTGCCGGTGCGTCCCCGCTGCCCGGCCTGATAATGACGGCTCCTGATGACCGAGTGCCGGCGCGGATTTGACGGCGCAGGGCGCGCCCGCCAGATCGACGCAAGGCGCGGCGGCCTGCAATGGTGGCTGGCGGCTGCAGCCGCCAAGCGCAAGCGCCGCGACCAAGGCCATTGCGCCGTAGTGAAGCGCTCTCACGATATTGCTCCTGCAAGGTTGGACGGCGCGCGAAGTCCGTTTGCATCGCCGGATCTGCTGGCCTCCATTTCTTCCGACAAGCGTTAAACTCAGACTTAAATATCGGCCCCTGCAGCGCACTGAGGCTGGCGATGGTTAATGTAGCACCGACAAAACGGCCGCCCGGACCGGACTAACAGCCGATTGCCGGCCTGAGGTCGGGACGCTGCCACCAAAGGCTGAGTAAATAGCGCGCCACACCCCGGGCGCAACGGCGCAAGGCCCGCTGTCCCTCACCCCAGCCTCAGCGCGAGCGAAGCTCGTCGCGGTCCCGTAAAGGACTTGGATAGGGAGCGCACCGCTTTCTGCGCCGACAGCACGCAAACAATTTCGCGAGTTGGCAAACCTCTTGGGATAGCCCGAAACTCAATCGGCCATGGCATAGGCCTTGCACCAGCCGTCCGGGCTGACCTCGCCCTCCACCACCTTGCAGGCGTTGGGGCGACAAACAGCGTGCAGGTCGCGCAGCTATAGATGCCGTTCGGCGTGCCCTGATATTGTGGTCATCTTGGCCTCGGACTGGGCCCTCACAGATCGGGCCAGTGATCCCTCCGCCATCGCCGTCGCTATGGCGTAACAGGCGATGTGCAAGACCGACCGCCGCGTGCGATTGATGTCCCCTGCTCCCATGTTGCGTTTCTCCGTTGATCGCGCCCGCCGTGCCGGGGCATGGTAGCCGCCCGAGGCGCACAGCTGGTAGAGAGCGGCCGTCGATCTCACCGCACGGGGAACGAAGCGCCGATCGCAATGTTGGAATGAGCTTGAGGACGTCCCATGGCCATGATTGACCCCGCCGCCGGCAAACCGGTCGCAGATGCTGCGCTTGCCAATATCCCGAGGCTGATCACCGACTATTACGCGCTCAAGCCGAACCCGGCGGAGCCGACCCAGCGGGTCGCGTTCGGCACCTCGGGCCATCGCGGCACCTCGTTCAAGACCAGCTTCAACGAGAACCACATCCTAACTACCACGCAGGCGATCTGCGACTATCGCCGCCAGCAGGGCCTCGACGGCCCGCTGTTCATCGGCATCGACACCCATGCGCTGGCGGAGCCGGCGCTGGTCAGCGCGCTGGAAGTGTTCGCCGCCAACGGCGTCGAGGTGATGGTCGACCAGGACCGCGGCTACACGCCGACGCCGGTGATCTCGCACGCGATCATCTCCTACAACAAGGGCCGCAAGGACCATCTCGCCGACGGCGTCGTCGTCACCCCGTCGCACAATCCGCCCGAGGACGGCGGCTACAAATACAACCCGCCGCATGGCGGCCCGGCCGACACCGACGCGACTGGAGAGATCGAGCGCCAGGCCAATACCTACCTCGCCAATGATCTGATCGGCGTTTCGCGGCTCACCTACGAGCAGGCACGCAAATCGGGCTCGGTGCATCCTTACGACTACATGACACCCTACGTTGCCGATCTCGCCAACGTCGTCGATCTCGACGCCATCAAATCCGCCGGCATCAAGATCGGCATCGATCCGCTCGGCGGCGCCGCCGTGCATTACTGGGAGCCGATCATCGAGCGCTACGGCATCGATGCGACGATCGTGAACAAGCGCGTCGATCCGACCTTCCGCTTCATGACCGTGGACTGGGACGGCAAGATCCGGATGGACTGCTCGTCGCCTTACGCGATGGCGAGCTTGATCGGCATGAAGGACAGCTTTGACGTCGCCTTTGCCAACGACACCGACGCCGACCGTCACGGCATCGTCACCCGCTCCGGCGGGCTGATGAACCCGAACCATTTCCTCGCCACCGCGATCTTCTATCTGTTCGGACACCGGCCGGACTGGCGCGCAGATGCCGCTGTAGGCAAGACCATCGTGTCGAGCTCGATCATCAACCGCGTCGCGCAGAAGCTGGGCCGCAAGCTGGTGGAGACGCCGGTCGGCTTCAAATGGTTCGTCGAGGGCTTAAGCTCCGGCAATTTCGGCTTCGCCGGTGAGGAGAGCGCCGGTGCCTCGTTCCTGAAGCGCGACGGCACCGTGTGGACCACCGACAAGGATGGCCCGATCATGGGCCTGCTCGCCGCCGAGATCATGGCCAAGCGCGGCCGCGATCCGAGCGAGCTCTACAAGGAGCTGACATCCGAGCTCGGTGCGCCCGTCTATGCCCGCATCGACGTGCCGGCGACGCCGCCGCAGAAGGCGGCGCTGAAGGCGCTGACGCCGGAGAAGCTCGGCCTGAAGGAGCTCGCCGGCGATCCCGTGCGCGCCGTGCACACCACGGCGCCGGGCAACGGCCAATCGTTCGGCGGCGTCAAGGTCGAAACCGACCAAGGCTGGTTCGCGGCGCGGCCCTCCGGCACCGAGGACGTCAACAAGCTCTATGCCGAAAGTTTTCGCGACGCGGCGCATCTGAAGCGGATTCAAGAAGAAGCGCAGGCGGCGCTGGCGAAAGTGGGATGAGAGTGGGCGAATGGCGAATAGGGAGCGGCGAATAGCAAAGCTTGCCATTCTGCCCTATTCGCCACTCCCATTCGCTACTCGCCCGCCGTTTTCTTTTCACACCGCTTCGGATATCGATGGTTTCATCAGCACATGCCACCGAGCGGTGAGACCGAATGCGAAGTTCCTTGCCTGCCCTGCGAGCCATTTTGACCGCCGTCGCAGCGACCCTCACTTTCGCATCGATGGCCGAGGCCCAATTCGCGCCTGCGCCCGCACCGATCAGCAGAGCGCCCCGCGTCGCGAGGGCACCCGCACCGCGCGCCGCGTCTTGCCATAACGGCCAGAGCTTCGATCGCTTTCTCGCCGAGCTGAAGCAGAAGGCCGCCGCAGACGGCGTGTCGCAGCGCGCGATCGCGGAGGCTTCGCCCTACCTCGTCTACGACCAGGGCATCGTCAACCGCGACCGCGGCCAGCGCGTGTTCGGGCAGCTCTTCACCGAGTTCGCCGGCCGCATGGCTGCGACCTACCGGATGCAGAATGGCCAGCAGCACATCCGCACCTATGCGGCCGCGTTCGCGCGCGCCGAGAAGGAGTATGGCGTGCCGCCGGCCGTCATCGCCGCGTTCTGGGGCCTGGAGAGCGACTTCGGCGCCAACATGGGCAATCTGCCGACGCTGCGCTCGCTGGTGTCGCTGGCCTATGACTGCCGCCGCAGCGAGCGCTTTCAGGGAGAGACCATCGCAGCGCTGAAGGTCATCGACCGCGGCGACCTGTCGCCATCGGAGATGATCGGCTCCTGGGCCGGCGAGCTCGGGCAGACGCAATTCCTGCCGACGCATTATGTGAACTACGCGGTCGACTATGACGGCGATGGCCGTCGCAATCTGCTGCGCAGCGCCCCCGATGTGATCGGCTCGACCGCGAACTACATCGCCAACGGATTGAAGTGGCGACGCGGCGAGCCGTGGCTGGAAGAGATCAGGCTGCCGCAAGACTTCCCCTGGGAGCAGGCCGACCTCACCATCAAGGCGCCACGCAGCAAATGGATCAGCCTCGGCGTCACCTATCCCGATGGACGGCGGCTCGCTAACGACAATCTCGAAGCCTCCGTGTTGCTGCCGATCGGCCGAAACGGCCCGGCGTTCCTCGCCTACGCCAATTTCGCCGCCTACACCGAATGGAATAACTCGCTGATCTACTCGACCACGGCCGGCTACCTGGCGAGCCGGATCGCCGGCGCGCCGCCGATGCGGCGGCCCACAGGTCCGGTCGCGCAACTGCCGTTCAACCAGATCAAGGAGCTGCAGCAGCTCCTGGTGCGCGCCGGCTTCGATGTCGGCAAAATCGACGGCGTGCTCGGCCAGCAGAGCCGCACCGCGATCAAGGCGATGCAGGTGAAATATGGCCTGCCGGCCGATTCCTGGCCGACGGCGGAGCTGGTGGCGCGGATGCGCGGCGGCCCTCGGGCGCAGGCAGAACCGGCACAGTAGCCGTCATTGCGAGCCAACGGGTCCGCGCGGACGCGCAGCCCGATGACAGGCTCCGCGAAGCAATCCAAGCTCTTCGTTTTGCGGCCCTCTGGATCGCTTCGTCGCTTCGCTCCTCGACGGGCAGCCCCCACCGTCCAGATCGACGCGACAGGCACGGGGATCGACGTCTAAAAAAATCGAAGAAAGATGCAGTTGCATTCTCTTGGAAGCCGCCCCATGTCGGAGGTGGAGCGCTTTATTGCGACCTCCTCCATTCACGAGAGCATCCCATGTCCTTTTATGACGCCACTGTTTCCGCCTATCTCCCGATCCTTACCAGCCTGTCCGGCCTGCTTGCCAAGGCCGAGGCCCATTGCGAGGCGAAGAAAATCCAGCCCGAGGTGATGCTGAATGCGCGGCTCTATCCGGACATGCTACCGTTCACCAAACAGATCCAGCTCGCCTGCGATGCCGCCGCCAGGGGCTGCGCGCGGCTGACGCAGAGCGCGATTCCCTCGAATCCGGACACGGAGACCAGCTTCGCCGAGCTGCGCCAGCGTCTGGCTAAGACCATCGACTATCTGAAGACCTTCAAGCCGGAGCAGTTCGAGGGTGCCGACAGCAAGGATGTCACCTTCCCGAGCGGCCCAAGCGCCACCACGACGCTGAAGGGCCAGGACTTCGTCAACCGCGTCTCGTTCCCGAATTTCTATTTCCATGCCGCGATCGCCCACGGCCTGCTGCGTCACAACGGCGTCGAGATCGGCAAGCGCGATTTCCTCGGCGTCGCCTGAGCATCCGGCCGAGCCAAGCGGCGAAATCGCCGCGCGCCGCTGCGCTTGGCGTATGGTTCCGCCATTGGCCCACTTTGTGACCACGCACACCTCTCCATCATTCACCACTGGAAAAAGCACATGAGCCAGCCCTCCAAACTGTTCGAGCCTTACAAGCTTGGCGCGATCACGCTCTCCAACCGCATCGCCATGGCGCCGCTGACCCGCAACCGCGCGGTCGAAGGGCTGGTACCCAGCCCGTTGGCCATCGACTATTATGGCCAGCGCGCCTCCGCAGGCCTCCTGATCTCGGAGGCGACCCAGATCTCGCAGCAAGGCCAGGGTTACCAGGACACCCCCGGCATCTATTCCAAGGAGCAGGTGGCCGGCTGGCGCAAAGTCACCGATCGCGTGCATGAAAAGGGCGGCCGCATCTATCTGCAGCTCTGGCACGTCGGTCGCATCTCGCACGTCTCGCTGCAGCCGAACGGCGGCGCACCGGTCGCGCCGTCCGCGATCCACGCCAAGACCAAGACCTTCGTCGGCGGCGCCTTTGCCGATGTCTCGGCGCCCCGCGCGCTCGAGCTGCCCGAAATTCCGGGCATCATCGACGGCTTCCGCAAGGGTGCCGCCAACGCGATCGAAGCGGGCTTTGACGGCGTGGAAATCCACGGCGCCAACGGCTATTTGCTCGACCAATTCGCCAAGGACGGCACCAACAAGCGCACCGACGCCTATGGCGGATCGATCGAGAACCGCGCCAAGCTGATGCTCGAGGTCTCCAAGGCGGTGACGTCCGAGATCGGCGCCGACCGGACCGGCATCCGCATCTCGCCGGTGACGCCGGCCAACGACGTCTCCGATAGCAATCCCCAGCCGCTGTTCGATTACATCGTCGATGGGCTGAACGCGCTCAAGCTGGTCTATATCCACGTCATCGAGGGCGCGACCGGCGGCCCGCGCGACGTCGCGCCGTTCGACTACGCCTCGTTGCGCAAGCGCTTCAAGGGCACCTACATGGCCAACAACGGCTATGACCTGGCGCTCGCCAATCAGATGGTCGATTCCGGTGCCGCCGACATGATCGCGTTCGGCAAGCTGTTCATCTCCAACCCCGACCTGGTCGACCGGTTGAAGGCCGGCGCGCCGCTGAACGATTTCGACAAGGCCACCTTCTACGGCGGCGGCGCCAAGGGCTACAC
>NZ_JBARGP010000340.1:0-8166 GCF_049798375.1 Bradyrhizobium sp.
TCGGTCTTGCCGATGACGCCGTAGGCGGAGGCCGGCCCGCTATAGGCCTCGACATTGCCGATCTTGATCTCGGTGTCGCTCGCGCCGGTATCGTACTTCTTCTGCGCGAATGCGCCTTGGCTCGCCACCACCGTGAATGCGGCCACCGCCGCGAGCCGGGACAATGTCTTGGTCGTGATCGACAGCATTCCTTGGCTTCCTCTGTTTGAAGTGACTTTGAGAAATCGGCTTGGTCACGACGCCTCTCGCACGAGGTCGGCGCGTGAGGCGGTGGAGAAGGTCTGGCGCAGGGTCGGCTTGTGGATCTTGCCGGTGGCGTTGCGCGGCAGCGCATCGACGAAGCGGATCAGGCGGGGGCATTTGAAGCGGGCGAGATTGGCCGCGCAATGCGCGCGGATCTCGGCTTCGCTCAGGACGCTGCCGGCCCTGATCGCAATGATGGCAAGGCCGGTCTCGCCCCATTGCGGGTCGGGGATGCCGATCACGGCGGCTTCTGCCACCGCCGCGATCTGGTGCAGCACGTTCTCGACCTCGGCCGGATAGACGTTCTCTCCGCCGGAGATGTACATGTCCTTCCAGCGGTCGACGATGTAGTAGAAACCCTCGTCGTCGACGCGGGTCGCGTCGCCGGTGTGCAGCCAGCCGTCGGTGAAGGAGGACGCATTGGCGTCCGGCCTGTTCCAATAGCCCGGCGTGACGTTCGGCCCCTTGACCCAGAGCTCGCCGAGTTCGCCGGCCTCGGCATCGCTGCCGTCAGGCCGCACGATCCGCACCTCCGTGTGCAGCACCGGCTTGCCGGCCGAGCCGGCCTTGCGGGCTGCGTCCTCGCGGTCGAGCGCCAGCACGGCCGGTGACGTCTCGGTCATGCCATAGCCCTGCTGCAAGGCGACGCCGCGGGCTTCCCAGGTGTCGAGCAGCGGGATCGGCATCGGCGCGCCGCCGACGCCGCCGATCACCAGGCGGCTGAAATCGGCTGATGCGAACGCCGGGTGCTGCGCCATGAACTGGTAGATTGAGGGCACGCCGAAGAAGACGTTGATGCGCGTTGCGGCGTCGCTGATGAACGCCAGGGCGGCGCCTGGATCGAAGGCGCGCATGATCAGCACGGTGCCGCCGGCATGCAGCACCGGATTGGTGTAACAATTCAGCCCGCCGGTGTGGAACAGCGGCAGCACCGTCAGCAGCACCGATGATGGTGTGATGTAGGCCAATGCGCCGAGATTAACGCAGTTGATGAACGTCATGCCGTGGGTGATCATCGCGCCCTTCGGCCGTCCGGTCGTGCCGGAAGTGTACATGATGGTCGAGACGTCATCGAGCGTCACCGACGCGACCTTCGTGAGCGGCGTAGCGGAGGCGATCGCCTGCTCGTAGGAGCCGTCGGGGCCGTAGCGCAGCGTGCCGGGGATGCTGCACAGCCGGCTCACCGCGAGCGCCGTCTCGGCGAGATCGTCGTCATGGATCATCAGTTGTGGCGCGGCGTCGCCGACGATGAATTGCAACTCCGGCACGGTGAGACGGCTATTGAGCGGAACGAAGATCGCCCCAAGCCGGAAGCAGGCGAACTGCACCTCCAGTGTATCGGTCGAATTCAGCGCCAGCACCGCAACGCGGTCGCCATTGCCGATGCCGTGCGCGTCACGCAGATGCCCGGCCAGACGCGCGACCCGCGCGTTCAGCTCGGTGTAGGACCAACGCCTACCGCTGCCGAGATCGACCACGGCCGTCTTGGCGGGTGTCCGGCGCGCATGATGCGCAATCCAGTCGTAATACCGCACTGGCACGGTGGTCCCTCCTGCTTCGGGCGGTCTGGCGCCGCCGTTCTTGAAGCGTTGTGTCGGCTCTTTTTGTTTTGCCGAAGTGGGCCGGGACCGGGGGCGTTCTGTCTTGCGTTGAGTAGCTGGCACGGGGATAGCCGTCATCACGCTCTTGCACCATTTTCGGCATCAGCCACTGAACGCAAGTTGACGCCGCTGGCGTCCGCCATCCTGCAGGTCGAGCGAAGCAGCCGTGGGACATGCCGCGTATGACCAGCCCGTTCTACACGGCCGAGCACGAAGCCTTTCGCGCGGTGGTCACGCGCTTCGTCGCGCGCGAGATTGCGCCTTACGCCAGCGCCTGGGACGAGGCTGGCGAGTTTCCCCGCGCGCTCTATGCCAAGGCGGCCGAAATCGGCCTGTTGGGGCTCGGTTTTCCCGAGGAGTTCGGCGGCGTGCCGGCCGACCAGTTCATGAAAATCGTGGCGTCGCAGGAGCTGGCGCGGGCCGGTGCCGGCGGCATCAGTGCGAGCCTGATGAGCCATACCATCGGCGCTCCGCCGATCGCGCGGGCGGGCCGGCCCGAGGTGAGGGTACGGGTGTTGCCCGGGATTTTGTCGGGACGAAAGATCTCCGCGCTCGCCATCACCGAGCCGAGCGGCGGCTCCGATGTCGCGGCGCTGCGCACCAGGGCGCGCCGCGATGGCGACCATTACATCGTGAGCGGCGAGAAGACGTTCATCACTTCGGGTGTTCGTGCCGATTATCTGACCGTTGCGGTACGCACCGGTGGCGCGGGCGCTGCCGGCGTCAGCTTGCTTCTGGTCGACGGCGATACGCCGGGCCTGACGCGAACCAGGCTCGACAAGATGGGCTGGTGGGCGTCCGATACCGCTTCCCTGCATTTCGATGACTGCCGGGTGCCGGCTGAAAACCTGCTCGGCGAGGAAGGTCAGGGCTTCAAGCTGATCATGCAGAACTTCAACAGCGAGCGGATGGGCATGGCGGCGGGCTGCACCGCCTATGCCCGTGTCTGCCTCGACGAGGCGATCGCCTATGCCAAACAGCGCCAGACCTTCGGCAAGCCGCTGGTGCAGCACCAGGTGATCCGCCACAAGCTGGTCGACATGGCCCAGCGTGTCACTGCGTCGCAGGCCATGCTGGAGATGCTGGCGTGGCGGCTCGAGCAGGGCGACAATCCGGTCGCCGAGATCTGCATGATGAAGAACCAGGCGACGCAGACCATGGCCTATTGCGCCTCCGAGGCGGTGCAGATCTTCGGCGGCCTGGGCTTCATGCGCGGCGTCAAGGTCGAGCGCATCTATCGCGAGGTCAAGGTCAATGCGATCGGCGGCGGCACCGAGGAGATCATGAAGGATCTTGCCAGCCGGCAGATGGGGCTGTGACACTTAGTTTTGGACGCGTCATTCCGGGGCGCGCGTAAGCGCGAACCCGGAGTCCAGACGCAATAAATCACATCGAGATTCCGGGCAGGGAACGAAAAATGCTCTTCACCGCCGACCATGCCGAACCACGCCGCATTCTGCAGAAGTTCATCGCGGCCGAGATCAACCCGCATGTCGATGACTGGGAGGAGGCCGGCATCTTTCCGGCGCATGAGCTGTTCAAGAAGCTCGGCGATCTCGGTTTCCTCGGACTGAATAAGCCGGTCGAATATGGCGGGCAGGGGCTGGATTATTCCTACGCGCTGGTGATGGCAGAGGAGCTCGGCACCATCAATTGCGGCGCGATCCCGATGGCGATCGGGGTGCAGACCGACATGGCAACGCCGGCTTTGGCGCGGTTCGGCTCCGACGAGGTGCGCAAGGAATTTCTGGCGCCGGCGATCGCGGGCGATTATGTCGCCTGCATCGGCGTCTCCGAGCCGGGCGCAGGCTCCGACGTCGCCTCGATCAAGACGGCCGCACGCTCCGATGGCGACGACTACGTCATCAATGGCGGAAAGATGTGGATCACCAACGGCGTACAGGCCGATTTTATCTGCCTGCTGACCAACACCGGCGACGGGCCGGTCCACCGCAACAAGTCGCTAATCTGCGTGCCGATGAAGAGCAAGGGTGTGCAGGTCGCGCGCAAGCTCGACAAGATGGGCATGCGTTCGTCCGACACCGCGCAGATCTTTTTCGATGATGTGCGGGTGCCGAAGCGCAATCGCATTGGCGCCGAAGGCGAGGGCTTCATCTATCAGATGCTGCAGTTCCAGGAGGAGCGGCTGTGGGCCGCAGCGGCCTGCCTAAAGGCGCATGAAACCGTGATCAACGAGACCATCGAATACACCCGCAGCCGCAAGGCTTTCGGCCGCAGCATCCTCGACAATCAGGTGGTGCATTTCCGCCTCGCGGAGCTGCAGACCGAGGTCGAGCTGTTGCGCGCGCTGACTTATCGCGCCGCCGAGGCCCTGATCGCGGGCGAGGATGTGACGAAGCTCGCCACCATGGCCAAGCTGAAGACCGGCCGGCTCGGACGCGAACTTACCGATGCCTGCTTGCAATATTGGGGTGGCATGGGCTTCATGAACGAGACGCCGGTCAGCCGCGCCTATCGCGACACCCGCCTCGCCTCGATCGGGGGTGGCGCGGACGAGGTGATGCTGAACATTCTCTGCAAGATGATGGGCACATTGCCGGGCGCGAAGCAGAAGGGACACGCCTGATGATCACGCTCTACCATTGCGACGGCGCCCGCTCGTTCCGCCCGCTGTGGATGCTGGAAGAGCTCGGCTTGGCGTACGAGTTGAAGATGCTGCCGTTCCCACCGCGGGTGCTGGCGAAAGAATATCTCGCGCTCAATCCGCTCGGTACCATTCCGCTGATGATCGACGGCGACAGCAAGATGACGGAATCCTCCGGCATTTGCCATTATCTCGGCATGAGATACGGCCCGACGCCGCTGATGGTCGATCCCACCGAGCCGGCCTATGCCGCCTTCCTGAACTGGATGTATTTCTCCGATGCGACGCTGACCTTTCCGCAGACGCTGGTGCTGCGATACAGCCAACTCGAACCGGAGGAGCGGCGCTCGGCGCAGGTCGCGGCCGACTATGCCAAGTGGTTCCTGGGGCGGCTGCGCGCGGTCGACGCCGCGACTGCGAATGCCGAAACGTTGTGCGCAGGCCGCTTCACCGCGGCCGATATCGTGATCGGCTATGCGCTGCGGTTGGCGGACAGCCTCAAGCTGGCCAGGGATTTCGGCCCGAATGTCGCGGCCTATTGGGCGCGGCTGCAGCAACGTGAGGCGTACCAGCGCGCGTTGCAGGCCGAGCAGCGTGCTGGCGTGGAGCAGGGTGTGAAGCCGCGCGCGAGGGGGTAGTTTGTGACGATGTCATTCCGGGGCGATGCGTCAGCATCGAACCCGGAATCTCGCGCAACAATCTCAGGATTCCGGGTTCGGTCGCTGACCGCGACCGAACCGGAATGAGACGCTGCGTAGCGGTGCTACCCTTCTCACCGAGGCAGTTAACCGCTGCAAAATTTGCGTGTGGTTGCCCATGACAGGGCTGCGATTTGCGCTATGGTTCTCGCCGACAAAGCGGCCGACAGAGCTGCCCCAGGAGGAACCACCATGGATGTGAGCTGCGGCCGGGACTCCGGCCATCTGATGCTGATCACGCCGGACCGCGTCTTCTATGCCGGGCTGCTCGGCCGCCCGCGCCAGCGTTGTTCGGGTGCCTTTCATGTCTATGTCGCGCTCGCCGGGAATTTGCGGCTCACATCTGATAGCGGTGAGATGCAGGAGGGCGAGCTGCTGATGGTGCAGCCGAACTGTCAGCACACCATCGAAAGCGACTACCGTACCGTGCTCGTGGTCTGGATCGAGCCCGAGAGCGTGCCGCCCGGTACGCTCGACCGGCTGGCGAATCAGATGTCGAAGGATCCCGCAGGCTTCGCCCGCTGCCTCCGTGCCGCTTATACGGAACTGCTGCAGCGGCCGCTGAGCGGCGAGGTCGCCAGCCCGAGCTTCGATCGCCTGTGCCTCGGCGAGGCGCTGCCGCAGCGCACGCTCGATCCGCGCGTGGTCAAGGCGATCGCGCTGATCAATCGCTTCTCGGGTGAGCCAGCAACGGCCGAGAGCTGCGCGGCGGCAGTCGGCCTTTCCACGTCCCGCTTCCTGCATCTGTTCAAGGACGAGACCGATATCTCGTTCCGCTCGTTCCGGGCCTGGAAGCGAGCGCGGCATCTGCTCAACTTCGCCAATCAGGATCTCAATCTCGCGCATCTGGCGCAGGACATCGGCTATCCCGACTCGACCCATTTCAGCCATTCGATCCGCCGCTTCTATGGCCTGAAGCCGCGCGCGATCTTCTCAGGTTCGCGCGATCTCGCGATCTATCGCAGCGGTGAAGCGCAGGCCGAGGTGGCCATAGCGCGTTGACGCAAGCACCGCCTCTCGGCTGTTTCGCATGATAGCAGGCGGTCGCGAGGCGGCCGCAGGCATCATGGTCAGAGCACCTGCATGAGCGACAAGGCCGTCATTACCTGCGCGCTGAACGGCGTGCTCACCGATCCCAGGCAGCACAATGTGCCGGTGACGCCGGAGGAAATGGCGCGCGAGGCGAAGCGCGCGTTCGACGCCGGCGCCGCCATCATGCACATCCATCTGCGCCAGCAGGCGCCGGGCAAGGGGCATCTGCCGTCGTGGGACGTCAGTGTCTCCCGCGAGATCCAGCAGGCGATCCGCGAAGCCTGTCCCGGCGTCATCATCAATCATACGTCCGGCGTATCCGGGCCGCACTATCATGGCGCGCTCGACTGCATCCGCGAGACCAAGCCGGAAATCGCCGCCTGCAATGCAGGCTCGCTGAACTATCTCAAGGTCAAGGCCGACAACAGCTGGGCCTGGCCGCCGATGATGTTCGATAACTACGTTGAGAAGATCCAGGATTACCTGAATGCGATGGAAGACGCGCGCACGATTCCGGAATTCGAATGTTTCGATGTCGGCATCGTGCGCTGCGTCGGTATGTTCCGCCAGACCGGCATGTATCAGGGACCGCTGGAGTATAATTTCGTGATGGGCGTCGCCTCCGGCATGCCAGCCGATCCGGAACTGCTGCCGATCCTGTTAAAGCTGAAGCTGCCGCAGGCGCATTGGCAAGTCACGGCGATCGGCCGTGCCGAGATCTGGCCGCTGCATCAGCGCTGCGCCGAGCTCGGCGGCCATCTGCGTACCGGCCTCGAAGATACGTTCTATCTCGGCGACGGCACCAAGGTCACTTCGAACGGCCAGCTGATCGAGGCGATCGCAGCCTGTGCGCGGCGTGCCGGGCGCGAGATCGCGACATCAGCGGAAGCACGGCAGATGTTCGGGACGGTGAATTGACGGCGACGCCGTCATTCCGGGGCAGCCTGCGCGACAGGCGCGGGCTGAACCCGGAATCTCCATCCGCATAACTTCTGGATTCCGGGTTCGCGTCTTCGACGCGCCCCGGAATGACGGGGCAAAATCATCACATGGCCGTCATCGATAACACCGTCTCGCCCGCGAGCGCCGCGTTCCAGGCCAATCGCGACGGCATGCTCGGCCTGATCGCGCGCATGCGCGAACTCGAGGCGCGCACGCGCACCGCGTCCGCGGCGACGAAGCATCGCTTCCATCAGCGTGGCCAGTTGTTGCCGCGCGAACGGGTGGCGCTGGTGCTCGATGCCGGCGCGCCGTTCCTGGAGCTGTCGACGCTGGCCGGCTACATGTTCGATGTCCCTGACGCCGCGAAGAGCGTTCCGGGCGGCGGCGTCGTTGCCGGCATCGGCTTCGTCTCAGGTATCCGCTGCATGGTCTCGGCCAGCGATTCCGGCATCGATGCCGGAGCGCTGCAGCCCTACGGGATCGACAAGACCTTGCGGGTGCAGGAACTCGCCTTGGAGAACCGGCTGCCTTACGTCCAGCTGGTCGAAAGCGCAGGCGCCAATTTGCTGCGCTACCGGGTCGAGGATTTCGTCCGCGGCGGCAACATCTTCCGCAACCTGGCGCGGCTATCGGCCGCGGGCCTGCCGGTGGTGACGGTGACGCACGGCTCGTCAACCGCCGGCGGCGCCTATCAGACCGGCCTCTCCGATTACATCGTGATGGTACGCGGCCGTACAAGAGCCTTTCTCGCGGGGCCGCCGCTGCTGAAGGCTGCAACGGGTGAGATCGCGACCGAGGAAGAACTCGGCGGCGCCGAGATGCACACCTCGATCTCTGGGCTCGGCGATTATCTCGCCGAGGACGATCGCGATGCGCTGCGCATCGCGCGTGAGATCATGGCGGCGCTGCCGTGGGATCGCCCGGCTGGCAAGCCACAATCGGTGATGCCGCCGCGCTACGACCAGGAGGAATTGCTCGGCATCATGGCGATGGACCACAAGCGTCCAGTCGACATGCGCCAGGTGATCGCGCGCATCGTCGACGA
>NZ_JBARGP010000341.1:0-5386 GCF_049798375.1 Bradyrhizobium sp.
AGTTCGCCGAGCAGCTCGCGCCGCGCACCCAGGCCAGCGGCTGGCGCGGCTTCTGGTCCAGGCTGGGCGGCTAGGCGGCAACACCGCAACCAGACCGCAACGGAACGGCCGAAACCGCCGGATCGACGCAGGCGGCGGGCGCGTTGTCCTTGCCAATCGCGGCCGCGGCGGATATCAGGGGCGCGACCATCGCCCGCGCCACCGGGGTGGAATGTCATGGTTCGCCGCAATAGCTCAGCTGGTAGAGCACGTCATTCGTAATGACGGGGTCGGGGGTTCGAATCCCTCTTGCGGCACCAGCCTTCGCTCGCTTCGCGAGCTATGGCTCGGCAGGCCAGGTTCAACTCTGGGGTAGCGAAGAACGCTAAGGCTGTTGCGCCGAAGCCTTGGCGAAGGCGGACACGAGCCACGTTGTCTCGCTACGCGTGGCGCAGCCAAAGCGAGGCCGCGGGGCGAAGCGTGCCCGGCGAAGCCTCTTGCCGAAGACGGGCGCGACGAACTCCATCTGCGTCGTACCTTGCGGCCGCGCTGCTCCAATCAATCCTGATTCAATTGTCAAACAGCCGTAAGCATGCGGCGATGGTCTCGCGGCGCGATGCGCCCGAGTTTGGCTGAGGCATGCCGCCCTCGACATCAAACGAGGGCGCAGGGAAGGCCGGGAGCTCGCCGCCCCCATGGTCCGCGTGCAGCAAGAAAGCACGCGGCAGAACCACAGGTTCGGCCGAGATCATCCCGACCTTCCCTGCGCGATGGTGTTAACGCTTATACGTGCTCTCCTCGGGGACCGGCTCTCTTGCCCCCGTCGTCGGCGCAACGCGCAAGCGTTGTCGCCAACTTGACACCAGCACCGGGATGTCAGGACCACACGATTTCGCCGTCCGCGCCATGCCGTTCGTCCGCATGTGAAAACATGCTGCGACATTCCGCGTCCACCGCATCCCCGCCTCGCGTGCCGTGACGATCGCGATACGCCCCTCGCGTCGAAGCGGGATGCGCGGATGAAACACCTGATTTGGGGGGGTGTGTCAAGAGTTTTTCTGGGAATCGGAAGCTGCGGCTACGACAACTGCGGCTCGAAGCACATCCGAAGCAAGCAGTCCCGGTGCAGCCGCCGCATCTTCATCGCGCCATGGCCGCCGGCGCGGACGCGCACTGCCAAGCCTAGCTCACAACCGGCAGTATGATCTCGAATGTCGAACCCCGAGGCCCTGATACTCCAAGAAGCAAACGGCCTTCATACCTCTCGATGATCGTGCGGCATATCGCTAATCCCAATCCCATGCCCTCCGGCTTGGTGGTAAAAAACGCCTCAAACACCCGGTCACGATCTTGCGGGGAAACCCCGGTGCCAGAATCCTGAATGGACAGGAGAACGAACGAATTTCGCTCGATCCGCGTGCCAATGTGCAATCGGCGGCCGTCGCGGGGCGCGAAAGTCATCGCCTCCATGGCGTTTTTCAGCAGATTCAGAATTACCTGCTGCATCTGTACCGGATCGGCATGTACGAAAGACGCTTCGCCCCGAAAATCCGTCACGACGACGACCGCGTTAGCCTGCAGTTCGTGCTGCAGCAGCCGTAGCCCCTGCCGCGCGACGTCCTCGATGCTGATCCTGCCCGGTCGATCGGTCGCATCCTTGAAGAGCCGGCGAACGCTTGTGATTGTCTCGTTTACCCTGAGGCTGGCATCTCTAATATCCCCGAGAATGGCACTCAGCTCTTCAAGCCGGGGACTTTGTGCAACAAGTTCCTGTTGAGCGGAGTCGGCGTTCAGCGTGATTGATCCCAACGGCGACCTGATTTCATGAGCAATCGCCGCGGTCGCTGCATCTATGCTCACCAAGCGATTGGCGCGCTCGCGCCGCTGCATCACCAGGGCGTTGGCCAGTCGCGAATAGAGTACGGTCATTTCTGTGACCAATACGGACAGCACCAGAAAGCTTGCGATCAGGGCAAATCCGCGAGCGGTGTACCAACCTATGGAAAAGCGAGCCGAACCCGCGTATGCCGCCACCAGAAAGTTAGGAACCGCCGCAAACAACGTGACCAGCAGCCATAGATCGAGCACCGTGCGCCTGCGGACAAAAAGCACCAGGAGCACGAAGCAGTCCAATAGAGAGAGGCCTACGTTGAATTGATTGCTGAGTGGTGTTTGCCGCATAAGACCTGCCGTGAAGAACCTGGGCAGATACTCGACTTTGTCAATCACCAGCCATGACAATAGCGCTACCGTGCAGAATACGCATATCAGCGTGATCGCGATGCTTGCCGCCGTCGACGCCTCCGATATCTTTCCTCTATCCTTCAGCAGCGCATAGGAAAGGATACTCAGCGGAAATGTAGTGTACCAAAGTACGAAAAACCAAGCCGGGGTGTTGTAGACGTCACCTATAAGCCCGTTCGGTGCATAGCTGCCCGGAAAACTCAAAGTCTGTAGAAAAGCAAACGAGCCAGCAAAGATGTATCCGCTCGCTATGACCAGCAACGCACGGTGCGGCTGCACCGAATATTGAGCGAACAAGAGGGTCGCCGTTAGCAGATCAGCCGCGCTCATGACCGTCTGAACAGCCGGAAGAAAGCTGTCCATTCTGCCGATTTGCAGGCTCTCGAAAGGAGCAACAAGCGCCGAAACGGCCAGCACGCTGGTCACGACACCAATCGCCATCGCTCGGTGCCGAGGGGTGTATGGCATCAAAGCGACCACCATTGGAAGGTCGTGATCCGCAGCGAGCGCAAACTGGCGAGTATCCGCTTTCAGCATTGTCGCCCCGTCTATAGCCGATGTTGGTTGCATGTCGACGGCTGTGGCGCGAAATGTCTGCACCATGCCAACAGCGTTTGTGAAGGCCAGCTCTGCTGATCGTCGGGTCTGATTCCGAAAGTGGAGGGTCGACAGGTGTCAACGACGAGCATTTTCCACCAAAGGAAGCTATGTTTCCACACCCTCGTTGGAGGCATGGACCACGACGCCGAGCCGCTCCGCGGCTGAAACCAGTTCGGCCAGCGTCTGCACCTTCATCTTTTCCATCACTCGCTGACGATGAGCCTTGATGGTGCGTTCGGCGGTGCCGAGTTGGTGGCGATGTGCTTGTTGAGCTTGCCTTGCACAACGAGATCGAAGACTTGCCGCTCGCGCGGTGTGAGGCACGCGAGCAACTCGCGAAATGCATCCAGATTTTGTCTCTGACCACGCGAAGCGCTGTGTCGCGCCATCGCCTGTTCGATGGCCTGAAGCAGCTGCTCCGAGGAAATTGGCTTCATCAGGAAATTGTCCGCGCCCGCCTTAATGGCGCGCACCGTGGTCGGCACGTCGGCGTGGCCGGTCAGAAAAACGATGGGTAAGGTCGAGCCAAGCTCGCCGAGTCGGTCCTGGAGATCGGGACCGCTCACGCCAGGTATTTTTACGTCGAGCAGGATGCAGCCGGGCCCGCTTTCATCGGGAAGTTTATTCAGCAGTTGCAGCGCCGACGGATAGGTCAACACTTCGTAACCAGCTACCTTAAGGCGGCGCGCCATTGCGGCAAGGAAGCTTGCGTCGTCGTCAACGATGTGAACCGTGCCCAGCACGTCCTTCCCTTTCCGATCGCGCCAACTGCCTCAAGAGTGTACCTGCGAAACTATCAGGCGCAAGACGAGATGATTCGATCAGGTTTCGACCGGGTGACGCCTGGATCGCCCGCCTCGCGATGGTCGCGCTGACATGTCTGCTCTCACCCGAGGAGCTAACCTTGTTCAGGCCGGAGGAGGATCCTCCTTCTCTCCGCGCGCGACGATTTGCAGCACGTCATCGGGCAGGGGCCGCTGCAGCGCCTTTGCCTCGTCCCACGGCGCGCGCAGCCAGACATCGTACTCTTCTGCGGTGGTGAGGATCACCGGCATGGCTTGAGGATGGATCGGCGCGACGACCGCGTTCGGCGTGGTGGTGAGGAAGCCATAGACGTCGATCGACACTTCGCCCTCCCGCGCCTTGCGCACCGAGGTCCAATGCGTCCACAGGCCGGCGAAGGCCAGCAGGGGCCGGTCTTCGCCGGCGGCAAACCATGCCGGGACCTTCTTGCCATCCACCGTGTCGTATTCGCTGAAGGACGTGAACGGCACCAGGCAGCGATTGGCTGGGGTAAGCCATCGTTTCCAATGCGCGCTTGAGACGTTGCGAATGTTGGTGGTGCCGCTATCAGGCTCGAGGCGCAGCAACTGCTTGAAGTCGACCGGCTTGCCCTTGGCCTGCAGCTTCTGCGCGCGCTTCCTGGTCGCATCCATCAGCGCCTTCGGCGACGACGGCATGCCCCAGCGCGCCAGCACCAGCTCGCGGCCGTTCTCGCCGTTGCGCACGATCGGCGCCGGATAGTCGGGAAAGATGCCGGGCATCGACGGCAGGTTGCCGGTGTGATCGTGGCCGGCGTCGACGTCGAACAGGCGCCGGATCGCATCCACGTTCTTGGTCATCGAATAGAGATTGCACATCAGGACAGCGGCGGCAGATCTGTCGCATTGACCTGGATCGGAATCCCGCAGCGGCGGGCGCGCTCGTTGCGGTCGTCTGCAGCCAACTTCAATTCCTCGCGAAGGGCGCGATCGATTTCGGTTTTGATGTCATCGAAAGATCGCTGCGATGGCCTCACCATCTGAACAAGTTCTTCTCGCATGGAACTCTCCCGTCAACCCGAACAACGATAACCTCCGGGCCGGCATGTCGTTGCCTTGCATCAACGTTCGCCGGGCCACCAGATCGAGCGCGGCGCATTTTTCGAGATCGGCGTGGCGCGCAGGCAGACCAGCGCGCTGCGCTTGTACGGACGGCCGCTGCGCTCCGAACACGGCCTGCAGCGCATGTAGCGCTCGAGCTCATGCACCGGCGTGGTCTTGGGCCGGCGGATGATGCTGACGTCGACAGTCTGATGGGTGTCGCAGCCATGGCAGTGCACTTCGAGATAGCGGTAGCCGCCGTTGATGGCGTCTCCGATCGTCGGCGAGGGTTGCGCAGGTCCTTTATAACCGAGCATGCGCTTCGACCAGGCCTCGCAGGCGAGCGCGTCGGCTTCCTTGCGCGCATGCGCAGCCCGCTCCTCGGCGGCCCTGATCGATGCTCCATAGATGCGCTGGCGCGACTTCGTGCTCATGCCGCATTGATTCCCGAAGGCGCATGAGAATGAAAGCCGCTAGCTCTAGGCATGGGAACTGCCTGCGCCACAAGCCGACTTGTCGTGCCGTCGAGCCCGACCTCGATTCTGGTTCAGCTTGCCGGGCGGCGCATCGCCGTCGTGGAAATCCGGGGTGCACTGGTTAACCAATCCAAGCTAACATCGTCGCGAGAGAGCGAATCAGCGCGAGACCGAAGGCGTCCCGCGGCGTGCGTATCGCCAGGACGGCGATCGAGTTGGTGTTTC
>NZ_JBARGP010000342.1:0-7222 GCF_049798375.1 Bradyrhizobium sp.
GGCGCGACAGCCGCAGCTCGCCCTTCTTGGGGTCGATCTCGGCATGCACGTCGGTCTCGCTGCCGTAACGAGCGCGAGCGGCCTTGGCGATGGCATCTTCCATCGCCGCGATCACGATGCCGCGGTCGATCGACTTCTCGCGCGCGACGGCGTCGGCGATCTGCAGCAGTTCGAGTCTGTTGGCGCTGACGGCCATGGCTCAGTCTCCTCTAATCAGGATCGGGCTCGCCTCTGCGCGCGCGTCCGGCGGCGAGGCGGTGTTGCTTGGTGTTCTTGGGCAGCGGTTTCTTCGCCGGCGGCTTGGTCGGTGTCTTGGCAGGCTTCGCTTTCGGGCCCCGCTCGGCAGCCGGCTTTGCCAGCGGCTTGGCGTGCGGCGCCAGCGGCGGCGCGAGGCCGAGGTCACGCTTCATCTCGCGTTCGGCCGCCTTGCCGCGGCGCATCGACTCGGCGATCAGCTCGTCGGTCAGTACCAGCTTGGCGTCGCCGATGTCGTGCATCGGCAGCAGCACCTCCGCCTCCTGGTCCTTCGCCACGTCGTCGCGGGCTATCCTGACGGCGTCGCCCTCGACACCGCGGATCATGCCGCGGAACCGCTTCCGGTTCTGGTGCGCGACCGCCATGTCGATCTTGACCAGATGGCCGGTAAAACGCTCGAAATCGGTACGGCGGACCAGCGGCCGGTCGATCCCGGGCGAGGAGATCTCAAGCCGGTAGGCGCGCTCGATCGGGTCGGCGATGTCGAGCACCGGTGACAAAGCGCGCGAGATCGCCTCGCAATCCTCCAGCTGCATCGAGCCGTCGGGCCGCTCGGCCATGATTTGTACGGTGCATCCGGACTCGCCGGAGACGCGGATCCGCACCAGACGGTAGCCCATGCCCTGCAGCACCGGCTCGGCAACCGCAGACACCCGCGCCGCGACGCCCGGCTCGACGACGAGACGGGGCTCGGCCAAGAGGTCGGTGGCGGCAGGGTCCAACGTGGGTTCGGTCATATCGATTGTGGTCAGCGTTGCGTCCGGTCTTGCATGTTATGCCGGGCCTCTCCGCCCGGTCCGATCGCGCTGCCCGTTCCGGCTCAAATGCCCTCGTCGGGCTTGCGGTCCGGTGCAGGTAATAAAAAAGAGCGGGTCCGGAACGGGCCCACTCTCACTACGCGATCGTATATGAGAACCTGTAAGTTGCGCCTGATATAACGGCTTTGCCGGCGTCCGGCAAGGGTGCGAAGGCGGCTCCTTGCGGGTTTTTAGGCCGGGATCCGCCGCCCGCTACCTAACCCTTCCTTCACCAAGATTGGCTAGATTTCGCGGGAGTTGAGTGGTCTGGCCGTAAGGTTAATTGCCGGCAGACCTTGTAGCGTTGCGTATCGAGTAGGTTCCATGACTGCCGCCACCTGGCTGATCCCGGGGCTTGACGACATTGTCAGGTACGGCGCTCCCGAGCGCCGTACCGAGGCTATCAGCCGGATCGCCGATCTGTTCTTCGAAGACGCGGCGACGCTGCCCCCCAGACACATCGATTTGTTTGACGGACTTTTGATCGCGCTTATCCCGCATGCCGACACCCATGCGCGGGTCGATCTGGCCGAGCGGCTCTCGCGCCTGAATCGGGCGCCGCCCGTGTTGGTCGGGCGGCTCGCGCGCGAGAACGAGATCATGGTGGCCGGACCGCTGCTACGGCGCTCACCGGTGCTCGACGAGGATGCACTGATCGAGATCGCGCGAGCGAAGGGGCAGGACCATCTGCTGGCGATGTCGGAGCGGCCGCGCCTGTCGCCCGATCTCACGGATGTGCTGGTGCGCCGCGGCGATCGCAGTGTGGTCAGACGCACCGCGAGCAATGACGGCGCGCAATTCTCGACGACAGGCTATTCCGAGCTGATCGGCCGTGCCGGCGATGATGGCGTGCTGACGCTTGCGGTCGGTCGCCGCGCCGATCTGCCCGATGCGCATCTGAAGACGCTGTTGGCCGGCGCGCATGGCGCGATCCGGCGGCGGCTCGCCGATGTGGTCAAGCCGGAGCGCCAGGCCAAGATCGAGCAGGCGATGGCCGAACTCGCCGGCAAGCCCGCGCCGGCGACGGGCAAGCGCAATTTCGTGCCGGCGCAGCGCACCGTGCTGGCGCTGTATCAAGCCGGCGGCCTGAACGAGAGCGCGTTGTTCGGCTTTGCCAGAGTTCATCAATATGAAGAAGGCGTAGCGACCCTGGCCGCGATGTCGGGCCTCGATATCGAAACGCTCGACCGCCTGCTGTCAGGGGCGCGTCACGATCCGGTCCTGATCATTGGGCGGACCATCGGGCTCGATTGGGTCACGGCGCATGCGCTGATCCTGATGCGGCTCGGGCCGAAACGAATCCCCGCGCAGGCCGACATCGAGGCCGCCCGCATCAGCTACGCGCGGCTGGCGCCGACGACCGCCGAGCGCGTGGTCATGTTCTGGAAGGCGAGGCATTAGGACCACGCGGCTAAAGCCCGCGAACTAATTACTTCTTACTTCGCTGCCGCAGTGTTCTCGGAGCGTCCTCTCCGCGCCAAATACTCACTTCCTGCGAAAGCGCAGATAGCTTGCGACGCGGCCCTCGCGCGTGGCCTTCCGGCCGTAACGCGTCATGGTGTAGCCCGGCCAGGGCAGGCGCCAGTCGTCGGCCCGCTCTGCGGTCCAGACGAAGTCTGGTGAGCGCAGCAGATGCCACAGCGTCCAGTCGCAATAGGTATCGATGTCGCTGACGAAGCGGAATTCGCCGCCGCTCCTGAGCACGCGGGCCATCGCAGCGATGGTGGCGTCCTGCACGAAGCGGCGTTTCCAGTGCCGTCGCTTCGGCCAGGGATCGGGATGGATCAGGTCGATCCGCGCCAGCGACTGTGACGGCAGCCAGGCCAACAGCTCGGCGGCGTCACCGGCGAGCAGCCGAATATTGCTGATATCGTTGGCCTCGATCTGCGCCAGGATCTTGGCCATGCCGTTGACATAGGGCTCGCAACCGATGAAGCCGGTTTCGGGGAAGGCGCGCGCCTCGGCGATGAGATGTTCGCCGCCGCCGAAACCGATTTCGAGTCGCAATTCGCTCGCTTTCGGATCGAACAGATCCAGCGGCGTGACCGGCGCTGGCGCCTTGATGTCGAGCGCAAGCCTCGGCAGCAGGTGATCAATCAGTTCGGCCTGATGAGCACGGAGCTTGTGGCCCTTGCGTCGGCCGAAGAACGAGCCTTGTAAGGTCAGGTCCTGCCGGTGCTCGGACTCATGCGCGTCGGCATTGTCGTCATCCGTGATGTCGATGGCAGCGCTCATGTCAGCGTCTGGTACAGCCGGTACAGCAGCCGCGCCCGCGGCTCGATCGAGGGGATGTACATCTGCTCATAATGAGTATGTGCGCCCTTGCCGTCGACCCCGAGTCCGTCGAGAGTCGCGGTAAACGGGGCGGTGAAATTGCCGTCAGAGCCGCCGCCGGTGAAGGTGTCGACGAGAGCGAAGCCGATCTCGTCTGCGAGTTCGCGCGCGTGCTCGAACAGCGCGGCGCCGGCATTGCTCTTCTCATAGGGCGGGCGGTTCAGCTCGCCCTTCACCGCGACGGTCACGCCCTCGGTCCGCGATTTGAGGTTCAGGATCTTGGCGACGATCTCGTCGGCATCGGCGAACTTCGGTAGCCTTGCATCGACCTCGGCGTAAGCCTCCTCCGCGATCACGTTGGGCTTGGTGCCGCCGCGGACGACGCCGACATTGACACTGACGCCGCGTTCGGGATCGTTGAGGGCCTCGAGTGTCTGGATCACATTGGCGAGCTCGCGAATGGCGCTGCGTCCATCCTCTGGACGCGTGCCGGCGTGCGCGGGCACGCCCTTGATCGTGACGTCGAAGCGCGCCACGCCCTTGCGCCCGGTCACGATCTTGCCGCCGTCGCGTGCCGGCTCCGTGACAAGGACATATTTGGCCTTGCGTCCCTCCGCCTCGATCAAGGCCCGTGACGTCGGGCTGCCAATCTCCTCGTCGGACACGAACAGTTGTGTGATGCCGAGCGGAGGGCGCACGGCGTCCGCGCAAATTTCTCGAAAAGCGTGAAAAGCGAGGTAGGCGCCGCCCTTCATGTCGTAGATGCCGGGGCCGAACGCTACCTCGTCGTCGACCCTGAACGGCAGCCGCTTGATGAAGCCGAGCGGATGCACGGTGTCGAGATGGCTCAACACTAGGATGCCGGGCGCGTCCTGTCCCCATGACGACCGTGCGATCAAATGGTCACCGCAGCCGTCGCGGCCCGCGACGCGCTCGACGGTCGCAGGCAGCCCGCGATAGCCGTCGGCGACCAGCGTCGCGAGCCGGTTGACCTGATCAGGCGCCTCGGTCGGCGTCTCGATCTCGACCCAGCTGCGGATGCCGTCGAGAATATCCTTGCTGTCGAAGGGATTTACTGCAGGGCCGATCATGTGGTGTCGCTCGGGAGATGATGAATGCTCGTAATCGTTATTGCTGGGTGTCCAACATGCGGATCGCAGGAATTCGATTCCCAGGCCGTAGTCCGAGTTCGAGGCGGTGTGAAGGCCCACGCACCTCGGAGCTGGCTTGCTAACAAAACGGCGAAGGGCGCGATAGCCGTTCGCAACCGGCCATCGCGCCCATCTCGTATCAATTCGGCTTATTGCGCTATCAGTTCTCCTTATACGCCCGACGGCGCCGGAAACCTTGCGCAACATAATCAGCGGTCATCGGGCCCTTCGCGGTCGGCGATCTGCTCGACCAGGTCGACAATGCTGCGGCGAAGCTTGGAATCGTTGATCCGCGTGAACGCGCGGGTCAAAGCCAATCCTTCCGAGGTCGCGAGAAAGTCGGACACATAAGCGGGCGACGCACCCTCGCCGAATGCCTCGCCATTGATCCCGCCGCTTGGAACTCCCTCGAACAGGAACGACACCGGGACCTGGAGAACCTCGGAAATCTGCTGAATTCGGCTCGCACCAACGCGGTTCGTGCCCTTTTCGTACTTCTGTATCTGCTGGAATGTAAGGCCGAGAGCCTCACCAAGCTTTTCCTGGCTCATACCCAGCATGATACGGCGCATCCGCACCCGGCTGCCGACATGTTTGTCAACAGGGTTGGGCGCTTTCGTCGACATCTCTCACACTCCTTGAATCTGGCCCTTGGGACGAGGCCACCGCAGTTATGCCTCAGGCGCTAACACCGTCAATTTCTGCTCGGATGTTGTGACGAAGGAAGACGTGTTGAGCAACGAACTGACAGATCTACTGCCGCGCGAGAATGCGAATTGCAGTGTCGATCTGTCAACACTTGGAGTTTTGCTTGTCAAAAAAAATCTTGCCGCCGAGAAAAGAAACAAGAATGTGCAACTATCTCGCAACGCTTTTGGCGGCGCGGCGTCGTAATACGACAAACAGGGCGGCCGCGAACAGCACCGCGGCGGGGATGTCGCCGCTCCGCGCATAGATCGTCGGTGCGATTGCGGCAGGCAGCGACGAATCGAGAACGCCCTCGATGCCAAGGCCGAGTTCAGCGATATTTCGTCCTAACGGATCGATTACGGCTGAAATACCCGTGTTGGCGGCGCGCACCAACGGCAAACCTTGCTCGATGGCGCGCCATTGTGCCTGCTGCAGATGCTGATGAGGACCGGTCGAAATTCCAAACCAGCCGTCATTTGTTAGATTGACGATCCATCCTGGTCGATCCTCATCGTTTTGCGCCGCAACGTTGCCGGGAAAAATTGCTTCATAGCAGATCAGGGGTAGCGCTCGCGGAGCGTGCGGAATGTCCAGATTGTGCGACACGGTGCCGGGAATGAATCCGCCCTGGACTTTTGTAAGCTGCTCGAAACCCAGTCGCTCCATTAGACCCTGGAGCGGCAGATACTCGCCGAATGGGACAAGATGCAGTTTGTCATAGACAGACAAAATGCTGCCGTCGTGATCGATGACGTAGATCGAATTATAAGCGCGCGTGACTCGTGCATTTCGTGGCAGGTCTGGTGCACGTACTGAACCGGTGATCAAGACCGTCGCGGGCTGCAGCAGATTGGCGATCTCCGCCAGCGCGTCCGGTTCGCGCGTCAGGAAGAACGGAAACGCCGATTCCGGCCAGATCAGTATATTGACATCATGCACGCCGGTGGCCCGCGGGCCAGAGGCGCGGTCCGACAGGGCCAGATATTTTCGCATCACCTCCGCCTTGGCGGAGTAATTGAACTTTACGTCCTGCTGCAGGTTCGGCTGCATGATGCGAAGCTTGAGATTCGGCACCATGGCGGTCGGATGCCGCGTCAGGCGAACAGCGCCGAATGTGCCCATTGCGATCAGCAATAAAAGCGCCGCGACAGGCGGCAGCCACGGCCGTCCGCCGCGCCGTCCGCTGTCGATCAGCGTCGCGGGGCTCGCAAAGATCGCGACCGCGATCAGCGTCATGCCCCAGAGCCCGACCAGCGAGGCCGATTGCGCCAGCGCCAATGGCGCTGAGAGCGCATAGCCGAATGTATTCCAGGGAAATCCGGTCAGGACATGGCCGCGCAGCCATTCGCTCACGGTGAGCGTGGCCGCGAGCGCCAGGATCCGCGAAGCGTCGCGGGTCCAGATCAGCCGCGCCAACGCACAGCCGATGGCCGGAAACAAGGCGAGATAGGCCGGCAGCCCGAGCACGGCGAACGGCATCAGCCAAGCGAAGGTGTCGGCATCGACCAGAAACGCGTAGCCGATCCAATAGAGGCCCGGCACGAAATAGCCGAGCCCGAACCAGAACCCGGTCAGCGCCGCCGCCGGCACGCCACGATAGCGTCCAGCAGCAGCGCCATCGATCAGCCAGACCAGCACCGGAAAGGTGATGAACAGCACGGGCCAGGCATCGAACGGCGCCATTGCCAGTGCTGACAGCGCGCCCGCGACAAGCGCGATCAAGGCGCGCTTCCAGCCCCAGGACAGGATGATGGCGAGCGCAATAGCACGCAACTTGGATGTGGCGATCACTGCGAGCCCGCTCCATCGCCGGCCGGCGGGCTGGCATTGTCATGGCCGGGCTCCCGTCCGGTCTCCGGCGCCGCGCCAGTCTCCGGCGCGCTCTCGGTCGAAGTCTCGGTCGAAGTCTCGGGCGAAGTCTCGGGCGCCGTCTCCGGTGCGGCTTCGCGACGCCCCCGCTCACGTTGGGTGCGTGGCGCGGGGCGCTCCTTGCGCAACGCGATGCGCAGCCGCTTCACCCGGCGCGGGTCGGCATCCAGCACCTCGACCTCGAAA
>NZ_JBARGP010000343.1:0-5819 GCF_049798375.1 Bradyrhizobium sp.
GCGCTGACGAACTGGAAGCCGAGGGCACCGAAACCGCTCTGGCCCGCGCGTTCGATGGTCGGCAATTGCGAGCACGCCATCCACAGCGGCGGATGCGGTTTCTGCACCGGCTTCGGCACCACGTTACGCAGGGGAATGTCGAAATACTTGCCATGATGCTCGGTGCCGACCTTGGTGAACATCGGGAAGATCGCCTGGACCGCCTCCTCGAACACCTCGCGCTTGGTCTCCATGTCACGGCCGAACGGCGTCAGCTCGGTGATGGACGCGCTTTCGCCCATGCCGAACTCGCAGCGGCCGCGCGAGAGCAGATCGAGCACCGCGATACGTTCGGCGACGCGCGCCGGATGGTTGGTGGTGAGCTGGAAGATGCCGTGGCCGAGCCGGATGTCTTTCGTGCGCTGGCTGGCGGCGGCGAGGAAAGCCTCGGGCGCCGGCGAATGCGAATATTCTTCGAGAAAATGGTGCTCGACCACCCAGGCGTAGTGATAGCCGAGCCGGTCGGCGGTCTCGAGCTGAGTCAGTGCGTCCTGGTAGAGCCTGAGCTCGTCGCCCGCTTGCCACGGACGCGGCAGTTGCAGCTCGTAGAAGATGCCAAACTTCATGACGTCTCTCTCCCCGCTGATGTTGTTTGCAACATAGTGGAGTACCGTTCGCGGGCTGTCTACGCCGGATCCGGCGACGCGACGCGCCATCAGACGCTCCATTTTCCGTACGGCGCGATTTGGGATGCGCGGTGGCGGGCTCATTGATTTAAGTCAAGGCGCGGCGTTGCGGGATTCCTATGCTGTAATCAGGCGACGGCCCGGATGCCGTCATGCTCTCCCAAATCCGATCCAAAATCCGAAAGAGACCGAACATGTCGGCCCTCGGTGACGACATGCGTGGACGTCCGCGCCGCAAGCGCATGGAAATCTTCGCGTTCCTGCTCCTGACTGCAGTGGTGATGCCGGCCCTCGCGGTTGCGACGGTCGGCAGCTATGGGCTCGCCGTGTGGGTCTACCAGATGATCGCGGGGCCACCCGGGCCACCCGCGGCGCATTGATCCGCTCGCAGCAGGAATGACTGAATTGACCCAGACCATCAACCGTCGCACCCTGATCACGGGGCGTGTGCTAAGCGCGGAGCGCGTGATAGCGCCGCCCGGCGGCGAGATCGCAAGCATCGTGGTGCAGGCAAACCCTGCGCATCTCGACACCGTCGAGGCCGACATTCTCGCCTTCGCCGGCTGCGAGATCCATGGCCGCGATGCGCGCGGCAAGCTGATCGTCGTGGTCGACGCGCCCGATGCCGGCGCGCTCGGCAGCATCATGAACGACATTGCATCGCTGCGGCATGTCCACACAGCCTGCCTCGTCTTCCATGCCATCGACGCCGGCTGACGCTCCGTCAACTCAGCAGAGACCGTTCATGACCGACACCAAGATCAACCGCCGCGAGATGCTCAAGCTCGAGGCCGCCGCGATTGCCGCAGCGGCTGCCGGCATGCCCGCGCCGTCGCTTGCCGCCAACCTCGTCACCGAGCGCGCCGCCAGCGAATTGCAGTGGAACAAGGCGGCCTGCCGCTTCTGCGGTACCGGCTGCAGCGTGATGGTCGCGACCAAGGACAATCGCGTGGTCGCCACCCATGGCGACATCAAGGCCGAGGTCAATCGCGGGCTCAATTGCGTCAAGGGCTATTTTCTCTCCAAGATCATGTACGGCCACGATCGCCTCACCCATCCGATGCTTCGCAAGACCAACGGCAAGTACGACAAGGAAGGCGAGTTCACGCCGGTGTCCTGGGACGAGGCCTTCGACATCATGGCCGTGAAGTTCAAGGATGCGCTGAAGAAGCGCGGCCCCGCCGGCGTCGGCATGTTCGGCTCGGGCCAGTGGACGGTCTTTGAGGGCTATGCCGCGGTCAAGCTGTTCAAGGCCGGCTTCCGCTCCAACAACATCGATCCCAATGCGCGGCACTGCATGGCCTCGGCCGTGGCCGGCATGATGCGCACCTTCGGCATCGACGAGCCCGCCGGCTGCTACGACGATATCGAGGCCACCGATGCGTTCGTACTGTGGGGCTCGAACATGGCCGAGATGCATCCGATCCTGTGGACGCGGGTGACCGACCGCAGGCTGTCGGCTCCGCATGTCAAAGTCGCTCTGCTCTCGACCTTCGAGCACCGCTCCTTCGACCTAGCCGACATCGGCATGGTGTTCAAGCCGCACAGCGATCTCTACATCCTCAACGCGATCGCCAACCACATCATCAAGACGGGGCGCGTCAACAAAGACTTCGTCAACGCGCATACCGTGTTCAAGCGCGGCCAGACCAATATCGGTTACGGCCTGCGCCCCGAGCATCCGCTGGAAAAGGTCGCGACCGGCCGTGGCAACGCCAATGACGCCACCGACATCAGCTTCGACGAGTATGCAAAATTCGTCGCCGATTACACCTTGGAGAAGGCCGCCGAGATGTCGGGTGTGCCGCTCAACCGGCTGCAGGCGCTCGCCGAGCTTTACGCGGAACCGAAGACCAAGGTGGTCTCGTTCTGGACCATGGGCTTCAACCAGCACACCCGCGGCGTCTGGTGCAACAACCTCGTCTACAACATCCATCTGCTGACCGGAAAGATTGCCGAAGCCGGCAACAGCCCGTTCTCGCTGACCGGCCAGCCCTCGGCCTGCGGCACCGCGCGCGAGGTCGGCACCTTCTCGCACCGCCTGCCGGCGGACATGGTGGTCACCAACAAGGAGCACCGTGCCAAGGCAGAGCACATCTGGAAGCTGCCCGAGGGCACGATTCCCGACAAGCCCGGCTATCATGCTGTGCTGCAGAGCCGGATGCTGAAGGACGGCCTGCTCAACGCCTATTGGGTGCAGGTCAACAACAATCTGCAGGCTGGTCCCAACATCAACGAGGAGACCTATCCGGGCTTCCGGAACCCGGATAATTTCATCGTCGTCTCCGACGCTTATCCCTCCGTCACCGCGCTCGCCGCCGACCTCATCCTCCCGACCGCAATGTGGGTCGAGAAGGAAGGCGCCTATGGCAATGCCGAGCGCCGCACCCAGTTCTGGCACCAACTTGTGACGGCGCCGGGCGAGTCGCGCTCCGATCTCTGGCAGCTGATGGAGTTCGCCAAACGCTTCAAGATCGAGGAAGTGTGGCCGGAGGAACTGATCGCGAAGCAGCCGGAGGTGCGCGGCAAGACGATGTTCGACGTGCTCTATCGCAACGGCCAGGTCGACAAGTTCGGCACCGACCAGATCGAGGAGGGCTACGCGAACGACGAGTCGAAGGCGTTCGGCTTCTACGTTCAGAAGGGCCTGTTCGAGGAATACGCTTCGTTCGGTCGCGGCCACGGCCATGACCTCGCGCCGTTCGACAGCTATCACCACGAGCGCGGCCTGCGCTGGCCGGTTGTCAACGGCCAGGAGACGCGCTGGCGCTTTCGCGAGGGCTCGGACCCCTACGTCAAGGCCGGCACGGGCGTGCAGTTCTATGGCTTCCCGGACGGCAAGGCGCGTATCTTCGCCCTGCCCTACGAGCCGCCGGCGGAATCACCCGACAAGGACTATCCGTTCTGGCTGTCGACGGGCCGCGTGCTCGAACATTGGCACTCCGGCACCATGACGCGCCGCGTGCCGGAGCTCTACCGGGCATTTCCTGAAGCCGTCTGCTTCATGCATCCCGACGACGCGCAAGAGGCAAAGCTTCGGCGCGGTGATGAGGTGAAAGTGGTCTCCCGCCGCGGCTTCATCCGTGTTCGCGTCGAGACTCGCGGCCGCAACAAGCCACCGCGCGGGCTGGTCTTCGTGCCCTGGTTCGACGAATCCAAACTGATCAACAAAGTGACGCTCGACGCCACCGATCCGATTTCGCTGCAGACTGATTTCAAGAAATGCGCCGTGCGCATCGAGCGGGTGTGACGATCATGTTCAGGAAGCTCATGATGATGTGGCTTGCAGCCATGCTGGCGGCCGGTTCATCGGCGCTGCTTGCGGAGACCGTCAGCTCCGGCCTGCGCGGACCGACGCCGCTCAACGAGGAAGGCCCAGCGCCGCCGATGCTACCGAACAAGAACACAGCCGACCGGGAGGTACGCAATTATCCCGAGCAGCCGCCGGTGATTCCGCATACGATCGACAACTACCAGATCGACCTCAACAGCAACAAATGCCTGTCCTGCCATGCCCGTGCCCGCATTGCGGAGTCGCAGGCGCCGATGATCTCGATCACGCATTTCATGGATCGCGAGGGCCAGTTCCTGGCCTTCGTGTCGCCGCGTCGCTACTTCTGCACCGAGTGTCACGTGCCGCAGAACGCGGCCAATCCGCCGGTCGGCAACGATTTCGTCGACATCGACAGCATGCTTTCGCGCGAAAAGCCGGGTAGCCACCGATGAGCAGCACGACCGAAACCGGTGCGCCGGCGCCCGTCCCCGACAAGCGGCCCGGCCTGCTCTACCGCGCTTGGAACTTCCTACTCGAATTGATCGACGTGCTGATCCGCCCGAGTTCGATATTCGGACTCGGCGTGCTGGTGCTGGCGGGCTTCGTCGCCGGCATCATCTTCTGGGGCGGCTTCAACACCGCGCTCGAGCTCACCAACACAGAAAAATTCTGCACCTCCTGCCACGAGATGCGCGACAACGTGTTCGACGAACTGAAATCGACCGTCCATTTCACCAACCGCTCCGGCGTGCGCGCCAGCTGCCCGGACTGTCATGTGCCTCATAACTGGACCGACAAGATCGCCCGCAAGATGCAGGCCTCGAAAGAGGTCTGGGGCCATTTGTTCGGCTCGATCAACACCCGCGAGAAATTCACCGATCACCGCCTCGAACTGGCGGAGCATGAGTGGGCCCGCTTCAAGGCCAATGATTCGCTGGAATGCCGCAACTGCCACAGCGCGCAGTCGATGGACATCACCAAGCAGTCGCCGCGCGCCGCCGATGCGCACCAGCGCTTCCTGTTCACTGGTGAGAAAACCTGCATCGATTGCCACAAGGGCATTGCCCACCATCTGCCCGACATGCGCGGCGTGCCGGGGTGGCAGTAGGTTCACATCCGACGCTGCGTAGCTGCGTAGGGTGGGCAAAGGCGCGATGCGCCGTGCCCACCCGTTCCAGCCGACAAGTCGGTGGTGGGCACGCTTCGCTTTGCCCGCCCTCCGGAAGTCCCGCTGCCTCGCCCCTTCCGGCTTGATCTCCCCGAAACAACCCTTAGGTTCACCCGGTCACGACTCGTCCTTTGGCGGTCACCTCCCAGAAAAACCGGATGCCCACCTTCACGCCCCACCAGGATTCCGCCCTCAAGGCCGTCGGCGACTGGCTGAAAGCCAAGCCCGGCACCAGCGGCACACCGCCGGTCTTCCGTCTGTTCGGCTATGCCGGAACTGGCAAGACCACGCTGGCCCGCCACATCGCGGAAGGCGTCGACGGCGAGGTCAAATTCGCGGCCTTCACCGGCAAGGCTGCGCTGGTGATGCGCAACAAGGGCTGCGACAACGCCTCCACGATTCATTCGCTGATCTACCGCGCCCGCGAGAGCGGCGAGGAGCAGCCGAATTTCGAACTGTGGGACGATGCGCCGGCCTCCAAGGCCAAGCTGATCATCGTCGACGAATGCTCGATGGTCGACGCCGGTCTCGGCCAGGACCTGCTCTCCTTCGACTGTCCGCTGCTGGTGCTCGGCGATCCCGCGCAATTGCCGCCGATCCAGGGCGGCGGCTTCTTCACCGAGCAGGAGCCCGACGCGATGCTCACCGAGGTGCATCGCCAGGCGCAGGACGACCCGATCGTGCGGATGTCGATGGACGTGCGCGAGGGCAA
>NZ_JBARGP010000344.1:0-4018 GCF_049798375.1 Bradyrhizobium sp.
GCCAGCATGGTCGCCTTCATGCCGGAGCCGCAGACCTTGTTGATGGTGGTGGCGCCGGTGGCGTCGGGCAGGCCGGCAGCGCGCGCGGCCTGGCGGGCCGGCGCCTGGCCTTGTCCGGCCGGCAGCACATTGCCCATGAACACCTCGTCGATCGCATCGGGCGCGAGGTTGGCGCGCGTCAGCGCGGCCTTGATGACATGAGCGCCAAGCTTGTTGGCGCTGAAGGAGGACAGATCTCCCATGAAGCGGCCAAGCGGTGTGCGGGCGGCGGAGAGGATGACGACGGGATCGGGCGAATGGGCCATGGCGTGTTCCCTCGATGTCTGTAATATTATATCCATCATATAATGCGTTGCGAAAATTGCAACGGACGTCCACCGCTAAATTTGCCGTGAGATCGACTGTGGTATTGTCGTCCTCAGTCGTCATCATCCGCGAAAGCGGATGATCCAGTAAACACCGGCGATGGCTGGATGCCCCGCATGCGCGCTGACGACTGCTCGACCACTGCTTCTGCGCAAATATTCTGCAAAGCGGTGTCGCCTTCTTGGAAAAAGTTGCGAATCCTATCGCTTCCGGTTGACGAAGTCCTGCATCAGCCGCGTCGGCTCGTCGGTCAGGAACGCGCGGCCGAAGGCGCCGATCGAGACGTCGACCGATTGCTTCAGCGGCAATTCCTCCCATTCGCGCAGCAGCGCCTTCTGCGCGCGCAACGCCTTGGGACCGCAGGCGAGCAACGCTGCCACGGCATGCTCGACGGCCGCATCGAGACCGCCTTCCGCCGCGACCTGATTGACCAAGCCCCAGGCGAGCGCGGTCGGCGCGTCGATCGTCTCTGCCGTCAGCAGCAGCCAGCGGGTACGGCCCCAGCCGATCAGCCGCGGCAGCAGCGCGGCATGGATCACCGACGGGATGCCGACGCGCACTTCGGGCATGCCGAACTTGGCGTCGTCAGCTGCGATGCGGATGTCGCAGGAGGCGGCCACTTCGAGCCCGCCGCCGAGGCACCAGCCCGGCATGCGCGCGACGACGGGCGCGGGGAAGGCGCGCACGGCTTCGCAGAGCTTGGCAAGCCGCGTGATGAACGCCTCCGCGGAGGCCTGGTCGAGGGTCGCCATCTCCTTGATGTCGGCGCCGCCGATCAGGCTCTTGCCGCTCTGGCCGGCGAGCACCAGCACATGGATCGAGTCGTCGGCCGCGAGCTGCTCCAGGCCGGTGCGCACGTCATCGGTCACCGCGGAGCCCAAGATGTTGAGCGAGCCCGCATTGCAGATGGTCAGCGTCACAACGCCGCGGGAATCACGACTGACGCCGCAATGGGAATTGAGCATGTCCATGGAATATCTCGTGAGAGGATGAGATCAGGTGATTGCCCAGTTCCAAGCTAAACCGCGCCCATGTCAACCATCCCGACTTAGCTGAACGCGAATTAATGAAATAGCTGCAGCGGTCCCGGAACGAAGCTGCTATTATATGATTGAGAACATGTCATAGGACAGCCATGCGGTATTCACCGGAACACAAGGCGGAAACCCACGCGCGAATCGTTCGCAAGGCCTCGGTAAGGCTGCGGGAGAAGGGCGCCCACGGTGTCGGCGTCGCCGACCTGATGAAGGAGGCAGGCCTCACCCATGGCGGCTTCTACGCGCATTTCGCGTCGCGGGAAGCGCTTGTCATCGAGGCGTTCGGCGACGCGATGGATCGTTCGACCGAACGATGGCGCAAGGTGCTGGCCGAGCTGGCACCGGAGCAGCGCCTGCTCGCGATTATCGATGGTTATTTGTGTCCACAGCATCGCGACGATGTCGGTCATGGTTGCGCCATTCCGGCGCTCGGCGCCGAGATCGCCCGGGAGAGCCCGAAGACGCGCAAGGCCTTCGCCGCCAAGCTCGAGGCGATGGTCGACCTGTTTGCCGAAAACATTCTCGACGTCCCGCCCAAGGTTGCCCGCAAGCGCGCCTCGGCCATGCTCGCCACCCTGATGGGCACATTGGTGATGGCGCGCGTCGCCGGCAGCAGCGAGTTCTCGGACGAAATCCTCGATGCCGGTCGATCCGCTGCGCTGGCTTGCGCATATGGCCACGGCGAGGTGCCGAAGAGCGCAGCGAAGCCGAGCGCGCGCAAGCGTCCGGCAGGCAAGACCTCCATGGCCGCCGCACGGCGCTGACGCCGGCATGATCGCGTCCGCGCAGCAGCTCCCGACGAGGTGATGGCTGCCGCCGGCTGAGCGGCGGCAAGGGCGGCATTTTCGCAGTTCCGCCGCGCGGATAGACCCTTCCCAAACGCCGTAAAGACTGCAAGATGCCGACCAAATCGGCACTTGCTTATCTTGGGAGGACAGCATGCGTTCAATCGGTCATTTCATCGGCGGCCGCGAGGTCAAGGGCACTTCTGGCCGGACGGCCGACGTGTTCGAGCCCATGACCGGTGAGGTGCAGGGCAAGGTTGCGCTGGCCTCCCGCGCCGAGCTGCGGGCCGCAGTGGAGAACGCCAAGGCCGCCCAGCCGGGCTGGGCCGCAACCAATCCGCAGCGCCGCGCGCGCGTGATGATGAAATTCCTCGAACTGGTCCAACGCGACTACGACAAGCTCGCCGAGCTGCTCGCCCGCGAGCACGGCAAGACCGTCCCCGATGCCAAGGGCGACATCCAGCGCGGCCTGGAAGTGGTCGAGTTTGCCTGCGGCATCCCACATCTGATGAAGGGCGAGTTCAACGAGGGCGCGGGCCCCGGCATCGACATCTATTCGATCCGCCAGCCGCTCGGCGTCGTTGCCGGCATCACGCCGTTCAATTTCCCGGCGATGATTCCGATGTGGAAGTTCGCGCCGGCGATTGCCTGCGGCAATGCCTTCATTCTCAAGCCCAGCGAGCGTGATCCCGGCGTGCCGATGAAGCTCGCCGAGCTGTTCATCGAAGCCGGCCTGCCGGCCGGCATCCTCAATGTGGTCAACGGCGACAAGGAGGCGGTCGACGCTATCCTGGAGGATCCGGACATCATGGCGGTCGGTTTCGTCGGCTCGTCGCCGATCGCGCAATACATCTATGAGCGTGCCGCCGCCCACGGCAAGCGCTGCCAGTGTTTTGGCGGCGCCAAGAACCACGCCATCATCATGCCCGACGCGGACATGGATCAGGCGGTCGACGCGCTGATCGGCGCCGGCTACGGCTCCGCCGGCGAGCGCTGCATGGCGGTGTCGGTTGCCGTTCCCGTCGGCAAGACCACCGCCGACCGGCTGATGGAGAAACTGATTCCGCGCGTCGAGTCCTTGAAGATTGGCACCTCGGTCGATCCGTCGGCCGATTTCGGTCCGCTGGTCACCAAGGAGGCCGTCGAGCGCGTGAAGAACTACGTCGAGATCGGTATCAAGGAAGGCGCGACGCTCGCCGTCGACGGCCGCGGCTTCAAGATGCAGGGCTATGAGAACGGCTTCTACATGGGGGGCTGCCTGTTCGACAACGTCACCAAGGACATGCGCATCTACAAGGAAGAGATCTTTGGCCCGGTGCTGTCGGTGGTGCGCGCCAAGGATTACCCCGAGGCCCTGGCGTTGCCGTCCGACCACGACTACGGCAATGGCGTCGCGATCTTCACCCGCGACGGTGACGCGGCGCGTGACTTCGCGTCCAAGGTGAATGTCGGCATGGTCGGCATCAACGTGCCGATCCCGGTGCCGATCGCCTATTACACCTTCGGCGGCTGGAAGAAGTCCGGCTTCGGCGATCTCAACCAGCACGGCACGGACTCGATCCGCTTCTACACCAAGACCAAGACCGTGACCTCGCGCTGGCCGTCAGGCGTCAAGGAAGGCGCTGAGTTCTCGATCCCGACGATGAAGTGAGCTAGAGGATCGCTACCCATCCCGCCGTCATTGCGAGGAGCGAAGCGACGGGGCTGTAAGTTTTTAGACAAAAACGTGAACAAGGTTCTTGCTTCGATTCGGTTTCAGACTCGATCTGTTACGAAACTTGTTCTCGTTTCTGTCTATTTCCTGACAGCCCCGACGAAGCAATCCAGACT
>NZ_JBARGP010000345.1:0-1776 GCF_049798375.1 Bradyrhizobium sp.
TAGGATTGCGACATGGGGACATTGCGGACTCCCCACGAGACCTCGGTCCAAGCTCTGCGCACCCTGATCCCTCGTGGAGCTTGCGCATGATGATCGAACAATCGACCCCTGCTGATTCCAAGATAGCAATCCTTTGGCGTGGCGACGAAGATGCGCGCCGCCAGGCAACGCCGCAAAATAATCGCTTCGTCCGCGTCTTCGAGGCGCTCGCGGGCGCGGCCACCGAGGCCATTCCGGTCGTCTATGACGAGAGCTTCGCGGACGACGTGCGTAACCAACTGCTGACGGTCGACGGCGTGCTGGTCTGGGTCGATCCGATCCATCAGGGCAAGACCCGCGCGTCGCTCGATCCGCTGCTCCGTGAGGTCGCGGCGCGCGGCATCTGGGTGAGCGCCCATCCCGACGTGATTTTGAAGATGGGGGTCAAGGACGTCCTCCATCGAACGCGCCACTTCGGCTGGGGCACCGACACCTATCGGTACGACGATGCCAAGATATTCCGCACCGAGTTTCCCCCACGCCTGCGTGCGAGCGGCCCCCGTGTCCTCAAGCAAAACCGGGGCAACGGCGGGCAAGGCGTATGGAAGGTGGAGGATGTGCCGGGGCGTGACACGATGGTCCGGATCCTGCACGCGCAACGCGGCAGCCGGCCGGAGGAATTGCCGCTCGATGGGTTCTTGACCCGATGCGAGTCCTATTTTGGATGGGGCGGCTGCATCATCGACCAAGCGTTTCAACCGCGCCTGCAAGAGGGCATGATCCGATGTTACATGAGCGGATCGAAGGTGGCGGGCTTCGGTCACCAGCTTATCAAGGCCTTGCTGCCGCCTCCGCCTGCTGGTCCGGATTCAGCCGAAGCTCAACCCGGGCCGCGGATCATGCATGGGCCCGACGCCCTGCCATTCCAGGCTCTGCGGCGCTTGATGGAAAACGAATGGACGCCGCAATTGATTGAGACCCTCGGCATCGACGAGGCATCGCTGCCCGTGATCTGGGACGCCGATTTCCTCTATGGCCCACGTGACGCGGCCGGCGCCGACACCTACGTCCTCTGCGAGATCAATGCGAGTTCGTGCTTCGCAATTCCGGACGAGGCACCGGCTGCGATCGCACAAACGATCAGGGCGCGCCTTGAAAGAACGCGAAGCGACGTGCTCGGCCAATAACGAGCAGCCGCGCAGAGCGAGGACCTCCGTCCGGTCCAGCCGAACGGAGGCTCTAGTGCACCATCACCCATGACGGCTGCAGGACTGGATAGGCGATCAGGCCGACGACGGCGGTCGCAGCGATCAGCAGCGGATTGCTGACCTTCCATCGAAACAGGATCGCGAGCGACACGATCCCGACCAGCGCCGTCAGCCAGTCGCCGATCGCGATCCGACCGAGCAGGATGCAGGCGCCGAGGATGGTCCCGATCGCGGCGGCGTAGGCGCCCTTGACGAAGCCCTGCACATTCGGGTTGGCGCGATGTCGCGCAAGCAACGGCGCGGCAATCAGCACGAACAGGAATGATGGCAGGAAGATCCCGACGGTCGAGACCAGCGAGCCCCAGAAGCCGGCAACGAGATAGCCGACGAACGTCGCGGTGATCACGACCGGCCCCGGGCTGATCATGCCGATCGCGACCGCGATCAGGAACTGACGCTGATCGAGCCAGCCGAATTGCTGAACAAGCCCCTGCTCGAGGAACGGCACGATCACCAGCCCGCTGCCAAAGGTGAGAGAGCCCGCCTTGAGGAAAAACAGCAGCAGCTTGCCGAGGATCGAGCTTGATGT
>NZ_JBARGP010000346.1:0-20606 GCF_049798375.1 Bradyrhizobium sp.
GCGGATTGGTGCGACCGGCGGCCTGTCGCCATGATAGAGATGTCTGCCTGCCTTCGTCTCTCGCAGGCAGAACCTCGATCGCCCCGATGAATGCTTCCTGCCAGCGGTCCTGTTCGAGGCCGTCGCGTTGCGAAAGCGCGTTTTCTGCAGGGAAGTACTCCCACAGCCAACGGCTGTTGCTGGTGTTCGTTCCTTCCACAGTCTGTCTATGGCAGCATTCCAAGGTCTATTCTCGGTGTCCGCAAGCGGACTCAACGAAAGTCGGGCAAAGACACGCCGACTGCCGAATGGCGCAAGCGACGGCTCGGGCCGCCGCCGTCGGGTACAGTTCACGTCCTTGAGCCCTAACAAAGTCGCCACAACCCTGACGCGTTCTTGCGTCGGCGAAAGCCGCCTCAAGCCGCGGATCGGCCTTTGGCTCTGATGTTGGGCTAAGCGCTTGAAAAGAGAGGCTGGCGGAGACGGAGGGATTCGAACCCTCGATAGGCCTTTACAAGCCTATAACGGTTTAGCAAACCGCCGCCTTCAGCCACTCGGCCACGTCTCCGGCTCCGGTCGGTATGCCCGACGACGCGGCGAGCCGCAAGCGGCAGATTGAGGACGCACAGAAATCCTCGCTCTCCATTGCTGTGAGGGAGGCGAGGGCGGAGAGATTTGCGCTTCGGCCTCATCGATCTGGACGCCCAGGCGGGGAGGCCGACGCGCCATTGCACCCCTCTCTATGATGCGTGTCTGTAACGCTTGATCGCGTCGGGTCTTGATCCGCGCTTTGCACCAGCGCGTCCGAATCGTGCCGCGGCACAAAGCCGACACATCGGAGAATGAAGGGATCCGGCCGGTGCCGCTGCCCGTCTGCAGGCGAGGTCGTCCACCCGCGATTCGACGTCCGACGTGCTCCGCGATCCGATCCATCCCGGCGGAGGCCCGGTCAGAGGTAAGTCGTTCCATCCGAGCCTTGGTTGCGTGCGCTTCGGTCCGGAAAAACCGGCTTCCCGAAAATTCCTACGAAAACAAAAGCTTGTGAGAGGATAACCAGTAAAACCCTCGTGTTATTTGTGCAACACCGTTTTGAAAACGCGCCCCGGCAGGGCCGCGCAAGTGGTTCCTTTGTTGCGTGTGCAATCCCGTTCGGTAATTCTGCCCCTGCGACGAAGGGGGGCATCCCGACGTCGTCCCGTTTAGGTCGTTCGCTCAAGTCCCTCGCGTGATGCGGGTGTGTCCGATGGCGCGAAGCGGCTGAGCTGCGGGTCGAAGGGGTCAAGGGAACCAAACCTCAAGGGTGTCTCACACCCGGCGGAGCCGGAACCTTCCCTGATTGAGCAACTTGGAGGTTTAACATGAACGTGATTAAGAGCCTTGCTCTGGGCTCCGCGGCGGCTCTGCTCGCTGTGGCCGGAGCGCAGGCGGCTGACTTGCCGATCAAGGCGAAGGCCGTTGAGTACGTGCGCGTCTGCTCGCTTTACGGCGCAGGCTTCTACTACATCCCCGGCACCGACACCTGCATCAAGCTGGGTGGCTATCTGCGTGTTGACGGTCTCGCCAATGTCGGCGGCGACTTCAGCCAGCAGAGCACCGGCGTCAACGCCGCCAGCAACCGCCTGACCAATTACTATCTGGCCCGTTCGCGTGAAGACTTCAACATCGACACGCGCACCGCGACCGAGTACGGCGTGGTCCGCACCTATGCCGACCTGACGTTCTCCTGGACCTCGGGCACCTACACCGGCATCGGCAATGGCGGCACCCAGTATTCGACTGGTTCGGCGAGCTCGGCCGGCCTGACCTCCGTCAACGGCCTCAGCAATGATGGCATCGCCGGCGGTTCGCTCGGTGTGTACTACGCCTTCATCCAGTTCGCCGGCTTCACGATGGGTAAGGCCGTGTCGCAGTTCGACGCGCCCTGGACCAACTACCCGGGCAACAACTTCGACGGTCTCGTCGGCGGCAGCGGCACCGTCACCGGTGTCAACCAGTTCGCCTACACCGCGGACTTCGGCCAGGGCATCACCTTGTCGCTGTCGGCTGAAGACCAGTCGCAGTATTACCAGACCTCGATCTGGAACGTCTCGGGCGCCTCGGCGGCCGGCATCGTCGGCGGCTCTTATGGCGTCAGCAACTACGGCGGCACGCGCTCTCCGGACTTCATCGGCGCCCTGCGCGTCGACCAGGCCTGGGGTCTGTTCCAGTTGTCGGCGGCAGCGCATGACAACCACGTCGGCTACTACGGTGCGAGCGAGGCCACTGGCCATCCCGGCGACAAGTGGGGCTGGGCCACTCAGGCATCGTTGTCGATCAAGAACATCCCGACCGGTCCTGGCGACACCATCAACGTCCAGGGCGTCTACACCAACGGTGCGAGCCGCTACAACTTCCAGAGCCTGAGCCCGACCTCGTACTCGCTGTTCAACAACGGCGGCGTCGGCTTCGCCGGCCTTGGCGATGCAGTGTACGCCGGTACGTCGGCTGCCACCGGCACCGGTCTCGAGCTGACCTCGACCTGGGGCTTCCGCGGTGCCTTCACGCACAACTGGAACCCCTACTGGAATACGTCGCTGTACGGCGCTTACGCTGGCGTCCGTTACGACGGCGCTGCCAAGGCGCTGATCTGCACCAGCGCGGGTATCACTGGCCTCGGCATCACCGCGGCCAACTGCAACCCGAACTTCAACATCGCCCAGCTCGGTACGATCACCCGCTGGACCCCGGTGAAGAACCTGACCTTCTCGGCTGACGTGGCGTGGACCCACCTCGACCAGAAGTACTCCGGCACCGCGACCTACGGTGGCTCGAGTGCGACCGCCGTTCCGGCCGGAACCTATGCTCTGAAGGATCAGGACACGGTCAGCCTGCTGATCCGCGCCCAGCGCAACTGGTAATCGGGTCACCCGACCTCGATTGAGGGAAACCCCGGCGGGCAACCGCCGGGGTTTTTGTTGCTGATGTGGAGCCATTCGCGCTGGCTTTCCCGGACCCCGCGGGACGTCGTCCCCCGGTACGGCGAAGCGATTCGCTCCGTTAAATTGCAGGTCCGCGCGCTTGCAGGGAATGCGATAATCTTCCAATAAGCCGTCAGGAGCACTCGCTTCGACTGTTGACACGTGATGCAGCTCAATCGCCACCAAAGAGCGAAGAGCAAATGGGGACGGAGTTTTGTCGCAGGATGTCTGAATCCGCTTCGACGGCGCACATCGCTATGGCGTCATCTTCCGCATCTGTCGTGCGCAACATGCTGCTGGCGACGCTCCCCGATGCGGAATTTGCGTTGCTGCGCCCTCATTTGAAGCTGGTACGGCTGCGGCGAAACGCAATCCTGCACGATGTGCTCAGCTGTCCCCAGCGGGTGTATTTCATCGAGAGTGGATTGATTTCACGCGTCGTGAGCATGGCCAGGGATGGCGGAGCGATCGAGGTCGCCTGCATCGGGCGCCACGGCTTCATCGGGGTCTCGGTCGTGCTCGGCACGATGCAGGCGATCCAGCGCACCGTCGTCCTCGTGCCGAGCATCGCGCTGACGATCGAGGCGGAGCGGCTGCGCCTGATTCTCGCCGAGCGACCGGCGATCAAGGAGCACCTGCTCAAATATGTTCAGCTCCTGATGACACTGAAAGCCCAGGTCGCGCTGTGCAACGCGAAGCACGAAATCCCCGAGCGCGTGGCGCGCTGGTTGCTGCGGGCACAGGAGCTCTGCGACAGCGATGAGTTGCCGGTGACGCATGCTCAGATCGCGAGCGCGCTCGGCGTGCGCCGGGCCGGCGTCTCGCATGTGCTGGCGGACATGGGGGCGGGCGGCCTCGTCGCCTGCGCCCGTGGCTCGCTTCGGATCCGCGACACTGCCGGCCTGCGGCGACGTGCCTGCGAATGCCATCGTGTGGTGCAGGATCGACTCCGGATGTTCTGTGATCTGCCGCAGCACGCTCATGATCTCCCAGAGCTGCTGCCCTAACGGCGGCCGGGCTGCTGCGACTCGCATGCAGAAGCCGGCGCGTTTCATTGGAACCCCGGGCCGCCCACTTCTGCGGAATCTCTCTCCGGCCCCGGGGATTTTTTGCATGAAATCATCGGCTTATAATTAAGTGCGCGAGTTCGGAGAAAACATGTTGAAAATATCTTAGTTACTAAGGTAATGTTTGCTTATGCCGCCGCCCTGGCGACCCGGCATCTCAGAGGAGACAGAATCTTATCTGATGTTAGACCTCCGAAGCCTCCAGCGATGCCCCGCTGGGGGCTTTTCGGCTTTTTGGGGCTCCGAATCTGCCAGAACCTTCGATATTCGAATCGAATCGGTCTGAATGCTGCTTGGGTCATCGTGAACCAGCGCAAGAATATTGCCGGGAATGTCCGCTATCGTACAAAAAAATATCTCGTGATCACTTGACGGTAAATTCCCAGTGAAGTCACATTGCGCTTGCTGGTTGTGGAGCATGAGAGTGATCTTGCCATGCGGTCGGGAGAGTTTCTGAAGACATGCAGTCACTGGTTGGAGCGGGACGACCTCTCCAGCGAGTTCATGCGGCTGTTGGGATCCGTGCCTGACGCGAGTCCGGATATCGGCGAATGTCTCGCAGCGGCGCAGCGCATCGACATCGATGACGAGAATTCCTGGCACCGTGAATGGGCCGTGATGGCGCATCAGGCGGGCCAGGTGGCAGAGAGCGCCATCAGCCGCGGCTGCGCGGAGACGGCCATGGCCGGCTGGCTGCGCGCGATCGCCTATTATCAGGCTGCGGCGTTCCCGTTCGAGGGCGACGATTCGCGTGCCCAGGCGATGGTCGCCCGGATGCGCACCTGCGCGCGCGCCTTCCTGCACTGCCGCGATCCGCAGGGCGAGGTCGTCATGATTCCGTGGCGTGCGGACTATCCGCTGCAGGGCTATTTTCTGCCGGCGCGAGGCGAAGCGGGCGAGGCGCCGGCGGTGCTCTGCGTCAGCGAGCCCGGCCAGCGCAAGGAGTCCTGCCTACCCAAGCTGGCGCATCTCGCCATGGAGCGCGGATTGTCGCTGCTGGTCGTCGATCTGCTTGGCGCCGACAGCGGCGAAGGCTTCGCCGATATCGTCGGCAGCCGCGAGCTCGAATCGGCGATCGGCTGCGCGATGGACTATTTGACGGACCGAGACGATGTCGACGAGCACCGGATCGCCATCCTTGCCGACGAATGGGGCTCGTCCTTTGTCGCGCGCGGAATCGCGCTGGATCGGCGCTATGCCGCAGCGGTCTGCGATGCCGGGCTCTGGGACATGCAGGAGCGCGCGTTTTTGGCCGGTTATTCGGCCGCGGCAGGTGCCGCGATCGACATCGGCAGCACAAGTCGGGTGGCGCGTCGAATCATGTGCCCGGTCCTGGTGGCGCTGCGCGAGCAGGGCTGGCTGCAGCCCGATCATGTCGCCAGGCTGGTCGCAGAGATGAAGCAGGACCATCCGGACATCACGCTGAAGTTGTTCGCCGGCGAGCAGGGCGGTGCGGACAATCCGGCTCCTGGCAACGCCTTTGTGTTCGACTGGATCGCGGCGCGCCTGAGCAAGGCGCGGCGGCTGTGGAGCTGACGTCGCCGCGTCGGATCAGATTCCGAGCGTGACCTTCATGCAGGCCTTCTCGATTCGCGTCTTGAGCGCGGCGAGCTTCTCCGTGAAGACGGCCAGCGACTGCTCGTCGAATTCCTCGAAGATGAAATCATTGATCGCGTTCTGCTGCGCCTCGAGATTGGCGAGCTGCTTGTAGGTCTTGTCCGTCAGCGACATCTTGACCACGCGCGCATCCTCCGGCGCGGGCTTCCTGCGCATGAAGCCTTTTTTCTCGAGCAGCTTGGACTGCGTCGTGACGAACGACGAATCGACGTGCAGCCGCTTCGAAACGGCATTGACCGGAATGCCGTCGCCTTGATCGAGCTCCGCGACTGCCATCAAAATCATCCATTGCGGCCCGCTGACGCCGAGCGCCTTGGCCCAGAAGTAGCGCAGCTCCTCCAGGTGAACGCTGATGGAGGCGATCTCCCAGGTGAATCGACGAGCGGCGTCGCGATTCTTGCGCGCCAATCCGACGTCTTGCGTTGATTGCACCGGGTCTGCAGGGCCGGACTGGGGGGAATTGCTAAGAGCCATGACTCGCGATCATATAACTGCAATTGTGACCCTAGTTTAAAAAAATCCATAATGAAATCACCCAACTAGGTTGGTTCTGGCAGGCATGTGCGGGGTGCAGGGACGGACAAACCCGGTGTTGCCGGCATGACACATTACGTCTGCATTCAATTACCTGATCAAATAAACTATTTTGATTACCAGAGATGCGAAGGCATAGTTCCTGACGACGGTGGGGGGTCACTCGATCGTCCCGTAACAGAGGTTTCGCTTAAGTCCCTCGCGTGATGCGGGTGTGTCCGATGGCGCGAAGCGGCTGAGGCGGTTTTTCGGATGGGAAAGTCGGATCGTCCTGGGGGATCTTGGTCCGGACCTTTCTCAAGAGGAACAACTTGGAGGTTATCATGAAGACGGTTAAGAGCCTTTTGTTCGGCTCAGCGGCGGGTCTGCTCGTCATTGGCGGGGCCCAGGCAGCCGACCTTCCGATCAAGGCCAAAGCGGTCGAGTATGTGAGGGTCTGCTCGCTCTACGGTGCTGGTTTCTACTACATGCCGGGCACCGACACCTGCATCAAGTTCGGCGGCTATCTGCGCGCTGACACCACGGTTGCTGCGGGCGACTACAGCTTCCAGCAGGGCACCCAGGGTGCGAACAACCGCATCTCCAACTACTGGTTCAGCCGCGCTCGTATGGACATGACCATCGATACGCGCACTGCCACCGAGTACGGCGTGGTCCGCACCTACGCCGACTTGGTGTACACCTGGACCACCGGCAACTACACCGGCAGCCCGACGTCCACCTACGCGGGTGACGGCATCGGTGGTGCCACGCTCGGCGTCTACCATGCCTTCATCCAGTTCGCCGGCTTCACCTTCGGCCGTACGGTCTCGATCTTCGACGCACCGTGGCAGAGCTATCCGGCTGGCGGTCCCGATACGCTTCCGGGCGGTTCGAACCACGTCACCGGCGTGAACCAGGTTGCCTACACCGCCGACTTCGGCCAGGGCATCACCGGTTCGATCGCGCTGCAGGATCCGACGCAGTACGACCAGTCGAACCTGTGGAACACCACTGGCTTCGCGACGGGCGCTGCTGCTGCTGCTGCTCTCGTGTCTGGCACCTACGGCACCAACGATTGGGGCGGGACGCGTTCGCCTGACATCGTCGGCGCGGTGCGTGTCGACCAGGCCTGGGGTCTGTTCCAGTTGTCGGCTGTCGCGCATGACCTGCACGCTGCCTACTACGGCGCCACTGAGCTGTCCGGTCATCCGGCGGACAAGTGGGGCTGGGCGGTTCAGGGTTCGTTGTCGATCAAGAACATCCCGACCGGACCTGGCGACTCTCTGAACCTGCAGGCGGTCTACACCGACGGTGCGACCCGCTACAACTTCCAGAGCCTGTTCCCGCAGAGCTTCTTCATGTTCAGCGGCAGCGGCGCTGGCGCCTACCAGAGCACCGGCTTTGCTGGTCTCTCTGACGGCGTCTTCGGTGTTGGCACAGGCATCGACACCGTCAAGACCTGGGGCTTCCGCGGCGGCTTCACCCACAACTGGAGCCCGAACTGGGCGTCGGGCATCTACGGTGCTTACGCCAACCTGAGCTACGGTTCGACCGGCAAGGGCCTGATCTGCACGAACTTCGCGCTGGTCGCCAATCCCGGTTCGACCTGTAACCCGGACTTCAACCTGGCTGCCATCGGCACCAACGTGGTCTGGACCCCGGTCAAGAACCTGGCCTTCACTGCCGACGTTGTCTGGACCCATCTGGACCAGAAGTACTCCGGCACGATCACCAGCCCGGGCATTGCTTCCGTCGCCAAGCCGGCAGCCGTGTATGAGCTGAAGGACCAGAACTCGGTCAGCATGCTGCTCCGCGCTCAGCGCAACTTCTGATCCTCGTCCTCTGACGACCATCGAACAGACCTCCGGCAGGCAACTGCCGGAGGTTTTTGTTTGTGCTGATCGCTGACGAGCGTTGCGGGCGACAGACACGGTTCTTTTCCAACTGAAATGCCCTTCGCTTCCGCTTGGGCGCGTTCCGATCTCTCCGGAGCATTGCAGCAGCGAAATCGTCCGACATTGCGGAGAGTTCGTGGGCCGCCCGTGCTCATCTGATTTCGGTTTCGCGTTGAGCTCGCGGCAGCCGTGCCCAAAACTTGCGGCCGGCCACGCCAAAGCTGTGTCACGGCCGGGGCGCGCCAAATTTGCTGCGCCCACCGGGGTCGGGCGCATCGAACCCGGCATTGCTGGCAATGGACCGGACCACGACAGGCGGCGGAGCCCGAAATCTCACGGCATGGCGCGTCTTTTGCGAAGATGATCGCGCACGCGCGTTTGCCGTCCCTCAACCGAGTGCAAAGCCGGCCACCGGAATAGATCGCGACAAATCCAGGAAATATTGACGTCGCACCGCAGGCAGCACCGCGCCCGGCAGAAGGCACGCGTCAAACCTGGCTTCTGCCGCGTCACGATAATGGTCCGATAAAACACTGAAAGCGCCCCGCGATCGTTGCGACCGCAACGTGAATCGCCGTCATCGTGCGGGGCGTAGGTGATCGTACCGGCGCTGCTCGGCGGCGAAGCCCGGCATCGTGATCCCTGGCGTGAGCAAGCGTAAGCGAGCAGTTTGGAGGTTGGAATGAAGACGGGGAAGAGCTTTATAGTTGGCTCGGCAGCGGCGATGATGCTCGCTGCGGGTGGAGCTCAGGCAGCCGATCTGCCGATCAAGGCCAAGCCGGTGGAGTATGTGAAAGTCTGCTCACTCTACGGCGCAGGTTTCTATTACATCCCCGGCACCGACACCTGCCTCAAGATCGGTGGGTATCTGCGCGCCGAGACTGCTTTTGCGAGCAACGCAATCTTTCAGAATGCGACCAACGGCGCCGCCGGCGCCAACAATCGCCTCAGCAACTATTATACGAGTCGAGCGCGTGCTGATCTGAACGTCGACACCCGCACTGCGACCGAATACGGCGTGGTCCGCACCTTCTTTGAAGGTGTATTCCAATGGACTACCGGCGGCGTGACCGGCTCGTCACCGACGACCTATACCGGCGACGCGATCGGCGGCGGCACGCTCGGGGTGTTCTATGCCTTCATCCAGTTTGCGGGCTTCACCATGGGCAAGGCGGTGTCGCAGTTCGATGCGCCCTGGACCAACTATCCGGGCAACAATTTCGACGGTCTGACCGGCGGCGGCGGTACCGTCACCGGCGTCAACCAGCTCACTTATACCGCCGATTTCGGGCAGGGCATCACGGCGGCGGTCTCGCTGCAGGATCCGACGCTGTACACGCAGTCCAATCTCTGGAACGTCTCGACGCAGACGGCCGCTGGCGTCGTGACCGGCGCGTATGGCGCCAGCGATTTCGGCGGGACCCGTTCGCCCGACATCGTCGGCATTGTGCGCATCGATCAGGCCTGGGGCCTGTTTCAGGCGTCCCTTGCCGCGCATGATAACCACGCCGCCTATTTCGGCGCGACGGAGATCACGGGACATCCGGCTGACAAATGGGGCTTTGCCGGTCAGCTCGCTTTGTCGATCAAGAATATCCCGACAGGCCCTGGCGACACGCTCAACGTTCAAGGCGTTTATACCAACGGTGCGAGCCGCTACAATTTCCAGAGCTTGGCGCCGATCAACTATGCGATGTACGGCGGTAGCAATCTCGCAGGGGCGTTTCAGAGCCTCGGCTTTGCCGGCGTGTCCGACGCCGTTTTCGCCAACGGCACTCAGCAGCAGTTGACGACGACCTACGGCTTCCGGGGCGCCTTTACCCACAATTGGAATCCGTTCTGGAATACCGCGGTGTATGGCTCCTGGAGCGCCGTCAGGTACAACGCGACGGCCAAGGGCCTGATCTGCAACGGCGCCGGCTTCGTCGAGCTGGGAATCGCGGGGGCGAACTGCAATCCGGACTTCAACATTTCCACGCTGGGCGTGATCACACGCTGGACCCCGGTGAAGAACCTGACCTTCTCGGCGGATCTGGCCTGGACGCGTCTGGACCAGAAATTTGCCGGTACGGCGACCGCGCCTGCTGTTGCGGCAATAGCCAAGCCGGCGGCCGTCTACCAGCTCAGGGACCAGGATTCGGTCTCGCTCCTGATGCGCGCCCAGCGCAATTTCTGACTCTGAGGGCGAATGGCGAATAGGGAGTAGCGAACAGTAGGAGTAGCGAGTAGGGGAGCACGAAGCGGCGCTTGACAAACCGAGCTCGTGCTGCCTCGCTATTCGCTATTCGCTATTCGCTATTCGCTATTCGCTATTCGCTATTCGCTACTCGCCTCATTCGACCGTCGCGCCCCGGCGCAGATCGGCCTCGATCTGGAGCCGTGACGAGCCGCCGAAGCGGGCACGATAGACCTGCAGATTCTCCATCACCCGCTGCACATAGTTGCGGGTTTCGGAGAACGGAATCAGCTCGACCCAGTCGACCGCGTCGACCTTGGGATCGCGCGGATCGCCGTAGCGATCGATCCATTTCTTCACGCTGCCGCGGCCGGCATTGTAGGCCGCGAACGTCATGATGTAGGAGCCGCGATAGTCCTCGAGCAGGCCGCCGAGCTCGGCGGCGCCGAGCTGGGCGTTGTAGACCGGGTCGGTCTTCATCCGGTTGAGGTCGAAACCGACGCCGGCGCGCTTGCAGACATAGCGGCCGGCATCCGGCGTGACCTGCATCAGGCCATAGGCCTGCGCCGGCGACACCACGGCCGGATTGAAGGCGCTTTCCTGGCGCGCGATCGAGAACACCACGCTTGGCTCGACCTCGGGACCGATCTCGCGGAATGCCGGAACGCCGTTGACCGGATAGGCGTAATGGTCGAACGGCAGGCCGCGATTGAGCGCGGACTTGCCGACCAGCAGCATTGCGCGTGCATCGCTCTGCCGCGCGGCGATCTCGGCAAGCCCCAGCAGGACCTCCGGGTCGCCATTGTCGCCCATGTCGGCGAAGATCGGGATCGCGATCTCGCCTTCGTCCAGATCGTAGAGCAGCTGCACCGCGCGCACGACCTCCAGCCGCTCGGCGTTATGGCCGCGTCCGGCCAGCGAAGCATTCAGCGCAAGCTGCGGCAGGCCGAGCTTGGCGCGCGCGAGCTGGCCGTAATAGCTGGTCGATTGCTCGGCGGCGGCGTTGTAGGCCGCGCGTGCCTCCTGCATGTGGCCCATCGCTTCCGCGGCGCGGCCCTGCCAATAGCCGGCGCGCGCCAGCGTGGTCGGGTTGACGCTGCCGACGCCGATCCGGGCGAAGTGGTGGGCGGCGGTGGCGGGGTCGTTGAGGAAGCGCAGCGCGATCCAGCCTGCCGTGAATTCCTGCTCGGTCTTGTAAATGTCGCGATTGGGCAGCGCGGCGTCCCGTGCGATCAGATAGGCGGTGCGGTACTCGCCAGTGTCGATCATCTTGCGCGCGATCAGGCGGCGCTCGATCCACCATTCGTCGACATTGTAGATGCGACTCGGATCCCGCGGCGCGCTCAGCATCAGCTGGGCCGCCTCCGCGTACTTCTCCTCGCGGCGCAGCAGCTGGATCTTGGCGAAGATGTAGCCGGCGTCGTTGTGCAGCTCTGACGGCACTGCTTCGAGCAAGGCGCGGCTGTTCGGCGCCTTGTGGTTGGAGGCGATCCGCGCCTTGGCCAGCGCGACATAGCCCGAGCCGAGCCGCTTGGCGGCGCGCAGCGCAGCCTCCTGCTCGCTGCCATAGAGCAGGGTGTCCATCCGCGCCTTGTGGTCGCCGCCCGACAGCAGCGCGCCGAACATGTCCAGCACCTTGTTCTCGGTTTCCTCCGACATCGCATCGTTGCGCCAGGCCTCCCGCACCAGCCGCTCGGCGTTGGCGCGGTCGCCACGCGCAAGCATGGCGCGGGCGAGCGAGAAGCGGCCCTTGGCCGACCGGGGCGATTCGGTCTCGAACCAGGACCACACCACCGAATCGTCGCGCTTGTCGTCCCACAGAGAGGCCTCGAGCCGCCGCCGCAGGAAGCTTTGGGATGGCCAGCCCGGATTGGCCGAGATGAAAGCGCGGTAGCGTTCGACGCTGGCGTTATTGTTGTCGCTGCGCAGGATGACCCATTCGGCCAGCTTGCGCGCCACCGGGTCCGAGATATTCGTTTCGACCTGGGTGGCGTCATCCGGCTTGTGCTTGCGCACCAGCTCGATCACGTTTTCCAGCGTGTCCTTGTCGCCTTGCGAGGTCGACGACGTTGCGGCCACCGCCGCCGGCAGCATTGGCTTGCGCGACGGCGGCAGGGCGGCGTGCTGTCGCGGCGCCGGCGGGATGCTCGCGGCGGCAGCCGGGATGGTGTCCCGTGCCGGAACTTTCCGGACTTCGCCCTTTGATTCTGTCTTGCTCTCGGCCTTGGCCTCAGACGCACCCTTGCTGCCGTCACCTGGCGCGGTTTTGGATGCGCCGCTGCGCGAGACCGGGCGTGGCTTCGGGACCGGAACCTTGTCCTTGGCCCAGGCGTCACCCCAGACCGCGACGAGGCTCACGGCGAGGGAGGCTGTCAACGACAACGTCAGGGCGGTCGATCGCAATGCGGCTGAACGGGCAAAGAGGGGCACGGCGTTCCTTCGCGGGGCTGGTGTTCAATCCCTATCGGCTTTGGTCTATCGAAAAGGTGAACAAATACTAAATGTGCCGAGGAATGATGCATTGTGCGCCAGCTCCGCGGCAAAATCACGACCGGAGGACGACGGGGTCTGTTGACAGGACTGGTTCGCGGACGGCGGCCCTTCCGCCGGGTCTTAAGACCCGGTATGAACACGCCTTCCGTGAAATCGGCGCGAAACCTGCGCTCGGGAGGAGTTTGATGGCGGCCAAGACCAATTTCCGAGGCTCTTTCACAGCCCTGGTGACCCCGTTCAAGAATGGATCGCTGGACGAGGCCGCCTTCCGCTCACTGGTCGGCTGGCAGATCGCGGAGGGCACTCACGGCCTGGTGCCGGTCGGAACCACCGGCGAGAGCCCGACGCTCAGCCATGACGAGCACAAGCGCGTGGTGGAATGGTGCATCGAGGAGGCCAAGGGTCGCGTGCCGGTGATCGCCGGTGCCGGTTCCAACTCGACCAAGGAGGCGATCGAACTAGCCGAGCACGCCGAGAAGGCCGGCGCCAATGCCGTGCTGGTGGTGACGCCCTATTACAACAAGCCCACGCAAGAGGGCATGTACCAGCACTTCAAGGCGATCAACGACGCCATCGGCATTCCGATCATCATCTACAACATCCCGCCGCGCTCGGTGATCGACATGTCGGTCGACACCATGAAGCGGCTGTTCGAGCTGAAGAACATCGCGGGCGTCAAGGACGCCACGGCCAGCATGGTGCGGGTGTCGCAGCAGCGGGCGGCGATGGGCGAGGACTTCAACCAGCTGTCCGGCGAGGACGCGACGATCATCGGCTACATGGCGCATGGCGGCCATGGCTGCATCTCGGTGACGTCGAACGTGGCGCCACGGCTGTGCTCGGAATTCCACACCGCCTGGCAGAAGGGTGATCATGCCACCGCGCTCAAGATTCACGACAAGCTGATGCCGCTGCACACCAATCTGTTCATGGAATCGAGCCCGGCGCCGATCAAATATGCGATGTCGCTGCTCGGCAAGATGGACGAGAGACTGCGCCTGCCGATGGTGCCGGCGTCCGAGCCGACCCGCGTCGCGGTGCGCGCCGCGATGATCCATGCCGGTTTGATCAACTGAAGCCGGCTGCTGCAAGCTGCGTTAGGATGTCCACGTGTTCAATTGAGGGGGATTGTGATGCTGAAGGAGTTTCGTGAGTTCGCGATGAAGGGCAATGTCGTCGACCTCGCGGTCGCCGTCATCATCGGCGCGGCCTTCGGCGCCATCGTCACCTCGCTGGTCGGCGACATCATCATGCCGCTGATCGGCGCGGCCACCGGCGGTCTCGATTTCTCCAATTACTACGTCCCACTGTCCGCGAAGGTGACCGCGACCAATCTGGCTGATGCCAAGAAGCAGGGCGCGGTCCTGGCCTACGGCAACTTCATCACCCTGACCCTGAACTTCGTGATCATCGCTTTCGTGCTGTTCATTGTCGTTCGCCTGATGAGCCAGCTGAAGCGGCATCAGGAGGCGGCGCCGCCGCCGCCCGCAAAACCGTCGCGCGAGGTCGAGCTGCTGGCCGAAATTCGCGACCTGCTGAAGAAAGCCTGACGTGGCTGACAAGAAAGAGCCCGCGATCAAGGTCGTCGCCGAGAACCGCAAGGCGCGGTTCAACTACGCGATCGAGGACACCGTCGAGGCCGGCATCGCGCTGACCGGCACCGAGGTGAAGTCGATCCGCCTCGGCAAGTCGACGATCGCCGAATCCTATGCCGATTCCAAGGACGGCGAGATCTGGCTGATCAACGCCAACATCCCGGAATATCTGCAGGCCAACCGCTTCAATCACGAACCGAAGCGGCCGCGCAAGCTGCTGCTGCACAAAAAGCAGATCAACAAGCTGCTGGGCGCGGTCGACCGCGAAGGCATGACGCTGATCCCGCTGAAGCTCTATTTCAACGAGCGCGGCCGGGCCAAGCTGCAGTTGGCCATCGCCAAAGGCAAGAAGCTGCACGACAAGCGCGAGACCGAGAAGAAGCGCGACTGGAGCCGCGAGAAGGGCCGCCTGCTGCGGGCGCGGGGCTGATCGAGTTCGGAAAGTAGTTGACGCGATGATCTCGATTGACGCGAAAGACGTGCGGCGAACTCGGTTCACCTCTCCCCAGCGGGGAGAGGTCGGATCGCGAAGCGATCCGGGTGAGGGGGCTCTGGCCTACGATGGACCGTAACCCCTCACCCGGATTGCATCCGACGATGCAATCCGACCTCTCCCGATGGGAGAGGTGGCCTCCGTTGCTTGGAAATTGATGCGACCTCACCATTATCTAGGGACATCGGCATGAACCAGAAGAGCCTGCAGGACGTCGACTGGAGCAAGATTCCGGCGCCGAACGATGACGGCGCGGCCGCGCATCTCGTTGGCCTGGCGATTCCGAAGGTCTCATTGCGTGCCACCGACGACACCATGGTGACGCTGTCGGCCTTGCAGGGCCGCACCGTCGTGTTCGGCTATCCGCGCACGGGCGAGCCCGGCAAGGTGGCGCTGGTGGAGGACTGGGACATGATTCCGGGCGCGCGCGGCTGCACGCCGCAGACATGCTCGTTCCGCGACCTGTTCGGCGAACTCAAGGCCGCCGGCGCATCTCAGGTGTTCGGCCTCTCGACCCAGAGCAACGATTATCAGATCGAGATGGCCTCGCGGCTGCATCTGCCATTTCCCGTGCTGTCGGACGAGAAGCTCGAGCTGACCCACGCGCTCGATCTGCCGACCATGGAGGTTGCAGGGCTCACCATGATCAAGCGCCTGGCGCTGATCGTGGATGATGCGCGGATCACGCACGTGTTCTATCCGGTGTTTCCGCCCGACCGGAATGCGGCCGACGTGCTGGCCTGGCTGAAGGACAACCGCGTCTAGGCCGCAGACGATGTGAGTCCGGTAGGGTGGGCAAAGCGAAGCGTGCCCACCATTTTCGAGGCCGGATACGCAGGATCGGCGAAAGCGTCCTTTTCCTGTGGGTGACGCTAGGCGCGCGCACCGTCTAACACCATGGATCGATGGTGGGCACGCTTCGCTTTGCCCACCCTACGAGATCTGGTCGAGATCCGCCTTCACCTTTGCGAACACCTGATGAAACATCTCGGTGGTCAGCACGCCGGTGTTCGTGTTGTAGCGCGAGCAGTGATAGCTGTCATAGATCGTCAGCTCGCCCGCCCGATGAATCGCACCATGGGCGAATTTCGTGGCTACTGCGCGCAGGCCGAACACCTTCAGCAGCGTATCGTGCGAGATGCGGCCGAGCGCGACGATCGCGCGCAGGCGGGGCATCGCGGCGATGGTGGCAGTCAGGAATTGTCGGCACTGACTGATCTCGGCCGGCAGCGGCTTGTTCTGCGGCGGCACGCAGCGCACCGCATTGCTGATCCGGCAGTCGACCAGCGCCAGCCCATCATCGGGACGCGCGAGGAATTGCCCCTTGGCAAAGCCGTAACGCAGCAGCGTGCTGTAGAGCAGGTCGCCGGCGTAATCGCCTGTGAACGGCCGGCCGGTCCTGTTCGCGCCCTGCAATCCCGGCGCAAGTCCGACGATCAGGAGCCGCGCACCCGCATCGCCAAAGGACGGTACGGGTGCGTTGAACCATGAGGGCTCACGCGCACGCTGCGCATTGCGGAAAGCCACAAGGCGTGGACAGAGCGGGCAATCGCGGTCGGGCGCCGTGGGGAGGGTGTGGGTGGTCCCGGATGCAACCTTGCCGGTCCCACTGCTCGCTTTCTCAGTCCTCGAAATCGTCATCGTTGCCGCCACGCGGGGCCACGGTGGTCGCGCGCTGCAGGAATTGCGGCGAGTGATGGCGCGGCTCGCGCGGTGCCGGACGCTCAGAGGGATCGCGGCCGAGCTTCGACTGCAGCTCGACGAGATCGGTGAAGACGTCGGCCTGGCGGCGGAGCTCGTCGGCGATCATCGGCGGTTGGCTCGAGATGGTCGAGATCACGGTGACGCGCACGCCGCGGCGCTGCATGGCCTCGACCAGCGAGCGGAAATCGCCATCGCCGGAGAACAGCACCATCTGGTCGATATGCTCGGCGAGCTCCATGGCGTCGACCGCGAGCTCGATATCCATGTTGCCCTTCACCTTGCGGCGGCCGGACGCGTCGATGAATTCCTTGGTCGCCTTGGTGACGACGGTGTACCCGTTGTAGTCGAGCCAATCGATCAGCGGACGTATCGACGAATATTCCTGATCTTCGATGATCGCCGTGTAGTAGAAGGCACGGAGCAGGGTGCCGCGGCTCTGAAATTCCTTGAGCAGGCGCTTGTAGTCGATATCGAAACCGAGCGTCTTGGCTGTCGCATAGAGGTTGGCGCCGTCAATGAAGAGCGCAATCTTGTTGGTGGAAGATGACATTCAGTTTCTCGCGTTGAATTGGGCTTCTGGTTTTTGGCGCGGCTGGAGCAGCCTGCGCATTTTCGCATTCAAGGTACTGCCAAGTCGCAAGGCCAAGTCGTACTGCCAAGTCGTACTGCCAAGTCGGATTGCCAAGCCGGACTGCCATGGCGCGCGGATCGTCCGGTGTAACGCTACCGCAAATGGGAGTAGTCAGGGTAACAAAGCTGCACTTCTGACGGCGCAATAAAGCGTTTTCTTGTCCAAAAGCCGCATTACGCCCATTCGGCCGCCCGAGGCCAGATAATTTCAGAACAGGGGGGCATCCGGACCGTGCTCAAAGGCAGTTGGCCGCCAGATAAACCTTGCGGAAAGCGATCGGTCCCTATAACTAGCCCAACATAATCAGCATATTAGGCACACAAAAGACCGGAGCGACGATCAATGGCGCGCGTCACCGTGGAAGATTGTATTGATAAGGTGGACAATCGGTTCGACCTCGTCCTGCTGGCGGCGCATCGCGCCCGCATGATCTCGTCCGGATCACAACTTACGATTGATCGAGATAATGACAAGAATCCCGTTGTGGCACTCCGGGAGATTGCGGATTCGACGATCTCCCCGGAGGACCTCAAAGAGGAATTGGTGCATTCACTGCAGAAGTTCGTCGAGGTTGATGAACCAGAGCCCGACACCGTGCCATTGATCGGCTCGGCCGGCGCCAGCGTCGATGCTGACGACACCGAGGTGGCAGTGGAACGGATGACCGAGGAAGAGCTTCTGAAGGGTCTCGAAGGCCTGGCTCCGCCGGAAGAGCAGCCGGAAGAGGACGAGTAACGACCTCTACGCCGCGATCTCGTTGATCTCGAATCAATTCAAGCAAATGCGAAGGCCCGGACCATGTCCGGGCCTTTGCATTTGCGGGTGATTTCGTGGTTACCATGTGCCGTGCGTCGCGCCTGAAACGGCCGATGCGTTCCCATTTCAGCACAGGGCCCCTTCATCCATGGCGGTTTCGCGCCAGAGTCCACCGCAAATACAGGCTGCGAGCGATTCGGTCGCCGTGGTGCCGCAGCAGCCTGTGCCGGCGCGTGCGAAGACGCCGCGGTCGCGGATGATGCGGCAATATGACCTCGTTGAGCGTGTCAGGTCTTACAATCCCAACACCAACGAAGATCTGCTCAACCGGGCCTATGTTTATGCCATGAAGGCTCACGGCTCGCAGACCCGTGCGTCCGGCGACCCCTATTTCACCCACCCGCTGGAGGTCGCGGCGATCCTGACCGACCTCAAGCTCGACGACGCCACCATCGTCGCGGCGCTGCTGCACGACACCATCGAGGACACCGAAGCGACGCGGGCCGAGATCGACCAGATCTTCGGCCATGAGATCGGCGCGCTGGTGGAAGGCCTGACCAAGCTGAAGCGGCTGGAGCTGGTGTCGCGCGAGGCCAAGCAGGCCGAGAACCTGCGCAAGCTGCTGCTCGCCATTGCCGACGATGTGCGGGTGCTGCTGGTGAAGCTCGCGGACCGCCTGCACAACATGCGAACCCTGGAATTCGTCCCCGAGGCATCGCGGCGGCGCATCGCCGAGGAAACGCTCGACATCTATGCGCCCTTGGCTGGGCGGATGGGCATGCAGGAGATGCGCGAGGAGCTGGAGGACCTGTCCTTCCGCACCCTCGACGCCGATGCCTACAATGTCGTGATGCAACGGCTCGACGCGCTCACCGAGCGCAACCGCAACCTGATCAGCGAGATCGAGAGTCAGCTCGCCAAGAAGTTCCGCGACAATGGGCTCAGCGCCCGCGTCATCGGCCGGCGCAAGAAGCCTTTCTCGATCTGGACCAAGATGGAGCGCAAGTCGGTCGGCTTCGAGCAGCTCTCCGACATCTTCGGCTTTCGGGTCATCATGCCCAACGTCGAGTGCTGCTATCGTGCGCTCGGCATCGTGCATACAACCTGGCCCGTCGTTCCCGGCCGCTTCAAGGACTACATCTCGACCCCGAAACAGAACGACTACCGCTCGATTCACACCACCGTGATCGGCCCCGGGCAACAGCGGGTTGAGCTGCAGATCCGCACCGAGGACATGGACCAGATCGCCGAACTCGGTATTGCCGCGCACGCCTTCTACAAGGACGGCATCGGCTCGCCCACTGAGCTTCTGAAGCGCGAATCCAACGCCTTTGCCTGGCTGCGCCATACCATCGGCATCCTGTCGGAGAGCGCCAATCCGGAGGAGTTTCTCGAGCACACCAAGCTCGAGCTGTTTCACGATCAGGTGTTCTGCTTCACTCCGAAGGGCAAGCTGATCGCGTTGCCGCGCCACGCCAACGTGATCGACTTCGCCTATGCGGTGCATACTGACGTCGGCAACAGCGCGGTCGGCAGCAAGATCAACGGCAAGTTTGCGCCGTTGTCCTCGGAGCTGCAGAACGGCGACGAGGTCGAGGTCTTGACGTCGGACGCGCAGTCGGCGCCGCCGTCGGCCTGGGAAGGGCTCGCGGTGACCGGCAAGGCACGGGCGGCGATCCGCCGCGCCACCCGCACGGCCGTGCGCGACCAATATGCCGGGCTCGGCCGGCGCATCGTCGAGCGGCTGTTCGAGCGCACCAAGTTGGAATACGCCGACGACAAGCTGAAGGGCGCGCTGCCGCGGCTGGCGCGCGCTTCGATCGACGACGTGATGGCTGCGGTCGGCCGCGGCGAGATCAAGGCCTCCGACGTCGCGCGTGCGATGTATCCTGATTATAAAGAAGAGCGGGCGGTGCGTTACGGCCCCAAGAAGGGCACGGCGCCGGCCGTGCCCGCGGCTGCCAAAGGCGCCACAGACACCCAGCGCGTGCCGTCGGCGATTCCGATTCGCGGCATCAATTCCGGTCTGCCGGTCAAGTTCGCGCCGAACGGCGGCGCCGTTCCCGGCGACCGTATCGTCGGCATCGTCACGCCGGGCGAGGGGATCACGATCTATCCGATCCAGTCGCCGGCGCTGAAGGATTTCGAGGAGGAGCCGGAGCGCTGGCTCGACGTGCGCTGGGATGTCGATGAGGGCACGCCGCAGCGCTTTCCAGCCCGCATCCGGGTCGAGAACGTCAACGAGCCCGGCAGCCTCGCCCAGGTCGCGACCGTGATCGCCGAGCACGACGGCAACATCGACAACATCAGCATGAGCCGCCGTTCGCCCGATTTCACCGAGCTGACCATCGATCTCGAGGTCTACGACCTCAAGCATCTCAGTGCGATCATCAACCAGCTCCGCGCCAAGGCCATCGTGGCGCGGGTCGACCGCGTGAATGGCTAGTCTGCCGCTTTGACTGCGGCGCCGCGCCCGAAGATGGGGTAGAGCTGTCGGGCTGCTTTTATTGACGTTCTTGCGAGTCCTTCGATGTCCAAAGCTCCGCCGCTCCGCCTCGGCGTCAACGTCGACCACATCGCCACCCTGCGCAACGCCCGCGCCGGCGCTACGCCCGATCCGGTGCGCGCCGCGCTGCTCGCGATCGAGGCCGGCGCCGACGGCATCACCGCGCATTTGCGCGAGGACCGGCGCCATATCCGCGACGCCGACATGGCGCGACTCAAGGC
>NZ_JBARGP010000347.1:0-12857 GCF_049798375.1 Bradyrhizobium sp.
CCCAACGGCGTCAAGGTCGCCGCCAGCACCACGGCCACCGCAATGCCGGCCAAGATCAGGCCCGCGCGCCGCCGTGTCTGCGCAAACAGCAGACAGAACAGCAGACCGACCGCAAGCGAGATCCAGGCAGTGCGATACATCGACAGCAAGAGGCCGAGCACCGCAGGCAGCGCAGCGAGAAGCGCCGGCCACGGCCGCTTCGACAGCGCGATCAGAAGCAGTCCGACGGCGGTGAAGCTGGCATAGGCCGCCGGCGCGTTCATGGTCGAGAACGAGCGCACGCCATAAGGCACCGGCTGCCCGATCGAGATGATCGGTGCGAATTCCATCCAGTAGCGATCCCACGCCGGCGGATCGACATATTGATAGATGGCATAGCAACCGATGACGGGCAGGATGATGCGGAACGCCTGCGTCGCCGCCTCGATCAGCTCGCGGCGGTCGGCGCTGAGCATCAGCACCGCGGCATAGAGCAGCGGCGCCAACCATTTCAGCGGGCCTGACGCGGCGTTGGTCCAATCGGCCTGGATCACCGAGAGCAGGCCGGCATAGACCACGCAGCCGGCCACGATGCCGAGCGGCCAGAGCCAGCGCGGCGGCACGGTCCGCTGCTCCAGCAGGCGCGGCAGCTCGACGGCGGGGGCGAGGATGGCCAGCAGCGGCCCGATCAGCATCAGGCCGAGCTGGTCGTACCCGGCGGAGAGATCGACGATGCGGCGCACGAACGGCGCGAAAATGAAGAGGATCAGCGCGGCCTGCAGATGCGCGCCGGGGCGCTGGCGCCACGCGTACCAGCCCGCCGCGCCGCAGCCGAGCACAAACAGCAGGCGCGACGATCCGCCGAGCGGCCCGCTCACGGCGAGAGTGCCGAGCAGCACCAGCACGGCAGCGGCCCAGCCCGGCAATTGCCAACTGCGCCGTTCCGCCAGTGAAGCAAGCTCGGTGCTCACGCCGCGGCTCCCGTCTGCACCTTGTTGATCAGGAGGCCGATTCCATCCAGCATGCGCGCGAGGCTGTACTCGCTGCGGGCGCGGCGCAGGGCATAATCGAGTTGTGGCTGCAACTGCTCGGCGCCGGCCAAAACCGCGCTGATGGCGCGCGCCAGCGCCGGTGCGTCACCTGATGGAACCAGGCTGCCGGCGCGGCCGCGCTCCAGGATGTCAGGCGCGGCGCCGGCATCGGTCGCGACCACGGGCACGCCGACCAGCATCGCCTCGACCAGGGTGCGGCCGAACGGCTCGGGATCGATCGAGGGATGCACCATCACGTCGACCGCCTGCATCAGCCGCGGCACGTCGCTGCGATGTCCGAGGAAGCGGACCCTGTCACCAAGCCCGAGTTCGGCCACCATCGCCCGCAGCTGGGTCGCGTAGTCCTGCTCGCCGAACAGCGCATCGCCGACAATGATGCAGCCGACATCGGGCAGCTTCGCAAGCGCCTGCAGCAGCACGTGCTGGCCCTTCCAGGGCGCAAGCCGGCTGAACACGCCGACCAGCGGACCGGTGGGGAGGCCGAGCATCGCCCGGAGTTCGCTGCGCAGACACGGCTCAGTCTGCAACGCCAGTCCGTTGGGAACGATCTCGATCAGATCGGGCCGTCCGCCGGCGTCGATGAAGGCTGTGGCGGCCGCCTGCGATGGCACGATGACCTTGGCTGCGCAGGCATTGGCAAGGCCGATCTGCAGCCGGCGCTGCAAGCGGCCGAAATGCGCTGCGCTGATGATGTCGTGCAGATGCCAGACCAGCGGCCGCCGCACCAGCAGACGGGCGATGGCGGCCAGCACGAAAGCCTTCTGCGAATTGGCGTAGACCAGATCGTGGCGCCGCGCGGCGCGCGCGATCTCGAGGATGATCGCCATCAGACGGCCGAGCAGCGGCAGCGCCGCCAAGGCCGAGCTGTCGCGACGGAATCGCGCGAGTCCTTCGCCCCACTTCGAAGTCACGACCTCGAGCCGTCGCTCCGCCAACGCCTTGCTCAACGGCCCAGGCTCGAACAAGAAGACCGAGGCATCAGTGCGGCCCGCCGCCACGTCGAGCAGGATCAGCTCGGCGCCCCCCAGCTGACCGGTGTGATCCACGAACAGGATGCGCTCGGCAGCCATCAGCCTGCCCTGGCATAGACATTGGGTGTAGCGAACGGCGCGGCATCGCCGGTGCAGCTGCGCTCCGGCTCCGTCATCGTCACCACGATCGCGACATCGGCGGCACCGAGCGCCCGGGCCTGCCCGATCGCAGCCATTGCCGGCTCGATCCCAGTGCGATCGCCGCGCACGCAGAGCAGAACGCGATCGACGCCGGCGAGATGCTCACCGGGACGGCCGGACAGAGGCGTGTCGATCAGGATGGCATCGTAGCCACTGAGGCCGGACAGTCGCGCGGCGAGGCTGTGCGCCAGCAGATCCGGCACCGGCGCGCCGCCGAAGCCCAGCGGCAGCACAGCGAAGCCGAGCGGCAGCACATCAAAATTGGGATGATCGGTGCGCTGCACCGCGTCCTCGAGCGTTATCGCGCCGGCGGCGACGCCGCGCAATCCGGCGCCGAGGCGAAGTCCAAGCACCTGCTCAAACGCAGGACTGCGCTCGTCGCACTCGACGACGAGTACGCGGCGTCCGGCAGCGGCCAGATGTTCGGCGAGCGCAAGCAGAGTCGCCGTCTTGCCTTCACCACGCTCCGCCGATGTCACTGCGATCCGCCGCGTCTGGCCGTCGCTGCCGATCCCGAGTTCGTGCACGAGCGCATGCAGCGCCCCCTGGAAACCCGCATCCTCGGAGGCGAGGCGCAACAGCTGCGCGATCGAGAGCGCGCGATGGCTCTGGAGAATGGCGCCGACCGCGGAGAGCTGGCCCAGCGTCTTCAGGCGCGGCAAGCAGGCGACGATCGGCGCGTCGCCGATCGTGGGAAGCAGCTTCGGCTGCGGCTCCGGGTTGGCCGGCAGTCGCGCGCTCTCGACGGCTTGCGCAACGGGCGCGGATTGGACGGCGGGCGCAGCCACCTCGGCAGCCGCCTGGCGTTCGGCGCTCTCGACGGCGGACGCTTTCGCGTCCAGCGTGTCGACATCGGCCGTCTCGGGCGCGGGCGCAACCGGCGTCCCGCTCCGCGCAAATGGAGCCAGCCGATCCGCCATCAGCGCCGCGCCGATGCCGAAGATGATAGCGAGTGTTATGCCGGCGGCCAGGAACGGCAGCTTCTTCGGGAAGAACGGCTTGCTCGGCAGCTCGGCGAGGCTGACGAGCCTGGTGCTGCCGCGCAGGACGCGGCGCTCGGTCTCGAGCTCGCTCGCCTTCTTGTACAGCTCGGCATATTGCTGCCGCTTGATCTCGGTGTCGCGCACCATGCTCTCGATCGAGGCCTCGTCCAGCGTGGCCGAACCGGCCTCCGCCTTGGCCGCATCGAGCTGCATTTTGAGCGAGCGAACCGCGTCATCATTGGCGTCATAGGTCTTCTGGACGCTGGCGGCGATGTTCTGCATCTCGTCCGTCAGCCGCTGCTGGACCAGCGCCTGCTCGCGGCTCAACGCCAGCATCGAGGGATGCTTGGGGCCGAGCATGGTGGCGGCGCTCGCCAGCTGCGCGCTGACCGTGGTCAGCTGCTGCTTCAGATCGGCAATGCTGCGGCTGGCCAGCACCGAAGGCGCGTCGGTCGGACCGCGCGCCTGCTCCGATTTGATTTCCTGCAGGCGGGCCGCGGCCTCGGTCTTGGCGGCTTCTGCCTGCGCGAGCTGCTGGCTGATGCTGGTCAGCCGCTCCGAGGAGATCGGCGCAGTGGCGCCGCGCATCAGCCCCTTGCTGCGGCGGAACTTCTGGATCTTGTCGTCGGCGGCCTGGAGCTGCTCGTCGAGCTGCTTGAGCTCCTTCCTCAGCCAGGAGCTCGCGACCTCGCGGCTGTTGGCGCCTTCGTCGCGCTGATCGTCGAGGAAAACCTCGGTGAGCGCATTGGCGAGCGTCTGCGCGACGTCGGGCAGGCTCGACTGATAGGAGATGTTGATGACGCGTGAGCGCCCCGCGGACGCGATGCTGAAGCGGCTCTCGACGCGGTCGATGAAGGCCCCCGCATCGCTCTTCAGGCGGTCGCACCGCTCCGACGAGCCCAGCAACCCGCCTTTGCCACACTCCCTGACCACGGCATCGACCACGCCGGGCGCATTCATCACCAGCCGCAGCAGCCGCGGCGAGCGGATCACGAGCAACTGGCTTTCGAGATCGGCAGGATCGCCGATCTTCTGGTCCCAGGCTGGCGAGGAGTGACCGGCGCCGAGTTCCTGCTCGGCCACGATCACCGAGGCGGTTGCAAGATAGCGGACCGGCAGCACGAGCAAAGCGGCCACGGCGAGGCAGATCGTCGCGGCGAACACCACGCCGAACACGCGACGGCGCTCCCACAGTCTGGCAAGCATATCGAGGCTTGATCCAGCGTTCGATGTGTTCGGCTGCCCCATATGCCTGCGTCCTCTCATGCCGTTAGGCAATCAACCGCGCCAGATCGGCCTGCTCTCCGGCATAGACGCGCTCCATCTCCTCGTTCACGGCTGACATGAACTGGTGGCGGAACCGCTCTGCGGAGAAGAGGTTGGCGCGCTGCCGGCAGTCGAGACGCGAGAACGCCTTCTCGTTGGCGATGAAGGCGCGCACGCATTGCGTGATCGATTGCGGATCGGCCACATCGAAAAACATTCCGGTCGGCCGCGGGCCCGTGGCGACGATGGATTCGCGCGCGCCGCCCCGCCCGAGCGCCAGCACCGGCGCGCCCTCCGATTGCGCCTCGACAAGGATGATGCCGAAGTCCTCCTCGGCGGCGAACACGAACGCACGTGCCGTGTTCATGAGATCGCGCAGCTGCCGGTCCGAAACGAAGCCGGTGAACGTGATGTTGCGTCCCGCCATCTGCTTCAGCCGGTCAGCCTCCGGCCCGTCGCCGGCCACGACCAGCTCGAGATCGGGCATCGCGGTGAAGGCACGCACGATCGACTCGAGGCGCTTGTAGGGCACGAGCCGGCTCGCGGCCAGGAAGTGATTGCCGATCGGCAGGATCGCATCGCGATTGCCGACCGCCACCGGCGGATAGATCACCTTGGACTCGCGTCCGTAGATCTTCTTGATGCGGCGGGCGACGAAATGCGAATTGGTAAAGATCGCATCGGGACCGTGCGCAGTGCGGACGTCCCAGATGCGCATCCGGTGCAGGATCGAGCGCGCGACCAGACTCTTCAGGCCGGTCGCGTAGCCGCTCTCTTTCAAATAGAGGTGCTGCAGGTCCCACGCATAGCGCATCGGCGAGTGGACGTAGGCGATATGCACCTGCTCCGGTCCGGTGATCACGCCCTTCGCCACCGCGCAGCTCGACGAGATCACGAGATCATAGCCGGACAAATCGAACTGCTCGATCGCGATCGGCATCAGCGGCAGATACGAACGGTGCCGCTTGCGCAGGAACGGCATTTTCTGCAGGAAGCTGGTGTGCGCGGTTTCGAATCCAAGCTTGCGGCGATCGTCGTCGCTCAGCAGGTCGAACAGCGTATAGACGTCCGCGTCGGGATAGCAGCGCAGGATCTCGCGCAGCACCTGTTCGGCGCCACCAACGACGTACAGCCAATCATGAACGATCGCGACACGCATCGCCGTCTCCCGCTTCCAGGGTAATTTAACAAAACCCTTAAGGGAGGAGCTCACGCGCACAACTCATTCCTAAACTTTGAGTTAACCGGCGTCGGCCGCAGTCCTGACTTTTCCGGGTTAACGAGTAAGAAAGTGGAAAGGACGCCGCCACCAATGTTGTGCGTCAGGTTGAAACAGTTCTGCATCAGGCGCGAGTGGCGATCACGCGCGCAGCCTCATCCTGAAACAGAAGATGACCTTAGGGTCGTTTGATTAACAGGCTGTTGTCTGGGGGAGGCGCGCTGCCCGCATGCGCAGCGCTGGGGCGAGGGCCGCCGTGGCAAGTTATTAACAGCTTGCCACGCGATCGTGATTAACGAATGCCCTCCCGCGCAGTCGCGCACGTTAACGTGCGGCTCGCGGGCCGGACCATCGTCAACAGCCGAAAGCTGTCAGGTGATCCGCCATTCCTGCCGGAGACGTCATCCTCAAGAAGACGGCACAAGAGGAGGCGCAGGAACGGTCCGCCTCGGTGCCGAACTGCCGACTGTGCGATTTCGCCCCTGCTCCTTGGCCTGATAAAGCGCGACGTCAGCCTCCCGGACCAAGGATATGTCGTCGGCGGAGCTGGTGGACTTGGAAGCCACCCCGACACTGATCGTGACGTATCCCCTGCCCGCTGCCGGATGGACGATGTCGAGCTTTCGCACCAGCAGACGCATGGCGTCCGCCACTGTGACAGCATCTTCCTCCGCCACGTTCGGAAGCACGACTGCGAACTCCTCACCGCCATATCGGGCTGCCAAGCCGCCGGTCTCCATCGTCATGCTGCCGATAACGCTTGCGATGCGGCGCAGACAGCCGTCGCCCGCCTGGTGGCCCAGCGTGTCATTGAAGCCCTTGAAGTGGTCGATATCAATCAGCAGGAAAGAAAGCGTGCCGTGGGTGTCGTAGGCCTCACGAAGGAAGGAATCGAATCGGCGGCGATTCGCCAGTCCAGTCAGGCCATCCGTGGTTGCCAATTGCGAGAGCCGCTGATTGGCCGAGGACAGATCATCCTCGAGCCTTTTCTGCTCCGTGATGTCGCGCAGGACGCTGACGATCTCGAAGCGACCGCCTTCCCTGGCCTGCGCCAGCTTGAAGTTGGACTCGAGCCATACCAGCCCGCCATTCTTGCGCCAGGTCCGGAAGCGAACCGCGCGCGAGCCGGAGATATCCTTCAGATCGGCGCCGGCTCTGGCCAACGCTTCGCGATCGTCTTCATGAACCAGATCGGTGCAGAAGCGTCCGATCAGCGTCGCTTCGTCGATACCGAGCATGACTTTGACGGAATGAGACACGTAGCGCATGCGTCCCTTGACGTCAGACACGATCACGATATCAGCAATATTTTCCGCCAGCAGACGGTAGCGTTCCTCGCGCTCCTCAAGCGACCGTTCAAGGCTCGCCCGATAGCGGAATTGTCCTGCCAAGATAACGGCCATGAAGCCGACAGCCACGAGCAGGACCGCCGCAACGAAGCCGTCGCGCTTGAGGTCGTCGCGCCAGTTGCTCAGAATGTCCGCTTCCGAGCGCGCGACGGTGACGACCGTGCCGTACTTCGGACTCTGCTCATAGCCGATATACTTCGTCACGCCATCGAATGGCGAGCTGGTCTCGAAAAATCCGACTTTTGATTTTAGCAGACGAGACTGGAACAGCGGCGTGTCGGAGAGGCTCTTCCGGTCGTGTTGCGCCGGCCATCGCACCAAAGTGGTCCCGCCACTGCACATCAGGGCGATTGCTCCTTGCGGTCCCGTATGGAACGACTCGTAGAATTTCGCAAAATAGTCCTGATCGATCGCGGCGATGACCACACCTGCAAAATTACCCTGAAGATCGGAGATTCGCTTGGTCAGAACGATCGTCGGTCGTCCCGTGATGCGCGAGGTGACCGGACCACTGATGAACACTGAATTATCGGCGCTATCGCGGTGGTGGATGAAGTAGGTACGGTCCCCGTTGCTGTGGCTTGGCAGCTGATCGAGCGACGAATAGCGCCACGTCCCGTCCGTGTTCAGCACCCCGATTTCGCGCAGCTGCGGCAGGCTGCGAACCATTCCCACGAGATGGGCGTGGAACCGGTCTGCCAGCGGATTCTGATATTTCAGCAGCTCGGCCATACCCGTCATCGCCACGTCCGGGGCCTGAAAGGTGTTATCGGCGTGCTCGGCGAGAGAATGGGCGAGGTTCTGAATGTCGCGCTCTGCCTGTGCCAACATCGTCTCATGGGTCGCGGTCGCCTTCCAGACAGTCATTCCCAGCAGCGCCGCTGCCATGGTCAGCACGAAGACGCCGACGACGACGGCAGGATTGCGATAGATCAGGCGTTGAAGCGTGAGGGGGGACATCATGCGGAGCTTTTATTGCGACGACCGACAAATGGTGTTGAGCGGCTTGCAAAGCTCTAAACGGTGCGACCACGCTGGGAACAAACTCGCCGCGTCGCTAATGAGTTCTTGCGGTTGGCCGCAGTCGCGCGGAATGTCACCGTATTTCTACGGCAACTCTCGTTCGGGAAGCTTTGCGCCCGAGCAACGCGCCAACCTTTCGATCCGGCAAGATCACGGCGCGTCGCCAATGCGAACCGTTGGCCGGGGCTGGCCCTTAGGGAACTTCTATCGCCGGTCGCGTGTTTGGAACCAAATGGCGGGCAAGTGCAGCGATGCACGTCTCAAGACGTGCTTGGCCGTACCGGCGCGCGTCTCGTTTGTTTGGGAGGCAGTAGAGCTCATCGCTCTGAGATCGATATGAGCAGCAGGTGGGGCGGCAAAAACGAGATATCGATGGGGTTGAAGCCAGGCGCGTCAAGGCCGCTTGATCGCAGCGAGAGCGTGCGCCCGCCCGCCGGGCATAAGGCGCTGCCGCTGGGTTCGGGCGCGCGCATGAACGCGCGGGTCGTCTTTGCCATCGCGATCGTCGCGCTCGCAGTTTGGACCGCTGCGGGATTCCTGCCGCCGCTGGTCTGGGCCACCATTCTCGCCGTCGCCTTGTGGCCTCTTTACGTGAATTTTGCAGCGCGCCTCGCCTCGGGTCCGTCCGGCCCGGCCGCGCTGATCTTCACGGCGATCGTGGCACTCATTCTATTTACGCCGATGTCGCTCGCTATCTATCAGGTGGCGCAGCAAGGCAGCGAGATTGCAGGCTGGTTGAAGAACGCGCGCGAGAGCGGCATTGAAGTGCCGGACTGGATCGCTCATCTGCCTGTCGCGGCCGAGGTCGTGCAGCAATGGTGGCGCGCCAACCTTTCCGATCCAAAAGCGGCGACGGCGTGGCTGCAAATGGTCAATGCCGACAACGCGTCCGACCTCTTCAACACGCTGGGCGGGCAGCTGATGCACCGTTTATTCATGCTGCTGTTTTCGCTTTTTGCGCTGTTCGTCCTGCTCAGCAATGGCCGCTCTGTCGCCAATCGGTTTGTCGAAACCTGCGACCGTATCCTGGGACATCCTGGCGAGGGCGTGATCGAGAAGATCGTGGATTCGATCCGCGGCACGGTGAACGGCACGGTGATCGTCGCGGTCGGCGAGGGATTGCTGATCGGCGTCGGCTACCTCGTTGCAGGTGTCCCGAACGCCGTGATGTTCACCATCATCACCACGGCATTTGCGATGCTTCCTTTCGGCGCCTGGGCTGCTTTTAGCGCGGCAGCGCTGACCATTGTGTCGAGCGGCGGCAGCGAAGTTGCAGCCGTTTGCGTGTTCTGCTGGGGCGCCGCGATCATGCTGGCCGGTGATCACTTCGTGTGGCCAACTCTGGTTGGCGGCTCGGCGCGACTACCGTTCCTGTTCGCCTTCGTCGGAATCTTCGGCGGCCTCGCCACGTTCGGACTGCTCGGCCTGTTCCTGGGGCCGGTCGTGATGGCGGTGCTCTTGACGGTCTGGCGCGAATGGATTTTCCGGCCTGACAATCAAGATCAGCGCCGCTAAGCATCTGTCCGAAAGCGCGCCTCTCAGAAAGAACGCATCATGCGCGAGCAGCATGGTGCACCTCGCCGACGTCCTGATCGAAGATATCGGAAAGCAAGCCACGACGGCAAAGTAGATCATACGAGCGCGTCAGCCGATCGATGCGTGCCCAGATTAGATCTACGATTCCAAGTTCTCGCAGACAACGGACATGATCTCGGCACCGAGCTGCAGGTCGGGAATGTGGCCGAACATATGACGCCGCAGTCGGCTGTTGCGGTCGAACAGCAGCGTCGTCGGCGTGCCCTGGAAGCCGTATTCGCGCATGGTGTGCGGAAGGCCGACCCCGTCCGGCTCATCGATGCCGACCGGAAATCCGACCTTGTATTCGTGTAGGAACGCACCAAGCGCAGCGGGCCCCATCGCGTCATGATGTTCGAACACGCTGTGGAGGCCGATGACGACGACGTCCGACGACTTGAAGGTCGCAGCAACCCGTTGGGCCTGCGGGATTGCATTGGCGACGCATCCCGGGCAGAGCATCTGGAAGGCGGTCAGCATCACGATCCGGCCACGCAAAGCCGACAGCGACAGTCGATCTTGTGTGTTGAACCACTCGGTGGTCCGCCACTCAGGTGCCATCGCATCCGTGCTGGTCATTGTTGCTCTCCAAGCCAATCGCCCGCCGTCATCATCTTCCGCGTCTGAGATCAGCTGCTCAACTTAACAACAGCGCCATCCCTTGCCGAGCTTTCCAGGCACGCCATTACGAAGGCAAGCCCTTTGACCCCATCGTCGATCGCCGGCACCAGCACGGATGCGCCCGAGGTCGGAAGACCTCGGCGCGCCAGCATCATGTCGGCCAGCCCGCAGTAGAGGTTGGCCACCGCTTCCTGCAGTCCCTCGGGATGGCCGGGGCGCCTCAGCCGCGATGAATGCTGGGCATCGGCGGTCAGCATCGGCTGGCCACCCGAGATGGTCTGGATCTCGCCGCTGAGCGAAGCGATCGTGAGCTCATTGTGCCGGCTATGCTGCCACTCCATGTGGCCGGTCTCGCCGTAAACGCGCAGCCGGATATGGTTGGACATGCCAGCCACGGCATTGCTGACCTCGAGTTGTCCGCGCGTCCCGCCGGCGAGACGGAAGCGAACCTGCGCGACATCATGCACCTTGCGGCCGGGGACCATGGTGCCGACGTCGGCAGAGACGCGTTCGAACGGCTGCCCGGTGACGAACGCTACCAGATGATGCGCATGGGTGCCGATATCGCCGAGCACCAGCGAGGGCCCGCTGCGCTCGGGCTTCAGCCGCCAGCGCCGCTCGGCATCAGGACCAAGCTCGACGGCGGTCGCGATGCCGCCTGCGAGATACTCGACCTGCACCAGGCGAAGCGCACCGACTTCGCCGGCCAGACAGCGCGCGCGCATCTCGCGCACCATCGGATAGCCGGAATAAGTGTGTGTCAGCGCAACCGCGCAGCCGCTGGAGGTCGCCAGTTGCTGCAAGGCGCGCGCCTCGTCGAGCTCATTGCAGAGCGGCTTCTCGATCATCACGTCGATCCCGGCGCCCAGTGCGAGCCTGAGATAGGACGCATGCGTATCGTTCGGCGTGATGATGGCCAGCGCTTCGACGCCGTCATCGCGCACGCGTTCCTTGGCCAAGAAGTCCTCGATGCTGCCATAGCAGCGCGCTTCCGGAAGACCGATGGCCATGCCCTCCGATCGCGACCGCTCCGGGCGCGACGACAACATGCCCGCCACCAGTTCGAAACGCCGGTCCATGCTCGCGGCGATGCGATGAACCGGTCCTATCATGGACGGCGGGGCGCCGCCGACGATGCCGAGACGAAACGGGCGCCCGAGCGCGTTGATGACCGGATTGATCATGGCGGCCTCGCAGATGCCGCCGGGGTCGATCTAGCCCTCGCCGGCTTCATCAACATTCCTCGCAGCGCTTCTGTGCCGAACTTATCATCGAGGGACGCTTGCGTGGGCGCAGCGAGACCGCTGCGCCCACCGTCGAAACACCAGCCCTCCGCCTCGATTAGCGCGACGCAGTGCTGAGGTTGTCTCCGAAGAACTTCCAGGTCTTACCGTCGAACTTCGCGAGCTTGAAGGTGTCGAAGGTCGAATAGTCGGTCGGCGTCACGGATACCGTAACGCCAGGAAGCAATAATGGCAGCGATATCTTGCTCAGGTTCGTGGCCTGCTTCAGCACGTTCTCGCGCGTCAACACGTCACCGCAGTTCTTCAGAATGATGGCCGCGAACTGTGCGGAGGTGTAGCCGATCTGGTTGCTGCCATCGATCGGATTTCCTTCGGGATACCACTTCTTCATGAAGGCGAGATAGTCCTGCACGCCCTGATCGGAATCCCAGGCGGGATCGCCGACCACCTTGGTCGCCAGCGCCGTGATGAGGCCGGTGGATGCTTCGAGCCCGGCGGGCTCGAGCACGCCGCCGATCGAACTGGCAACGGACACAATGAAATGGGTCGGTTTCCAGCCGAGATCGGCAACCTTGCGGATAGCCTGCGCGCCGAATTTCGGCGTGGTGATCGTCAGCAGGACATCGGCACCCGCCGACTTCAGGTTGACCACCTGGGAATCGATCGTGGGGTCGGTCACCTCATAGCTGAGCTCCTTCACGATGAGGCTAGCCTTATCGCCAAGACCCTCCTTGAAGCCCTTCAGATAGTCCTTACCGAAATCATCGTTCTGATAGATGATGCCGATCTTCGCGTCCGGAATCTGCTTGACGATGTATTTTGCGTAGATCTTGGCTTCCTGCGCATAGGGTGGATAGAACGGCGTCGTCCAGGGAAAATTCTTGGCATCGTTCCACTTGCTGGCGCCGGTGGAGATCAGCAGATGGGGGATTTTCTTGCTGTTCAGGTATTTCTGGATGGCGGAATTCGTCGGCGTGCCCAGCGACCCGATGTCGGCAAGGATCTCGTCCTGCTCCACGAGCTTGCGGGTCTGCTCGACCGTCTTCGGCGGGCTGTAGCCGTCGTCCATGCTCAGGAACGTGATCTTCCGGCCGTTGATGCCGCCCTGGCTGTTGACCATCTGCCAATAGGCAGCCTCGGCCCGTCCCTGCGTGCCATAGGCGGACGCCGGACCGCTGTAGGGCATCGTCTGTCCGATTTTGATTTCGGTATCGCTAGCGCCTGGATCGTACTTCTTGTCGGCAGCCAGCAGCGCCGTGGCTGAAACAAGACTGAACGCGGCAGCGGTCGCCACCGCAATGCAACAACGCATCATAGTTCCTCCCAGTAGCGTCGCTGTTTGCCGCGACGTCTGGGTGGATCATGATCCGGCCT
>NZ_JBARGP010000348.1:0-11337 GCF_049798375.1 Bradyrhizobium sp.
GATTAAAAAGCCACTGTGACCCCTTGCCTGACGGCATTGATGCGGCTAGCGAATCCAGTCATGTCCGCCACTCCCCCCACCATCGTCTTCGATCTCGACGGCACGCTGGTCGACACCGCGCCCGACCTGATCAATGCGCTCAACCACGTTTTGGCGCGCGAGGGCCTGTCCCCGCTGCCGCTGGCCTCAGCCCGCAACATGATCGGCGCCGGCGCCCGCAAGCTGCTCGAACGAGGCCTGGAGGCCGAGGGGCGCTTGGTCCCGCCGGAGGAGATGAACCGCCTCGCCGCCGATTTCATCGCCTATTACGGCGACCATATCGCGGTGGAATCCCGCCCCTTCGCGGGGCTGGAGGATGCGCTCGATACGCTGGCCGCGCGCGGCTGCCGGCTCGCGGTGTGCACCAACAAGCTGGAATGGCTGTCGAACCGGCTCCTGGATGAACTCGGACTCTCCACGCGCTTTGCCGCGATCTGCGGGGCCGACACCTTCGGGGTGGCGAAACCGGATCCGGCGATCCTGCGCCAGACCATCCTGAAGGCCGGCGGCGAAATCGCCCGTGCCGTCATGGTCGGCGATGCCGGCACCGATGTCGGCGCCGCCCGTCGCGCCGGGGTTCCGGTGATCGGATGCACCTTCGGCTATACCGACGTGCCGATCGCCGAGCTGAATCCGGACAGTCTGATCCACCACATGAAGGATCTGCCGGCCGCGGTCGAAGCTTTGGGAACTTTTCGACACCCCACCTAATCAGCTGATGCCTCGAAGAAATCTACCGAAACGGTATTGTTAACCAGCTGTTGACGACGATTTGGCCACCGTTGCTCTACCGTTCCGACGCTCCTATGGTCGTCACGGGGAATGCGGCTCATGGCCGCAGCTTGGGTCGACCGGGTGGGGCAAATCATGCATCGTGTCATCGCGACTGCGTTGGCGGCAGCCAGCCTTGCGACTTGCCTTGGCGGCTGCTCCTCATGGTCACTGGATTCGCTCAAGTCGGGGGCGACCATGGTCGATATTCGGCTCGAATCGAGCCCGCCGGGCGCCGAAGCCAAAACCTCGCTGGGCCCGGGCTGCAAGACGCCCTGCTCGGTCGAGGTGCCCGCCCCCGATACCAGCTTCTCCGTCGCCTTCAGCATGGACAAGTTCCTGCCCGAGACCGTGCAAGTGCAGGTGACCCACAATACCGGCGCTTTCAACAGCGCGCCGCCGTACGTATTCGACCCCAATCCGGTGGTCGCGGGGCTGCAGCCGGCCCCACCGCCGCCGAAGCCCGCGAGACACCACCATCCGAGGAAGCCGCGGGCGGCGAAAACGGCCGCTGCGCCTGCGGCGGTACCGGCATCCGACTCCGCGTTCCCCGTTCCGAACGCCGCGCCGCACTGAGATCCGGCCCGAGCTTTGGACCGTAACCGATTGTAGCCACCGCCGATCGTGACTAGATTGACAGAAGCGCAAGTTTGCCGTGCCTCCGCCCGGCGGCTGTGGCGATAGCGCGATCTCAGGGCTTCCTCATGAGCGATGTGACGTTGACGGAGCAAGATGTGCTGACGCGCCCGATGACCGACCCGTTCGGGCGGTCGATCAGCTATCTGCGCGTCTCCGTCACCGACCGCTGCGACCTCCGCTGCTTTTACTGCATGTCAGAGGACATGACCTTTTTACCCAAGGCCGACCTGCTGACACTGGAGGAGCTCGACCGGCTCTGCACCGCCTTCATCAAGAAGGGCGTCCGCAAGCTGCGCCTGACCGGCGGCGAGCCCCTGGTGCGACGCAACGTGATGGGACTGGTGCGCTCGCTGTCGCGGCACCTCACGAGCGGCGCGCTGCACGAGCTGACCATGACCACCAACGCGACGCAGCTCGCCAAATACGCCGCCGAGCTCGCCGACTGCGGCGTACGCCGCATCAACGTCTCGCTGGATACCCTGAACCCTGAGAAGTTCCGCACCATCACCCGCTGGGGCGATCTCGACCGCGTGCTCGCGGGCATCGAGGCTGCGCGCGCCGCGGGCCTCGCCGTGAAGATCAACGCGGTCGCACTGAAGGGCATGAACGAGGACGAAATCCCCGAGCTCATGCAATGGGCGCATGGCAAGGGCATGGCGCTCACCTTGATCGAGGTGATGCCGATGGGCGAGATCGGATCTGGTCGTATCGACCAGTATCTGCCGCTGTCGCTGGTGCGCGCCCGCCTCGAGCAGCAGTTCACGTTGACCGATCTGCCTGAGACGACCGGCGGCCCGGCGCGCTACGTCCGCGTCAACGAGACCGACGGCACGCTCGGCTTCATTACCCCGATGACGCATAATTTCTGCGAGTCCTGCAACCGCGTCCGCGTCACCTGCACCGGCACGTTGCACACCTGCCTCGGCCACGAGGACGCCTCCGACCTGCGCAAGCCGTTGCGCGCCTCTGTGAGCGACGAGCTGTTGAGCGAAGCGATCGACCGCGCCATCGGGCTCAAGCCCAAGGGTCACGACTTCATTATCGATCGCCGCCACAACCGCCCAAGCGTCAGCCGGCACATGAGCGTGACGGGCGGCTAGCCTGCTGCATCATCCGGTTCTCCCTGCCGTCATTCCGGAGCATTCGCAAACCGAATGAACCCGAAAATCCATTGCATCTCAAATTCCGATATCAGCGGTGACGGCCCAGCGCCTGCGCAAACACGCCCACCAGCTTATCGGCCTGTGAGGCGCTGCCGCGCCAGGCGACGACCTGATCAGGCCGGATCAGGGCAAGATCGGCTTCATAGAGCGCACGCAAGGACGCGGGCAACGTCACCAGCTTGAGATCGGCGCCCCATACGTGCGCCGCTGCCAACAGCGGATCGACGGACGCGCCGTCGCCGAACTGCAGCAATGTCCACTCGAAGCCGAACAGGTCGTACAGCGAGATGCCGTCATCAAGCCAGGCATGCGGCGCGCGTCCGCCGGGACAGGCGCTCGGCACATAGACGTTGGCCGCATCCGGCGGCGGCAGGCTGCCATCGGACATGATGATTGGTGAGCCGTCATAACGTCCGCCGAAGGTGATGCCGGGAATGTTGAACTCGGCCCGCGCATGCTGCTCGAGATAGGCGCCTGCGACACGTCTGGCCTCGGAGCCTGCGACGCTGTCGTCCTCGGTCTCGGGCGCCGCCGTGAACCGTCCCAGCGAGTCGGCGAAGCGCCGAGCATAGTCGGTGTTGCGCAGCGCCACCGGGCGCCGCTCGACCTCGTAGCTGTCGAGCAGTGCCGCTGGGCTGACACCTTTGACGACGCTGGCGACCTTCCAGCCCAGATTGACGGCGTCCTCGATCGCGGTGTTGTAGCCCAGCCCGCCGGTCGGCGTGAACAGATGCGCCGCGTCACCGCCGAGGAACACCTTGCCCTTTTGCATTCCGTCCGCAACTAGCGCGTGCCCCGCGGTCCAGGTCTGGAACGACAGCACCTCGCAACTCACAGCCAGGCCGCAGGCGCGCTGGAACGCTGCTTTGGCCTCGGTGACAGTGATCGCGTTGGCATCCTCGCCCGGATGCAGCTGGGTGTGGAAGGCAAACTCGTCGCGCCCATTTACGCTCGCCATGAAGGCGCGGCGGTCGCGATTGAAGCAATTATACATCCACGCTTTCGCATGCGGCACGCGCGCGTAGAAATCGGACGAACGCAGGTAGACCGCCAGCATCCGGCCGCCCATAAAATCGCGTTGCGTCCCTCTTTCGCCACCATAGGCGATGCCGAGCGACTGCCTGACGAGCGAGCGGGGTCCGTCGGCGCCGACCAGGAAACCGGCGCGCACTTGCATGCGACTGTTGTCGTCGAGGCGCTCGATGTCAGCAACGATGCCAGCATCGTCCGAGACGTAGCTGATCAGCCGATGACCATAATGGAGCTGGATGCCCGGAAGCCGCTCGGCCTGACGGCGCAGCACGGCTTCGACGAATTTCTGCGACACCCGATGCGGCAGCTCGGCGGCGCTCCAGGAGCCGGAAAGACCCTTGACCAGCTCGCCTGCGCGTCCCGACGGCGGCAGCCGAAACCGCGCCAGCTCGTGGCCGGCAAAGCGGGTGAAGTAAGCCACATCGGTCGGATAGTCGGCGGGCAAGCCCGCCTGCCTGATCTCATCAGCGAAGCCGAGCCGGCGGTAATGCTCCATCGAGCGCGCCTGGGTCGCGTTGGCCTGCGGATTGAACGCCGTGCCGGGCTTGTCGTCGACCAGAACCGCGGAGACGCCGCGCCGGCCGAGCTCGTTCGCCAGCATCAGGCCGCACGGCCCACCGCCCGCGATCAGCACAGCGACCTCGACACGCGCCTCCACGACATCCTCCCTGCTCGTCCTGCCAGCGTCGGCCGACGGTAAGGCGGCCTGACGAGATCGTCAAGCTACCTGACGATCTCAGTCCGCGAGCGGATCGAAATCGGCGCCATAGATCGAAAGGCCGCGCAACAGCGCGTCCATGGTCGCTTTGCCGAGCTCGGCGCGCATCTCCTTTTCGGCCGTATCGACCGCGCTGCTGAACGCAGCGAGCCATTTCAGCCCCGATGGCGTGAACCTGACAATGCGTCCGCGCCGGTCGCTGGGATCGACGACGCGGTCCACCAGCTTCAGCTGGGCGCATTGATCGACCAGCTCGCCCATCGCCTGCTTGCTCATCGAGGCGCGCCGCGCCAGCTCGGTGAGCCGTGTCCCCTCCACGTCCAGATTGCGGGTCAGGCTGATATGCGCCATGCGGGTCTCACTATGTCCGCGCTCACCCATCAATGCGAGCACGCGGGCCTCGAACCGCCGCACCGCGTTGTTGAGCAGCCGGCCTGCATTGGCGTGCCGCCACGCCGTCCCGGATTTTGCAGCTTTCAATCGATTGGCCCTTAAAGAAACAGATCGAACTCTGCCTCACTCATCCCATGGAGTTCAAGAGCGGCGGCCGTCAGTCGCCGCGCCAAAGCCCTTTCGGCGCGCCCGCCATCGACGGGCTCCTCATCTTGTGCTGCGTCCCGCAATTGCCTATCAGCACTGTCCATGAAGGCAGACTGCAATCGGATGGACGTGAGACGCTCGTGATTCCCTGGAAGCTGATTGACACCGCAGACGTGCCCGGCGGCGGCGAGCAACTCCGTCTCATGCAGCGCGGCAATGATTTCACCATCAAGCTCGGTCAGAACGAATTGATGAACAGCCGGCTCTACGGGTCCGAGGAGGCGCTGGCGACGCTGAGCTGCGCGCGCATCAAGGCGCGACCGGCGCCGCGGCTTTTGATCGGCGGCCTCGGCATGGGCTTCACCTTGCGGGCCGCGCTGAAGGTGCTCGGGCCGCAGGCGCGCGTCACCGTCGCAGAGCTGGTCCCGGCTGTCGTCGCCTGGGCCCGCGGGCCGCTGGCCGCATTATCAGGCGAGAGCCTCGCCGATCCCCGCGTCGACATCCGCGAGGCCGACGTGGGTGCGATGATCGCCGCCGCGCGCGCTGACTATGATGCGATCCTGCTCGACGTCGACAACGGCCCGCAGGGCCTGACCCGGAAATCCAACGACGCGCTCTATGTTGCGGAGGGCTTGCGGGCCGCGTTCGGCGCTTTAAGTCCCGCGGGCGTGCTGGCGGTATGGTCGTCACACCCGGACGACCACTTCGCCCCGCGCTTGCGCAAGGCCGGCTTCGTCGCTGAGGAAATCAAGATCCGCGCCACTGGACGCGGCAGCAGCGGCGGCGCGCGTCACGTGATCTGGATCGCGACCCGGCCGGCGCGATAGCTCGTTGCTGATCGCCGAGCGCGACGCGCATCTTTGTTAGTCTTGACCAGCGGTCCAGATGCAGGTTGAGTTAAGTTGCCGTGGCATCGCTTAGTTGAACTACAAGATTACGGAACTAATAAGTTCCGTTAAAGCGCTCGGCAGAATTAACCTACGCTAATATTAACCTACTTAAACGCTTGTCCGGCTGCCATATTTACGCCATCAGCGGCTTCTTAAACCCAAACCTTGTCGGGATCATTCCGGCGTTAACTCAAGCCTGTCGGATCAATTCCGACGTTCTGCTGCCGACGTCTTGACGTCTTTTCGAGCGGCTCATCATCTGGTCGCGCTTCGCGGCAACATTCCCTCAACAGCAACGAAGGATAGGTACATGCGTAAGCTCGTCGCTGGACTAGCATTGTTCTGCTTATTTGGATCCAGTGCAGAAGCACGAACTCATCATCACCATCATCACGCTCATTACCGGCACCACGGGTATCGATATGCGCATGCGGGACGGCCGTCCGCCTGGTGCGGCTGGTACATGCGCAGTCAGGTGGGCCAGGATCCCGGCCCGCAATACAATCTCGCACGATCCTGGGCTCACTATGGCGTGAACGCCGGCGGTCCTCGGGTCGGTGCGATCGTGGTATGGCGCCATCACGTCGGCACCATCGTCGGCCAGCAGAACGGCCAATGGATCGTGCGCAGCGGCAATGACGGCCATGCGGTGCGGACACGTCCGCGCTCCCTCGCCGGCGCCATCGCCTTCAGGAACGCCTACGCGTCGATGTAGCAGCGATCGAACGTCCTCGCATCGAGCCGGGCCTCCAATGGTCCGGCTCGATCAATTTCAAGATGCACAATCAACCATCGGCCGCTCGCTTCGTGGCGCAGCGTCGTCGGGCGACCTCCGTCGCGGTGCATGGCCTTGCGCGGAAGCCAAGAAGCCGCGACTATCCACTCCGATTCAGAAGCAGCCGGGGGAATTCCAGAACCATGCAGTTTGATGATGTTGTCCTCGGTCGCCGAAGCATCAGGGGTTACAAGCCCGATCCCGTCCCCCGGGCGCTGATCGAGGAAATCATCGCGTTGGCGATGCGCGCGCCGTCGTCGATGAACACCCAGCCGTGGAATTTCACCGTCATCACCGGCGCGCCGCTGGATCGGATCCGCGCCGGGAATACCGAGCGCATGGTGGCGGGGGTGCCGCAGTCGCGCGAGTTTCGTACCGGCCAGGCCTTTGCGGGTCAGCATCGCGACCGGCAGGTCGGCGTCGCCAAGCAGTTGTTCTCGGCGATGGGAATCGCGCGCGACGACAAGGACAGGCGCCAGGACTGGGTGCTGCGCGGCTTCCGCCAGTTCGACGCGCCGGTCTGCGTGATCGTCACTTATGACCGCGTGCTGGACGGCAGCGACGACACGCCGTTCGATTGCGGCGCCGTGACCAACGCGCTGGTCAATGCCGCCTGGTCGCGCGGGCTCGGCGCCGTGATCAACAGCCAGGGCATCATGCAATCCCCCGTGGTGCGCGAGCACGCCGGCATCGCCGACGATCAGATCATCATGAAAAGCATCGCGCTGGGCTGGCCCGACGAGACGTTCCCCGCCAATGCGGTGGTGTCGGAACGAAAGTCTGTCGACGAAGCTGCGGTGTTCGTCGGCTTCGACGAGTAGGCACGAGCTTTGCGCAGGATCTCTTCTTCAAAGGTGCTACGCGGAGCTCACCCCTCCGGCACCCCTGCCATGCGCAGGCCCTCGCAGAGGCGGGCGCGGCCGGCGAGGTAAATCGGGTCGTCGCTCGCTTCACCCGCCAGGAAGCGCTGGATGGTGAAACCCGGGTCGAACACAAGTCCCGACTGCACGGCGGCCAAGGCCTCACTACGCCTGCCGAGTTGCGCGAGTACCGCGCCCAGCAGGAAATGCCCGATCGGCTGATTGCGGTTCGCCTCGAGGCTGCGGCTCATCCACGCCGCCGCCTCCGCATCGGCATGGAGCTGGAATTTGGCGAGGCCGAGAATCCACATCCAGCGGAAGGCGTGGATATCGCGGGGAGACAGCCGCAGCGCCTCGCGGATATGGGCCTCGGTTTCTCCGGCACGGCCGATGGAATATTTACCGATGCCGATCCAGGCGTGCGCATCCGCCATGTTACGATTCAGCGCCAATCCGCGTTCGCATTGCGCAATGCCTTGCGCGCCGCGGTTCGTGAAGATCTTGACGACGCCCAGAACCACATGGGCGGTGGCATGAGTGGGCGCGAGCGACAGCGCCTTGATGACGGCCCGCTCGGCACTGGCGAGGCGCGCGGCCCGATCGTCGGCCAGGAAGCCGGGTCCTAACGTCACATCAATGATGGCCATGCCGACCAGCGCCTCGACATGTCCGGGATCAAGCGCCAAGGCACGCTCGAAAAAGCCGCGCGCCTGCGCCGTGACGTCGGGGCTTATGCCTCGGTTCATCCAGGCCTTGCCCTGGAAACACAGGTCCATCACGTCGGGGTTCGGCGAGCGCTCGGCGCGCTGCGCCTCCGCCGCCATCAGTTCGGCATCCAACGTGTTGGCCAGCGAGGCGACAATCTCGTCCTGCATGTCGAACACATCGATGACCGGCTTGTCGAACCGCTCGGCCCATAAATGAATGCCGGTCGCGGCTTCGATCAATTGCACATTCATCCGAAGCCGCTTGCCGCTGCGCTGCACCGAGCCTTCGAGCACGTAGCTGACGTTCAAATCCCGCCCGACCTTGCGCACGTCGGGTGATTGGCCCTTGTAGGAAAAAGCGCTGGCGCGGGCGATCACGAGCGCGCCGGCGATGCGCGACAGATCCGTTGTCAGGCTGTCGGTCATGCCGTCGACGAAGTAATCCTGCTTGGGATCGCCGCCGATATTGGCAAACGGCAGCACCACGATGGACAGAGGCGGAGCCGGAGATGCGCCACGCGTCGCGCCATGGCCTTTGGTCCACGACACAATTCCGTCCCGGACCACGGCATAGGCGCGGACCGGACGGGCGATATTCTTCAGGCTCTGCTCGCCGACATCAGCGAATTGGACCGCGACCTTGTCGCGAACCTGGTCGTAGGCGGACGCCGAGACGCAGATGCCGCCAGGCTCTGCGATGCCCTCGAGCCGGACAGCAATATTCACCCCGTCACCAAGAATGTCATCGCCCTCGATCATGATATCGCCGAGGTTGATGCCGATCCTGAACTGCATGCGGGTGTCGGGCGGGATACCGTCGTTACGCGCGGCCATCGTCACCTGGAACGCAACCGCGCATTCCACCGCGTCGACGACGGACGGAAACTCCAGCAGCAGGCCATCGCCGGTGGCCTTGACGATGCGGCCGCCATGCTCTGTCACCAGCGCATCGGCGACGGCACGATGTTCGCGTAACGCCCGCACCGTTCCCGGCTCGTCGAGTCCCATCAGACGGGTATAGCCGGCCACGTCGGCGGCTACGATCGCCGACAGCCTGCGCCCGATCCGCTGTTGCTCCTGCACCATAGGAAGGCAGCCCTCCTCCCGCACACACCGTCATACGATGAATCCGACAGGTCTGCCAGCGTGGTCCAGCCGCGTGGAAGTGACAACCCTCGCTGGCGTACAGATGAAGAATTCTGAATTATGGAATTATGGTGCGAGCGTACCTATTCAGGCCGACCAGCCCTCCGCCGACGCCACGCCGTAGCGTTGCGCCGTGACCGGTCACCCCTGTCGTCCGCGGCAGTATGTCTCCCACATCGTTCGATAGGCCGCCTCGACAGTCTGCGTGTAGACGGCCGGGCTGCAGCGCCTGGCGATCAGATCGGGGAGCTGGTGGCGGATCGTCCTCAGCCGATCCAGCGTCGACCGTAACGCGATGTCCACGTAGTGATCATCATCGATAGCGGTCCAGTCGCTCATGTCGATCGCCGCAAGAAATCCGCCGCCGTGCCGGCTGGAGATGCTGTTGCCCAGTTTCGTCACGACCGGCACGCCCATATGCAGCGTTTCCCAGGTCGAGACTCCGCCGCCATGCGGAAACGGATCGAGGCAAATGTCGATGAGCCGATAGGCCGCCAGATGCTCCTCGCGCGAGGTCGGCCCGATCAGGTCGATGCGGTCAGATCCGATGCCGTGCGCCGCAAAATTCTCCAGCAGCCGGGCCCGGATAACGGCATCGCCGAGCAGAAAATCCTTGATCAGCAATCGGGCGGTGACATCCGTGCGCAGAATGCGCGCCCAGACCTCGAAGACGGCGCTGGACAATCGGCTCACCCGGGTGAAGACGCCGTAGGTGACATAGCCGTTGGCGATCACCGGCGGCTCGCAGGCACGCAAGCCCGGCGCCGGCGGCTCGATAATCAACGCGCATGGCAGATCGTGGATCTGCTCCGCAAACAGATGACGCACCTCCGGCGGCGCCCTGACCGGATCGGAGAACAGATAGTCCATCGTCGACAGGCCAGTGCCGGTCGCATCGCCCCACGCGGTGACCTGGATCGGCGCCGGCTTGCGCGCGAAGGTGCGCAACCGATTGCCTTTGGTGTGTCCCGAGAGGTCGATCAGGATATCGACTTGGTCGGCCCGGATGCCATCAGCGAGCTGATCGTCGGACCATTGCAGCACGTTACGCCACCGATCGGCAACCTGCCGGAACGAGGCCGTCACCTCGTCATCGACAGGTGAGGTGGAATAGCAGATCACCTCGAAGCGCGCTTTGTCATGGTTCTGCAGCACCGGCCGGAACGTATAGGCGGCGGAGTGCTGCCTGAAATCGCCGGACACGTAGCCCAGCACGATACGCCGGTGCGGGTCGGGATCGTTGGCGTGATCAGGCGGATGCCTCTCGGCAATGCCAGCCCCGATCCGGCGCCACCATTCCGACCGCGCCGCCTGGTGCTGCGCATAGCCGCCCTCGCAGAAATCCAATGAGAAGATCCGGCTCGTCAACGCGACCTCGTCGGCCGGGTTGATGGCGAGCGCGCGATCGAAGAACGCAACGGCCTCTTCTGCATTGCCGAGCAATGCGTGACATTGGCCGATCTGGGTCAGCGCTTTGGTGGAGTTCGGCTCGATCGCGACGGCGCGCTGGCAGGCCTCCAGCGCGTCGTTCACCTGCTTGCTCATCATCAACACGTTGGCGCGGCCGAGCCAGCCCAGCGCCAGGCCCGGATTGATCGCGATCGCCCGGTCGAAATCCGCGAGCGCCTCGCTGTTGCGCTTGAGGATGAGCAAGGTCTCGCCGCGATTGATCAGGATCGTGGTGTTGTCAGGCGCAAGCGCCAGCGCGGCATTGAATTCGGCAATCGCATTATCGGCGCGCCCCAACTCCTTGAACGCGCAGCCCCGATCGATCAGCGCCGCCACATGCGTGGGCTTCGCCGCCAGGATCTGATCGTAGCAAGCAATCGCATCGACGAACCGGCCAAGATGATGCAGCGCTTCGCCCTTGCTGATCAAGGCATCGAGTTGCTGCGGATCGTGCAGGATCGCGTTGTCGTAGCTCGCGACTGCGTCCGCGAAGCGCCCGAGCCGCGACAACAGCCTGCCCCGCTTCAGATGCGCGTCGACATAATCCGGCTTCAGCGCCAGCAGATCGTCATAGCAGGCCAACGCCTCGGCCTCGCGCTGCAGCGTGT
>NZ_JBARGP010000349.1:0-5402 GCF_049798375.1 Bradyrhizobium sp.
TCCTCCGCGATGTCTACCGTGACGAGCCGCTGGTGCTGGCGGCCAAACTCGACAAGCTCACCGGCTCCTTGCAGATCAAGGGCCGCGTCGGCGACCGCTCCTGGACCGTCACCTTGCCGCTCGCCAGTGCGGCCGAAGGCAAGGGCCTCTCGAAATTGTGGGCGCGCCGCAAGATTGGGGATGCCGAGGTGGCGCGCACGATGCGGCAGCTCACGCCAGAGGACGCCGACAAGGCGATCCTCAGGCTGGCGCTGGAGCATCATCTGGTGACGCGGCTGACCAGCCTGGTCGCGGTCGACAAGACGCCACGCCATCTCAAAGGCGCCCGTCTCACGCTCAGCGAGCTGCCGATCGACCTGCCCGCCGGCTGGGATTTCGCAAAGGTGTTCGGCGAGCGCCCGCATTTGCCGACGCCTCCGACCGAGCGCCGCGCCGGCAATGATGATCGCGTTCAGCTGACAGCGCTGAAGCGGCCGGTCGTTATGCCCGGGCCTAATACGATTGTGCTGCCGAAGACGGCGACGGATGCGGAGCTCAGCATGATGCTGGGGGCGGGGCTACTCGTGCTCAGCTTAGTCGCGCTTGCGGTCGGCCGACGGCGTCCAATGGTCGGCTAACACTGCCATGCCCCGCGCAGGCGTGGCATTCAGTACGCCGCGGCACTTCGGCTGATCACAGGCGCCTCTGGAATACTGGGTCACCCGCCTTCGCGGGTGACGACATCGAGAAACACGGTTGGATTATGCCCCGCATCCTTCCTCTCCTCCTCGCCATCATCGGCGCCGTGCTGTTTGGGCATGGCGCCTTCGTCAATGCTAAGGCCTATGTCGCCCAGGTGCTGCTGGAGCGCGCCTTTGCCGCGACCATCGCGAGTGGCCATCCGGTCAAGCCGTGGTCATGGGCCGACACCACGCCAGTGGCGCGGATCGTCGTGGCGCGCATCCATGCCAGCGCCATCGCGTTGGCCGGCTCGAGCGGCCAGGCGCTCGCGTTCGGGCCCGGCCATGTCGAGCTGACGGCGGAGCCCGGCGCGCGCGGCACAGCCGTCTATGCCGCGCATCGCGATACGCATTTCCGCTTCCTGCGCGATGTCAGAATTGGCGACGAGATCGACGTCACAAGCAGCGACGGTCAAACTTTCCGCTATCGCGCGGATACGGCGCGGGTGGTCCGGTTCGACGCCTCCGGCATCGATCCACTCACGGGGGGCCGCGAACTGGTGCTCTCGACCTGCTGGCCATTCGACGCGGTGACGCCGGGGCCGGAGCGTTACATCCTGCATGCCACGCTGATCGGGGCCGGAGCCTGACCGCGCCCAAATGCATGCTTGGAACCGCCCTTGCGATGACTATTTGTCATTCAGCGGCTCCGTGGGATGGGCCCACGCAACGCGAGGCGATCGACCATGCAATCCCAAGTTCAGTACCTGCCGATCACCCCGGCATTGTTCGCGATCCTGGTGCTTGCCTTCGTCGCTCTCGTCATCCTGATCCAGCTCCGCATCCTGCGTTATGCCTATCTGAAGCTCGGCGTCGGCCCGGGCATGGCGATGCTGCTGCTGCTCGGCTCACTGATCGGCAGTTATTTCAACATCCCGCTCACGGTGCTGCCGGGGCAGAACATCCACTCGGGCGAGATCATCGATTATTTCGGGATGCAATATGTGGTGCCGTTGGTCGAGCACTGGCCCGGCACCGTGCTCGCGGTGAATATCGGCGGCGCCGTGATTCCGACCATCATGTCGACCTATCTCGTTGTGCGCTATCAGCTCTGGCTCCGTGCTGCGATCGCCGTGATCGTGATCGCGCTGATCATCCATGCGATGGCAACCCCGGTGCGCGGCGTCGGCATTGCGGTCCCGGTGTTCATGCCGGTCGTGGTCACCGCCATCCTCGCCTTCCTGCTGTCGCGTGAATACGCCGCGCCGCTCGCCTATATCGGCGGCTCGATGGGCACGCTGGTGGGCGCAGACCTGATGAATCTCGACCGGATCAGCGGCCTCGGCGCGCCGGTCGCCTCGATCGGCGGTGCCGGAACTTTTGACGGCGTCTTCCTGACCGGCATCCTCGCGGTACTGCTGGCCGGCATTGCCGCACCATCGCGGCCGGGATTGGCACGGTAAATCGCGATCAAGCACGTTGCCACTGCGGACGACTGTTCATAAGCTTGCCTCGTAAGAGTCTTGCAAAAGACCGCAACGTGGAAATACGAGGCCGCTTTATGGACGCTCCAGTGTCGCCATCATCGCAATCATGGTCCCCACCGCCTGACGCCAGCGACACGGTCAGGAGCATCCACGCGATGCTGCACCCGCTCAACATCGTTCTGGTCGGCGCCACCGACAAGCCCGGCAACTACGCCGAGCGGATCTGGAACAATCTGGTCAAATACGGCTACGAAGGCCGGCTGTTTCCGGTCAATTCCAAGCGTGAGACCATCTGGGGCGTGCCCTGCTACAAGGATTTCGCCAGCCTCCCCGAACCGCCCGATCACGTGCTCGTGCTGGTGCCGGCACGCTTCGCCGTGCAGGTGATCCGCGATGCCGCCGCCGCGGGTGCACGCTCCGCGACCATCGTCACCTCGGGCTTTTCCGAGCTGCAGGACGAGAACAGCCAGCGGCTCGCCGCCGAACTGCAACAGGCCGTGCGCGAGACCGGGCTCGCGGTGACCGGCCCGAATTGCCTCGGCAATCTCAGCGCCGGCGAGAAGCTGTTCACCAATATCGACGACCGAATCGTCACCATGCTTCAGGGACCAGTCGCGATCGCCGGCCAGTCCGGTGCGATCGTGATGGCGATCCGCCAGACCTTGGAGGATCGCGGTGTCGGCGTCGGCTACATGGTCACGACCGGAAACGAGGCGGGACTGGAAACGCCCGACTTCATGAGCTACTTCGCCGCCGATCCGAGCATCCGTGTCATTGTCGTGTACCTGGAAGGCGTGCGTAACACCAAAGCATTCCGCGACGCCTGCAAGGCCGCGCGGGCCGCAGGCAAGCCTGTGATCGCGCTCAAGCTCGGCGCCTCGGAAGGCGGCCGCGCCGCCGCAATGGCGCATACCGGCGCGCTTGCCGGCTCGATCGAGACGTTTGACGCGATCGCCACGCGCGAAGGCGTGATCCGCGTGCAGGGTCTCGATCAGCTGATCGAGACCACCGAATGTTTCGTTCACGCCGCGTCGCCTGCGGGCAATCGTCTGGCCGCAGTGACATTGTCGGGCGGCAAGCGTGGGCTGCTGATCGATGCCTTCTACGCCGCGGGCCTGAACTTCGCGCCACCATCGCCGGCGGCCAGCACCGAACTCGGCGCCATGCTCGGACCTGGCTCCATCGTCGGCAACCCGCTCGACGCCGGCTTTGCCGCCGTGGTCGATCCCACGGTCTACATGCGCGCGATCGAGATCATGATCGACGATCCCGACACCGACATCGTCATCATCGACGCCGAGATGCCGAAGACGGCGCACGAGCTGCGCGAGCGCAATTTGCGGCGCGTCAACGACATGGCCGGCGAAGCATCCAAGCCCGTGATCTATGTCAGTGCGATGTCGATCGGCTTCACCGACTACACCAAGGACCTGCGTCAGCAGCTGCCGCACATCACCGTGCTGCAGGGGCTCGATCGCGCCGTCAATGCGATCAAGTCGCTGATCGACTATGCGTCGTTGCCGAAGCAGCTGCCGGACGTGGTCTCGACCAGCAAGTCGAGCGCGCGGACGACCCTGGACAAGATCCTGAAGCAGGCGGACGGCGCGGCGCTCGACGAGGTCGCCTCGAAGAAACTGCTGAAAGCCTACGGCATCCCAACCTCGAAGGAGGCGGTCGCGCGATCCGCGATCGAGGCGGTGAAGATTGCCAAATCGATCGGCTTTCCAGTCGTGGCCAAGGTGGTCAGCCCCGACATCCTCCACAAGTCCGACATCGGCGGCGTGGTGCTCGACCTCAAGACGCCTGCCGAAGTGGGCCGGGCGTTCACCGACATCGCCGCCCGGGTGAAGAAGCTTAGGGGCAAGCCGAGGCTCGAGGGCATCCTGATTGCCCAGCAGGTCAAGGCTGATCTGGAACTCGTGGTCGGCGCCTCGCTCGATGCGGAAATGGGACCGGTGGTGCTGTTCGGCTCGGGCGGCGTCGATATCGAGCTGATGAAGGATGTCGCGCTGGCCGGCGCGCCGCTGGACGAAACCGAGGCGCGCGCGCTGATCGCCCGCACCAAGGCCGGCGTCAAGATCAAGGGCTACCGCGGCAAGCCGGCACTGCACGAGGCCTCGGTGGTGAAGGCATTGGTTGGGCTGTCCAACCTGATGGCCGATGCCGGCGACCGGATTGCTTCGGTCGATATCAACCCGTTCCTGATCAATCCCAAGAAGGGAATCGCGGTGGATGCCCTGATCGTGCTCAACAACGAGGCGGCAAGACAAGGCGCCAAGGAGAGCGCCGGGCACTGAGCTTTCGCCGGCGCGCGTTTCCGGCTAAAATGATCGCGATATGATGTGGCGGCCGGGCTCCCGGCCGTCGCCGTTTAAGGCCCGTGAATGCGCGCAACCAACCTCGTCATCGGAACCTTGACGCTCGCGGCGGTCGCTGCGGCGATAGTTGGCCTGCTGGTGGTGCAGAAGGTACGCACCGCCCAGCAGCGCAGCTCCTTGCGCGTCGTGTTCGACGGCGGCTCGGCGGCGGGTCTGCGCAAGGGCGGTCCGGTCAATTTCGACGGCGTCAACGCCGGGCAGATCGTCTCGGTCAACCTCGACAGCCCGCGCCGGATCGTCGTCCTGGTCACGCTCGACAATACCGCGCCGCTTCGCAAGGACACGACGGCGGGCATCGAGTTCCAGGGACTGACCGGCATCGCCGCGGTCTCGCTGGTCGGCGGCGCGCCGGCGGCGCCGCCCGTGCCGATCGATGCCGATGGCATCCCGGTGCTGACAGCCGATCTCAGGGATCAGGAGACGATGATCGAGTCGGTGCACAAGGCCGACAAGTTCATCACCAGCAATGAAGCCGCGGTGAAGGAGACGCTGCAGTCGATCGAAGCGGCGTCCGAGACGCTCAAGAGCAAGAACGAGACCATCGACGCCGCGCTTGATCAGGCCGAAGATGTCTTCAAGGGTTTTGACAAGTTCGTCACCCGGATCGACGGCGCGCTCCCCGGCTTCTCTAACGGCGACCCCGATGCGCTGCTTCACAAGGTGAAGTCGATCCGCGAGCTTGCCGACAGCTTCAGGCACAAATCGGCCAAAGTAATGGACGATAGCCGCCAGACCTTGCTCGATATCAGCGACGGCGCCAACTCGATGAGCAGCAAGATCGAGGGCCGCCCGGTGGACGCAGCACCGCGGCGTGGGCCGAGGCGTCGCTAAGCGCGGGCGTCTGCCCGCCTGCCTCGCAGTACTGCTCGCCCCTGGCA
>NZ_JBARGP010000350.1:0-11536 GCF_049798375.1 Bradyrhizobium sp.
CTGCATGCCAGCGGGACGCTCGACGCGCCCCCCATATCGCTCTTTGTAACTCCTCAACTGCGAGCCAGCCCGATCGCCTGGTTCGGCGCCGCATTGATCCTTGCGCGCGCGCATGCTGGCTCCAACGCGCAGGCGCGAGCGCCACCACTGCTTTCCTGACGTCACTTGCCAATGGCGCGGGCATCAAGCCCGCGCCTTCGTTGCTTGACACGCCCGGCCTTTGGCCCGGGTCAGGAAAGGTTTTGGAATATGTTTCGTCGTCACGCCCTTGCCGGTGTGAGCCTGGTCGCCATCGCGGCTGTGCTTCTGCCGGTGCCGATGGCGCTTGCTCAGTCCGGCAGCACCGAGCTGCCTGCCGTCACGGTCGATGCACCGCGGGCCCGCGCTACGCGCCCCGCCCACAGGCCCAGTCGCCCGACCGTTGCCGCAGCCCGGCAGCACGCGCCAAAGCCCGCGGCGGCCGCACCACCGCAACGCGTCATCATCACCACCGATACGGCCGGCGATGGCGGCTTCAAGGCGTCGTACGCGGCTCCGGCCGCCAAGCAGCGCTACCAGTTGCCGCAGGAGTCCTACAGCATCACGTCGAAACAGATCGACGAGACCATCAACCTCAAGGATCCCGAGGATGCGGTCAAATACATGCCTAGCTTGTTCGTGCGCAAACGCAACGACGGCGACAACATGGCGGTGCTGGCGACGCGCAGTTGGGGCGTCAATTCCAGCGCGCGCACGCTGATCTATTATGACGACCTCTTGGTCTCGGCACTGATCGGCAACAACAACACCAGCGCGGCGCCGAAATGGAATCTGATCTCACCCGAAGCGATCGGGCGGATCGACTTCCTCAATGGTCCGTTCTCGGCGGCCTATCCCGGCAACTCGATCGGCGGCGTGCTGCTGATCAATTCGAAAATGCCGGACAAGCCGTTCGCGGTGGCCAAGGAGACGGTGTCGGTGATGCCGTGGAATCAATACGGCACCAAGGACACCTATGTCACCAGCCAGACGAGCGCCTCCGCCGGCAATCGCGACGGCAAGCTGTCGTGGCTGGTCAGTGCCAACTATCTCGACAGTTATCAGCAGCCGCTGACATACACGACCAACAGCACCATTCCGGCCGGGACGACCGGTAACTTCTCGGCTCTGAACAAGCAGGGTTTGCCGGCCAATGTCGTCGGCACCGGGATCCTGGCGCATTCGCAGCAGACCTCCGGCAATCTGCGACTCGCCTATGACGTGACGCCTCTGCTGCAGGCGACATATGCGTTCGGCATCTGGAACAACCATCAGACGTCGGATCCGCAGACCTATCTGCGGTCGGCGACGACAGGGCTGCCGACCTTCGGCAACGTCAGCTCTTTTGCCACCGGCAAATACATCTGGGACCAGACCCATATGAGCAACGCGGTCTCGCTGAAGAGCGATACTAAGGGCATATTCGACTTCGACATGTCGGCATCGAGCTACAATTACCTGCAGGACATCCAGCTCAATCCGTACACGGTGACGCCGGCGGGTGTCGGCTATTCGCAGGACGGCAAGATCTCGCGGATGGACGGCACCAACTGGCAGAACGCCGATGCCAAGGGCATCTGGCGTCCGTTCGGCTATGACGGACCGCAGGAGATAAGTTTCGGCATTCACGGCGATCGATACCGGCTGGAAAATCCCGGCTATCTGTCGTCGGTCTGGTATCAGACGACATCGACCGGGACCGGTCAGCTCTTCTCGAACGGTGAGGGCGAGACTCGGACGGGCGCATTGTGGCTGCAGGATGCCTGGAAGATCGAGCCCAATCTCAAGCTGACGCTCGGTGGGCGGCTGGAGAGCTGGCAGGCGCGCGACGGCTTCAACGTCAACAGCTCTGCCGGGGCTGGAACTGGCACGACGACCAACCCGATCCCGGTGCTGAAGGTGTCTTCGCAGAGCCAGCCGGGCCTTTCGGCGACCAACTTCTCGCCAAAGGCGTCGTTATCCTATGATCCGAACAAGGACTGGAATATCACCGCGAATTTCGGCGAGGCCTACCGCTTCCCGACGGTTTCCGAATTGTACCAAAACGTGACCGCCGGAGGCGTTGTGTTCCTGGCGAATCCATTGCTTCGTCCGGAGCAGGACTTTACGGGCGAGTTGAATATCGAGCGCCACTGGAGCGACGGTCGCGTCCGGCTGACACTGTTCAGAGAAAGAACCAACGATGCGTTGATCTCGCAGAGCAACACCGTCACCAACGCGTTCACAGGCGCGCAATCGGTGCAGACATCGGTGACCAACGTCGATGCGATCAGGTTGCAGGGTGTCGAGCTGGCGGTCGACAAGGACAATGTCCTGATTCAAGGCCTGCAGTTGTTCGGCAGCGTCACCTATGTCGAGTCGCGCATTCTCGCAGATACGAATTGGGCGGGTGTCAATCCGCTGACCAATATCCCGGATCAGGTGGTCGGCAAACGCGTGCCCAACGTGCCGGACTGGCGGGTAACCTTCGGCACGAGCTATCGGCCGAACGAGAGCTGGGCCTATACGGTGGCGGCGCGCTACAGCGGCAAACAGTACTCGACCCTCGACAACACCGACATCATTCCGCATGTCTACGGGGCGTTCGACAACTACTTCGTCGTCGACATGAAGATCCATTATAACGCGACCAGGAATTTCGCGTTCGATTTCGGCATCGACAATCTCTTCAACGAGCAATATTTCCTGTTCCACCCGTTTCCGGGCCGCACCTTCGTGCTCGCGGCCAAATACACGTTCTGAGGAATGGCATCTCATGAGACTTGTTTGCTATGGTTTTACGGCTGCGGTGATCTCGATGGCGCTATCGGCGATGCCTGCCGCCGCCCATGTGCTGCTGGAGAACAAGGAGGCGGCGGTCGGCAGCCGGATCAAGGCCGTCTTCATCGTGCCGCATGGCTGCTCGAACACCGATACGCTCAAGCTGCGGGTGAAGATTCCCCAAGGCGTGATCGCGGTCGAGCCGGAGCCGAAGGAGGGATGGACTATCGCGACCACCAAGGGCAAATATGCCGCCGACTACGACTACCAAGGCGGCAAGGTCTCGGAAGGCGTGCAGGAGGTCGACTGGAAAGGTGGCCGCGTGCCGGCCAAGACCCGCGACACCTTCGCGGTCGATCTGGTCCTGACCGATGCGCTCAAGCCTAACACCACGCTGTATTTCCCGGTGGTGCAGGAATGCGAGCAGGGCGTCAGCCGCTGGATCGAAATCCCGCCTGAAGGCTCCGATCCGCACGCAACCAAGTGGCCGGCACCTGGCATCAGGCTGCTGCCGAAATCGTGAGACGTATCGTCCTTGGCCTGTTCGCGGCTTTGTTGTTGGTTGCGAGTTTCGCGCCCGGTGCTGATGCGCATGCCGTGCTGCTGTCGGTCACGCCTGCCGACGGCAGCGTGCTGACAGCGCAGCCGGCAATGGTGGTGCTGCGTTTCAACGAGGCGGTGACGCCTGGCGCGGTGACGGTGATCGATGCGCAGGGGCGGACGCGCGGCGATGCGAGGGTCAAGGCCACGGGCGACACCATCAATATCGCGCTGCCCGCCGGCCTGCCTCAGGGCAGCCAGGTCGTGAGCTATCGCGTGATCTCCGGGGATGGCCACCCGATGGCGGGATCGATGGTGTTCTCGATCGGTGTGCCCAGCGCGACGGTGGCGCCTGTTGAGCGCGATCTCTGGCGCGACGGCCTGATCTGGCTGGCGCGCGTCGGGCTTTATATTGGCCTGTTCGCAGGCATCGGCGGCGCCTTCTTCCTGCGCTGGATTGCGCAGGTCATGTCAGCGCAAAGCAGCGTGCTGGTTGCGCTCGTCATCGGACTTGCTGCCGCGGTCGCATCGCTCGGTCTGTTGGGCCTCGATCTGCTCGGCTTGCCGCTATCGGCGCTGGTCACGACCGCGCCGTGGCAGGTTGCAAGCAGCACCGGCTTTGCCGTCTCGCTGCTGATCGCGGGCAGCGGCATGATCGTCTCTATCGTGGCGCTGCAGATCCGCAATGATCTGCTCGCACGCGCGCTTGCTGCGGTCGCGCTCGCCGGTCCCGGCCTGTCGCTGACCGTGAGCGGTCATGCCGCCACGGCTTCGCCCGAGCTGCTGGCTCGTGCGGCGATCTTCATTCATGGCAGCGCCATCGCCTATTGGCTCGGCGCGCTGCTGCCACTTGCGATCCTGATCGGGCAGGCAAAGGGCGGCGCGTTGCCGGCCTTGAAGCGGTTCTCAGGCATCGCCGTGCCGATGGTCGTGTTGCTGGCGCTGTCCGGACTCGCGCTGGCGATCGTGGAGCTCGAAACGCCGGCCGCGCTGGTCGAGACCCGTTACGGCCTCGTTCTGCTCGCCAAGCTCGTGCTGGTGGCCGTCCTGCTGACGCTCGCGGCCCTGAACCGCATGCGGCTGACGCCGGCGCTGGCCAATGCCGGTGCGGCCAGACCCCTGCGGCGATCCATCCTGCTGGAATGCGCCACGGCGCTGGCGATCCTGGCCGTGGTCGCGTTCTGGCGCTTCACGCCGCCGCCGCGCAGCCTGTTGCCCGAGACGCCGCTTGGCGTTCACATCCACAGCGACAAGGCCATGCTCCAGGTGCTGATCTCGCCAGGCAAGACCGGCCAGGACGATTTCGTGCTGCAGTTGATGCACGACGACGGCACGTTGCTCGACGCCAAGGAGGCGAAGCTCACCTTGAGCCTGCCCGGGCGCGGCATCGCCGACATGGAGCATCAGGCGACGCGCGGGCCCGACGGCTACTGGCACGTCCGCAAGGCGCCGCTGCCGCTGCCCGGACGATGGCACATGCGGATCGATGCGCTGGTTGGCGATTTCGATCAGATCAGTTTGGAGGACGATGTCGACATCGGCGCGCCGTGAAACCACGGTGAAATCGGTTCATCCACGGGCGCAACGGAACCGGCAAAACGATTGAAGAATCGAAAGCTTAGCCGGTTTTTCTCAACGATAGCCTTGTGTTTTGCCGCCTGATCCGCTTTGACTGCGCTGCGAAAAGCGAATCTCAAGGCCTCATCCCATGCGATTGACGCGGTTTTTCCTGCCGATCCTGAAAGAGAACCCGAAGGAAGCCGAGATCGTCTCGCACCGGCTGATGCTGCGCGCCGGCATGCTGCGGCAGGAGGCGGCCGGCATCTATGCCTGGCTGCCGCTGGGCTTCCGGGTGTTGAAGAAGATCGAGCAGATCGTGCGCGAGGAGCAGGACCGCGCCGGTGCGCTGGAGCTGTTGATGCCGACCCTGCAGCTTGCCGATCTCTGGCGCGAGAGCGGCCGTTATGACGCCTACGGTCCGGAGATGCTGCGGATCAGCGACCGCCACAAGCGCGAGCTGCTGTACGGGCCGACTAACGAGGAAATGATCACCGAGATCTTCCGCGCCTATGTGAAGTCCTACCGCAGCCTGCCGCTCAATCTCTATCACATCCAGTGGAAGTTCCGCGATGAGCAGCGTCCGCGCTTCGGCGTGATGCGCGGCCGCGAATTCCTGATGAAGGATGCCTATTCGTTCGATCTCGACGAGGCCGCCGCCCGGCGGGCCTACAACAAGATGTTCGTCGCCTATTTACGCACCTTCGCGCGCATGGGGCTGAAGGGCATTCCGATGCGTGCCGAGACCGGGCCGATTGGGGGCGATCTCAGCCATGAGTTCATCGTGCTGGCCGAGACCGGCGAGTCCGGCGTCTATTGCGATCGCAACGTGCTCGACCTGCCGATCCCGCCCGACGACGTGAACTATGAAGGCGACCTGACGCCGATCATCAAGCAATGGACCTCGCTCTATGCGGCGACCGAGGACGTGCACGATGTGGCGCGCTTCGAGAGCGAGGTGCCGGCGGAGCGGCGGGTCCACACCCGCGGCATCGAAGTCGGACAGATCTTCTATTTCGGCACCAAATATTCCGACGCGATGAAGGCGCTGGTCGCCGGTCCCGACGGCGCCGAGGTGCCGATCCATGGCGGCTCCTACGGCGTCGGCGTCTCGCGCCTGGCCGGCGCGATCATCGAAGCCTGTCACGACGATGCGGGCATCAAATGGCCGGAGGCGGTGGCACCGTTCCGTGCGGTGATCCTGAACCTCAAGCAGGGCGGCAGCGACACCGACGCGGCGTGCGAGAAGCTCTATCATGAGCTGCAGGCCAAGGGCGTCGACGTGCTCTACGACGACACCGAGCAGCGCGCCGGGGGCAAGTTCGCCACCGCCGACCTGATCGGCATTCCCTGGCAGATCATGGTGGGACCGAAGAGCCTTGCCGAAGGCAAGGTCGAGGTGAAGACGCGCAGCGACGGCGCACGCGAGATGATGTCGCCTGCCGAATTGGTGGCGCGGCTGGCTGGCTGACATACGCCGCTATCGGGCGCCAGGTATTATCCACCGGCGGCCGTCGCCCGGGCGGCCAATCCGGCCACAATTGGCCCGAATCATGGGATGATCGAGCGATGGCTGAAACCGTGAACGAACCCGTACACACCGCGCCCTTCGCGCCCTTCGAATGGATGCTGTCGGGGCGCTACTTACGCGCGCGCCGCCGCGAAGGCTTCATTTCCGTCATCGCCGGCTTCTCATTCCTCGGCATCATGCTCGGCGTCGCCACGCTGATCATCGTGATGGCTGTCATGAACGGCTTCCGCAAGGAGCTGCTCGACAAGATCCTCGGGCTCAACGGCCACCTTCTGATCCAGCCGCTGGAATCGCCGCTCACCGACTGGAAGGACGTCGCCGAGCGCATCAGCCAGGTGCAGGGCATTCGCCTCGCCGCACCCGTGGTGGATGGGCAGGGACTGGCCTCATCGCCGTTCAACGCCTCCGGCGTGTTCATCCGCGGCATCCGCTCGCAGGATCTGCAGAACCTGACGTCGATCGCCAAGAACATCAAGCAGGGCTCGCTGGAAGGCTTCGACGAGGGACAGGGGGTGGCGATCGGCAAGCGGCTCGCTGACTTGCTGTCGCTCCATGCCGGGGACATGATCACGCTGGTGTCGCCGAAAGGCGCGGTGACGCCGATGGGCACGATGCCACGGATCAAGCCCTACCGGATCTCGGCCGTGTTCGAGATCGGCATGTCGGAATATGATTCCAGTTTCGTGTTCATGCCGTTGGCGGAGGCGCAGGCCTATTTCAACCGCAACAACGATGTCACCGCGATCGAAGTCTTCACCACTAACCCCGACCAGATCGAGCAATTCCGCAAATCGGTGACGGAAGCGGCGGGACGTCCGATCTTCGTGGTGGACTGGCGGCAGCGCAATTCGACCTTCTTCAACGCGTTGCAGGTCGAGCGCAACGTGATGTTCCTGATCCTGACCTTGATCGTGCTGGTGGCGGCGCTCAACATCATCTCCGGCCTGATCATGCTGGTGAAGGACAAGGGGCAGGATATCGCCGTGCTGCGCACGATGGGCGCCTCGCAGGGCGCGATCATGCGGATCTTCCTGATCACCGGCGCCTCGATCGGCATGGTCGGCACGCTGACCGGTTTCGTCGTCGGCCTTATCATCTGCATGAACATCGAAGCGATCCGGCAATTCCTGTCCTGGCTGACCAACACCGATTTGTTCAATCCCACCCTGTACTTCCTGTCGAAGCTGCCGGCCGACGTCGATTTTGGCGAGACGGCCGCGGTTGTGATCATGGCCCTGACGCTGTCCTTCCTCGCCACGCTTTATCCGTCATGGCGCGCCGCCCGGCTCGATCCGGTCGAAGCGCTCCGCTACGAGTGAGGCTGGCATGGAAGAGCAGGGGGCGCAGGATTCACCGGTCATCTATCTCCACGACATCAAGCGCCAATACATGCAGGGTGAGGTGCCGCTGGTCATCCTGGACGGCGCCAAGCTCGCGCTGTGGGCAGGACAGTCGGTTGCGCTGATCGCACCGTCGGGCTCGGGCAAGTCGACCCTGCTGCACATCGCGGGTCTGCTCGAGACGCCCGACGAGGGCGAGGTCTATGTCTCGGGCGTGCCGACCTCCCAAATGTCGGATATCGAGCGTACCCAGATCCGCCGCACCGATATCGGCTTCGTCTACCAGTCGCACCGGCTGCTGTCGGAATTCTCGGCGCTCGAGAACGTGATGCTGCCGCAGATGATCCGCGGCCTGAAGCGATCGGAGACCGTCAAGCGCGCCACCGAAATCCTCGCTTATCTCGGCCTTGGCGATCGCATCAAGCACCGTCCAGCTGAGCTCTCCGGCGGCGAGCAGCAGCGCGTGGCGATCGCACGCGCGGTCGCCAATGCGCCGCGCGTGCTGCTTGCCGACGAGCCGACCGGCAATCTCGACCCCTCGACCGCCGATCACGTCTTCAACGCGCTGATGCAGCTGATCAAGGCGACCCATGTCGCGATGCTGATCGCGACCCACAACATGGAGCTCGCCGGCCGCATGGACCGTCGCGTCTCGCTGGTGGGTGGCAAGATCGTCGAGCTCGACTGAGAGGTTTCCGTTCTGGTGCGTTTACTTGACGCGAACCGCTCCGGTTGAAAACGCTCTATGGCTGGATCACGGTCATCTGGAATGGCCCGGCATGTTCGGCGGCATGCACTACCGCCTCGTTGGCTTGATCGAGACTAAAGCGCGTGGTCGCGAACTGATCCAGCCGCAGCAATCCCGCGCGGATCAACTGCACCAGTTTCACCGTGGCATCCGGTGGGCACATCCAGACGCCGTGAATGGTGATGCAGTTGCGCATGATCCAGGGATAGGGAAGCTCGAGGCCGGCGCCGCCGAGCATGCCGACGCCGCCCATCAGCACCACGCGGCCGCAACCGCGCACCGTCATCAGGGCGGCCCGCACTACGCTGGTCGAGACCGAAGGCGGCATGATGTCGATCACGCAATCGATCGGCACTGGTGAGGCCGCTTTCATGCGCTCGCGATCATCATCCTCATTTCCGGTGAGCGTGACGGTGCGCACGCGATCGCCGAAGCGCCTGACGAGATCGGCGAGCACGGCCTGGTTGCGGCCGGGCGCGATGACATGCGCGGCACCCATCGCCAGCGCAACTGCCACCGCGCAGCTGCCGAACTTGCCGGTGGCGCCGCTGACCAGCACGGTCTCGCCTGGCTGCAGGTTGGCAGCGAGGAAGCCGCCATAAGGCACCAGCAGGGTGGTGAGCGCGCACCATTGCGCGGCCTCGGACGCCGCGATGGCGCCGATCGGCTTGACGTTCTCGGTCGGCACCATCATTTTTTGCGCGAACGAGCCGTGTCGGAAATGCTGTTGCAGCTTGAGCCCGCCGGGGCCGCGCGCGCTCCAGCCCTGCAAGGTGATGTCGGGCGCGAGAACGTCGTCGCGCGCCCGCACGGTCGGATCGCAGAACACCCAATCGCCGATGGCAAGCTTGGTCGCGTCGGGACCGACGGTGCTGACACGGCCGATGCCGCCGGGCCCCGGGATCACCGGCAGCTCCAGCAGGTATTTGCGCGCGCCGCTGAAGACTTCGTTGGTGTAGGAGAGCACGCCGGCGGCTGCGATGTCGACGATGACTTCGCCGGTTCCGGGCACAGGATCGGGAACGGTTTCGATCGTAAGCGGCGATCCGAATGCTTTCAGTACAGCGGCTTTCATCATGTCCTCCATCTCAGGGCTGGATGGCACGAGGCTGACAGGCTAGGTTGCGGCGTAAAAGGCCTGGTATTATCCTGGGATTGGCCAGGCCCACCTTCGCTAAACCGGCTGCAGAAGAGTCTGACATGAGCGCCATTCAGGAAAGACTGACATGAGCGATCCGCGTCGCGCCGAATTCGGCAATTTCCTGCGCTCGCGCCGCGAGAAGCTGACGCCGCGAGCCGTCGGCCTGCCGAGCGGGAGACGCCGGCGGACTGCAGGGCTGCGCCGCGAGGAGGTCGCCGAGCTCGCCGGCATCGGCGTCGACTGGTACATCCGCCTGGAGCAGGGCCGCACCGTCAATCCATCCGTGACGACGGTCGATGCGCTGGCGCGCGCCTTGCGCCTCAACAAGACCGAGCATGCGCATCTACGCGCGCTCGCACGCGACGCCGACCGCCGACCATTCGCGCGCGAGACCGTGCCGGCGCATCTGCGCCGGGTGGTTGAGAGCCTCAACCAGCCGGCCTACATCACCGGCCGCCGCTGGGACGTGTTGGCGTGGAATGCGAGCGCCGAGGAGATATTCGGCTTCGCTCAATTGGCTGAGGACGAGCGCAACACGCTGATCCTGGTGCTGACCAACCCGCAGGCCCGCGCGCTGTTCGGCAAGACGTGGAAAGACGAAGCGAGGCGGATGGTGATGCAATTTCGCGCCGCGCATGATCTGTGGGCCGGCGATCCTGCTTTCGTCGATCTGCTGGCGCGGCTGCGCAATGGTTGCCGTGAATTCGCAACGTGGTGGGAAGCCCATGACGTCCGTGGTGCATCCGACGGCAGGAAGCTGCTGCAGCATCCGAAGAAAGGCGCGCTGCATCTGCAATATGCGAGCTTTCAGGCCAATGATGATTCGGCGCTGAAGCTGACGATCTACACGACAGTCTGATGGCATCTCGCGGCGCAGGAATGCGCGGAGAGACTTGCCGTACTTACGTCACAGGTAAGAACAACACGGAACTAATTGTTGCGCATCGGCAACGGCCAGGATTGTTGACGTGTAGTTGGTGTTGCCTGCATGCCGCAAATGACTGGCCGCAGCAGGGCCATGATTCTTCCACGCAAATGAGTGGAACTTGGTCGCGGCGGAGCGGAGCGTGATGTCGCAGGCTGCTCGCGAATCCTACAAAAGCCCGAAAGCAAAATTAATTGCGTTGGCTGTCGTTTTCGCAAGCCGCGAGAGCCTGCTGACGCATCGGCGTCTGAAGCCGCCGGATACTTTCTAGACAACAACTCAGGGCTCGGAACATTGGAAAGCAAGACACGGAGTTTGACGATGAAGAAGCTTCTCCTTGCAACGATCGGAGCCGGTGCCGTTGCCGCAGCGGCTCCTGCATTCGGAGCCGATCTCGCCAGGCGAGCGCCTCCGGCTCCCTACACCAAGGCGCCGCCTGCGGTGATGGCCACGGTGTATGATTGGAGCGGCTTCTATCTCGGTGCCAACGCCGGCGGCGGCTCGAGCCGCAATTGCTGGGGGCTCGCCGCTGGTGGTGGCGAAGGCTGCAATAGCGCCAGCGGCGCGGCCGTCGGCGGTCAGGTCGGCTATCGCATGCAGATGTCGAACTTCGTCGTAGGCGTCGAAGCTCAGGGCGATTGGGCCAATTTCAGCGGCAGCAACCGGAACCTGATCGATCCGGCCGTCACCGATCGTTCGCGTCTGGATGCGTTCGGCCTGTTCACCGGTCAGGTCGGCTACGCCTTCAACAATGTGCTCGGTTATGTGAAGGGCGGTGCTGCCGTCGTCGACGACAAGTACAACACGTTCACGAGCGCAACAGGCGCGCCGATCAATTCCGCCAACTCGACGCGCTGGGGTGCCACCGTCGGCGCCGGTGTCGAATACGGGCTGTCGCAGAATCTGTCGCTCGGCGTCGAGTACGACCACATCTTCCTCGACAACAAGAATCTGAACTTCGCGAGCACCGCCGGCG
>NZ_JBARGP010000351.1:0-3735 GCF_049798375.1 Bradyrhizobium sp.
ATCACCTGCCAGCGCTAGTTGGGTTCCCGCCACATAGGTGCCGTGGAAACGACGTGACGCTGCCGCGAGAAGCCGCTAAGGGATGCGGCAATTGCCGCGATTTTTCCGAATGCTGTGCTAGCTCCGCGGCACCCTTTCACCGGAATACCGCATCTTGATCGCTTCACTGTCTCCACGTCTGTCTCGCCGTCTTTTGGCGTGTACCGCGCTGCTTGGACTGGCCCTGTCCGGGCCGAACGCCTTCGCCCAGTCTGAGAGCTATCCGCAGCCGAATGCCGGCCAGCCGGCGGTCAACCCGATCTGCCCGCGGCTGGAGGCGCAGCTCGTGGCCATCGACCGCGGCGGCAGCAGCGATCCGGCGCGCGACGACCAGATCCGCCGCTATCAGGAGGCAGCCGCCAAGCAGCAAAGCGAGCTCGAACGCGTCACGCTGCAGGGCAAGCGCATGGGCTGCGACAACAACGGCTTCTTCTCGATGTTCTCCGGCCGCTCGGCTGAATGCGGTCCGGTCAACACCCAGATCCAGCAGATGCGCGCCAACATGGACCAGATCAACAACAGCCTGGAGCGGCTGCGCGGCGGACCTGGGGGCGGTTCGGAACGCGACAATCAGCGGCGTTCGGTGCTGATCTCGCTCGGCCAGAACCAGTGCGGCCCGCAATATCAGCAATACGCCAACGCCCCGCGCGGTGGCGGCGGCGGCCCGGGCAACTTCCTCACCAATTTGTTCGGCGGGGGCGACGCCAACAACACCAATCCGGCGGCCTCGCTGCCGCCGCCGAGCGCCGATCTCGCGCCGCCGTCGGGCACCTATCGCACCGTCTGCGTGCGCACCTGCGACGGCGCCTATTTCCCGATCTCGTTTGCCACCGTGCCCGGACGCTTCGCCGATGACGAGCGCGCCTGCCATGCGCAGTGCCCGGCGACCGAGGCCAACCTCTACACCTACCGCAATCCCGGCGAGGACATGAACCAGGCGGTGTCGGTCAACGGCCAGCCCTACTCGGCGCTGCCGAACGCCTTCCACTATCGCACCGAGTTCAGCCCGACCTGCTCCTGCAGGGCACCGGGCCAGACCTGGGCCGATGCGCTGAAGTCGATCGATGACAAGGCGGAGGCGGCGCAGCAGGGCGACATCATTGTCACCGAGGAAAACGCCAAGCGGATGCAGCAGCGCCAGACCGGCAAGGCCGCGAAGAGGGGCGCCGTGGCGACGCCGGAAGCCTCCGTCCCGACCACCCCCGATCCGACGACCAGCACCGGCCCTGCCACCGACAGCAAGCAGATCCGCTCTGTCGGCCCGACTTTCATCCCGCCGACGCACTAACCGAAGCCCGCGCCGGGTTCACCTCTCCCCGATGGGGAGAGGTGGTTCGAGATCCCAGCGACTCCTTCGATTCGTGTCCGATACAACCCGTCCTACCCTTCGAACGCGTCGATCGAGGCACGACCGGCGCGCGATACCAGGCCGTCGTCCGGCGCCGGCAATGGCGAGGCCGCGTCGCGAAAACCATTGGTGATGGGATAGCGGCGGTCGCGGCCGAAATTGCGGCTGGTCACCTTCACACCGGGCGGTGCCTGCCGCCGCTTGTATTCGGCCCTCGTCAGCAGCTGATCGATCCGTGCCACGGTGTCAGAATCCAAACCGGCCGCGACGATCTCGGCCAGCGTCTCTTCCTTTTCGACCAGCCGCTGCAGGATGTCATCCAGCACCTCATAAGGCGGCAGCGAATCCTGATCGGTCTGATCGGCGCGCAACTCCGCGCTCGGCGGCCGCGCGATGATCCCAGGTGGGATGACCCCGCCTGACGGCCCCCGCGCATCCTCCGGCTTCCAGGCGTTGCGCAACGCCGCAAGACGGAACACCTCGGTCTTGTAGATATCCTTGATCGGGTTGAAGCCGCCGTTCATGTCGCCATAGAGCGTGGCGTAACCGACCGACATTTCCGACTTGTTGCCGGTGGTGACGACCATCGCGCCCGTCTTGTTGGACAGCGCCATCAGTACCGTGCCGCGGGCACGCGCCTGCAGATTCTCCTCGGTGATATCGAGCGGCAGGCCGACGAAGGGTTTTGCCAGCACGTTCTCGAAACCTTCGACGGCGTCCGCGATCGGCAGCACCTCGTAATTGATGCCCAGATGTCGCGCCAGCGCCGCGGCGTCATCCAGCGACACCTGCGCGGTGTAGCGATATGGCAGCATCACGCCGCGGACCTTGTCGGCCCCCAACGCGTCGACCGCGATCGCCGCACACAGCGCGGAATCGATGCCGCCGGAAATGCCGAGCAGCACACTGGCAAAGCCGTTCTTGCGAACGTAATCGCGCAGGCCCAGCACGCAGGCCGCGTAGTCGGCCTGGTCGCCCTCCGGCAGCGGCGTGACCGGCCCCCTGCAGTGCCAGCCATCGTCGCCGCGCGCGAAACTCAGCGTCGTGACCTGCTCGACGAAGGCCGGTAGTTGCGCGGCGACCGAGAGGTCGGCATTGAGCACGAAGGATGCCCCGTCGAACACCAGCTCGTCCTGGCCGCAGATCTGGTTGAGATAGACCAGCGGCAGCCCGCTTTCGGTGACGCGCGCCACGGCAACCGACAGCCTCAGGTCATTCTTGTCGCGCGCGTAAGGCGACGCGTTCGGCACCAGGATGATCTCCGCGCCGGTCTCGGCCAGGGTCTCGACCACGTTCTCGTAGTCCTCGGATTCCTCGAGCCAGATGTCCTCGCAGATCGGCACGCCGATGCGCACCCCGCGCACGCTCATGGGACCAGCGGCCGGACCCCGCGCGAACAGCCTCTTCTCGTCGAACACGCCGTAGTTCGGCAAATTGGCCTTGAAGCGCAGGCCTGCGATACGACCGCCATCGAGCAGCGCACAGGCATTGTAGAGCTTGCCATCCTCGAGCCAGGGCGTGCCGATCAACACCGCCGGGCCACCATCGGCGGTCTCGCGCGCCAGCGCTTCCACCGCCGCGCGGCAGGCCGCCACGAAGGCGGGCCTGCGCACCAGATCCTCCGGCGGATAGCCGCAGAGAAACAGCTCCGGCAGCAGCACCAGGTCCGCGCCGTCGCGCGCAGCTTGCGCCCGTGCCGCACGCACCTTCGCAGCGTTGCCCGCGATATCGCCGACCGCAGGATTGAGCTGCGCCAGCGTGATCCTGAAACTATCGGCGGATGTGCCCATCGATCAACTCAGAGCAGGCCGACGCGCTCGGCGAGCGCAAACAGCCAGAAAGCGCCCGACATCAAAAGCGCCACCCCGACCGCGGCCGAGCCGAGATCCTTGACCCGGCCGATCTGCAGATCGTGCTCGGTGGTCAGGCGGTCGGCGAGCTTCTCGATCGCGGTGTTGAGCAATTCGACCACCAGCACCAGCGCCACCGCGCAGACCAGCTCGACCGTGCGCATCGCGGTGGTGCCGACCAACCAGGCGAGCGGCAGCGCCAGGAGCAGCGCAACCAGCTCTTCGCGCACCGCCTGCTCGGAGTGGACTGCGAAAGCCAACCCGTTGCGCGAATTGATGGTGGCGCGCCAGAGTCGCAGCACCCTTACAATCCCGCGACGGCCGGCATCGGCGCATCCTTGCCGCCGCGCCGCTGCTTCAGCAGCTCGGCGATCAGGAAAGCCATGTCGATCGACTGCTCGGCATTCAGCCGGGGATCGCAGACCGTGTGATAGCGATCGTTGAGATCCTCGTCGGTGATGGCCCGCGCGCCGCCGGTGCATTCGGTGACGTCCTTGC
>NZ_JBARGP010000352.1:0-13398 GCF_049798375.1 Bradyrhizobium sp.
GCTCGGCCGTGCGCCCGGCGTCGCCGCCGGACCGGACGAGGATGACGGTCCGCGCCAGATCCGCCGTGGTCCCGGCGGCGTCGCACGCCCCGTCATGGCCCCGAAGACGACCGCCAAGCCGGCACCGGCGAAGCAGCGTGGCCGCCTGACGGTGGTCACCGCGCTGACGGCCGACGACGTGCGCGAGCGCTCGATCGCCTCGTTCCGCCGCCGCACCCAGCGCCTCAAGGGTCATGCCGCGAACGAGTCGAAAGAGAAGCTGATCCGCGAGGTGATCATTCCGGAGGCGATCACCATCCAGGAGCTGGCCAACCGCATGTCCGAGCGTGCGGTCGAGGTGATCCGCATGCTGATGAAGCAGGGCGCGATGCACAAGATCACCGACGTGATCGATGCCGATACCGCTCAGCTGATCGCCGAGGAACTCGGCCACACCGTCAAGCGCGTGGCCGCCTCCGACGTCGAGGAAGGCCTGTTCGATGTCGTCGACGATTCCAGCGATACCGAGCCGCGTTCGCCGGTCGTGACCGTGATGGGCCATGTCGATCATGGCAAGACCTCGCTGCTCGACGCGCTGCGCCACGCCAACGTGGTGTCGGGCGAAGCCGGCGGCATCACCCAGCATATCGGCGCCTATCAGGTGACTGCGCCGGACTCCGGCAAGAAGATCACCTTCATCGACACGCCCGGCCACGCCGCGTTCACTGCGATGCGGGCCCGCGGCGCCAAGGTCACCGACATCGTGGTGCTGGTGGTCGCTGCCGATGACGGCGTGATGCCGCAGACCATCGAGGCCATCAACCACGCCAAGGCGGCGAAGGTGCCGATGATCGTCGCGATCAACAAGATCGACAAGCCGGACGCCAAGCCCGAGCGTGTCCGCACCGAGCTGCTGCAGTACGAGGTGCAGGTGGAATCGCTCGGCGGCGAGGTCGTCGACGTCGAGGTCTCCGCCAAGAACAAGACCAATCTCGACCGCTTGCTCGAGATGATCGCGCTGCAGGCCGATATTCTGGACCTCAAGACCAATTCGGATCGTCCGGCTGAAGGCACCGTGATCGAGGCCAAGCTCGATCGCGGTCGGGGTCCGGTGGCCACCGTGCTGGTCCAACGCGGCACGCTCAAGGTCGGCGACATCATCGTCGCCGGCGCCGAGATGGGCCGCGTCCGCGCGCTGATCTCGGATCAGGGCGAGAGCCTGCAGGAAGCAGGCCCGTCGGTGCCGGTCGAGGTGCTCGGCTTCAACGGTCCGCCGGAAGCCGGCGACCGTCTCGCCGTGGTCGAGAACGAAGCCCGTGCCCGCCAGGTTACCGGCTATCGTGCCCACCAGAAGCGCGAGAACGCCGCCGCCTCCGTCTCCGGCATGCGCGGTTCGCTCGAGCAGATGATGTCGCAGCTGAAGACCGCGGGCCGCAAGGAATTCCCGCTGGTCATCAAGGCCGACGTGCAGGGCTCGCTGGAAGCCATTCTCGGCTCGCTGGAAAAGCTCGGCACCGACGAGGTCGCCGCCCGCATCCTGCATGCCGGCGTCGGCGGTATCAGCGAGTCGGATGTCACCTTGGCCGAAGGCTTCAATGCCGCGATCATCGGCTTCTCGGTGCGAGCCAACAAGGAAGCCGCGGCGCTCGCCAAGCGCAACGGCATCGAGATTCGCTACTACAACATCATCTACGACCTCGTCGATGACGTGAAGAAGGCGATGAGCGGTCTCTTGGCCCCAACGCTACGCGAGACCATGCTCGGCAATGCGCAGATCCTGGAGGTGTTCAACATCTCCAAGGTCGGCAAGGTCGCGGGTTGCCGCGTCACCGACGGCACCGTGGAACGCGGCGCCAATGTGCGCCTGATCCGCGACAACGTCGTCGTTCACGAAGGCAAATTGTCGACCCTGAAGCGCTTCAAAGACGAGGTGAAGGAAGTGCAGGCCGGCCAGGAATGCGGCATGGCCTTCGAAAACTACGGCGACATGCGCCCCGGCGACGTCATCGAATGTTATCGCGTGGAGACGATCCAGCGCTCGCTGTAAGTCCGAATCTTACGAGCGTTGGAATGCAAAGGAAGCCGGTGGTCCGCAGCAAGCGCGGGGCACCTCCTTCCCTTTTTGAACTCGATATCTCTTTGAACTGAAGAGAGAGTCGTCGAACTCATCAGGATTGGCCTCGAGCCGCCCGCGCAATCCGCGCGGGTGGTGACCATTGGATCTTTGAAAATGCCTCGCCATCATCAGAAAGGCAGCGCCGCACCCGGCGGCGGATCGCAGCGACAGCTGCGCGTCGCCGAGACCGTGCGCCACGCTGTCGCCGAGATTCTTGCACAGGGTAGTGCGCACGATCCCGACCTCGAAGGCCACATCATTACGGTGCCCGAGGTGCGGATGTCGCCGGACCTGAAACTCGCGACCATTTACGTGATGCCGCTCGGCGGACGCGACACGGAGACCGTGGTCGCAGCGCTGGAGCGCAACAAGAAGTTCCTGCGCGGCGAACTCGCGCGGCGCGTTAACCTGAAATTTGCACCCGACATTCGTTTCCGCGTCGACGAACGATTCGACGAGGCGGAACGGATCGAGAAATTACTGAGAACACCCGAGGTGCAGAGAGACCTTAATTCGGATTCGGATGAGACCTGATGACCATGCCCCCCGAAACCGGCGCGATTGATGTGACAATCGCCGCGGCAGACGACGTCAAAAAAAATAATTTCGCGAGCGAGCGTGCGCCGCGCGACAACAACGATCCGCGCAACAAGCAGCGCCAGAATAACGGCCAGCCACGCCGCGACCGTCGTGACATCCATGGCTGGGTCGTGCTCGACAAGCCGATCGGCATGACGTCGACACAGGCCGTCGCCGTGGCGAAGCGGCTGTTCCAGGCCAAGCGTGCGGGCCACGCCGGCACGCTCGATCCGCTGGCTTCGGGCGGGCTGCCGATCGCGCTCGGCGAAGCCACCAAGACCGTTCCGTTCGTGATGGATGGCCGCAAGCGCTACCGCTTCACGGTGACCTGGGGCGAGGAGCGCGATACCGACGACACCGAGGGCCGCGCGGTGCAGACCAGTGAACAGCGCCCGAGCGAGGAGGCGATCCGTGCCCTCCTGCCGCGCTTCACCGGCCTGATCGAGCAAACCCCGCCGCGCTATTCCGCGATCAAGATCCAGGGCGAGCGAGCCTATGATCTGGCGCGCGACGGCGAGGTGGTTGAGCTGGCCCCGCGGCCGGTCGAAATCCACGAACTGACCCTCGTGGAACAACCCGATACCTCCCATTCGGTCTTTGAGGCCGAATGCGGCAAGGGAACCTATGTCCGGGCGCTCGCCCGCGACATGGGCCGCCTGCTCGGCTGTTACGGCCATATCAGCGCGCTCCGGCGGACCCTGGTGGGCCCATTTACCGAGAACGACATGATTCCGCTGGAACAGTTGGAGGCTTTATGCAATAGAGCCGCGTCCGGCGAGGGTAGCTTCGCTGACGCACTCCTGCCCGTTGAGACCGCGCTGGACGACATCCCGGCACTGGCCGTCACTCGGGCTGATGCGGCAAGGCTCCACCGGGGCCAGGCCGTTTTGTTGCGCGGACGGGATGCGCCCAATAGTAGCGGCACAGTCTATGTCACGGTCGCAGGCCGCCTTCTGGCGCTTGCCGAAATTGGCAATGGCGAACTCATCCCCAAGCGCGTGTTCAACCTGACCGGACTGACAGCCAGCTCCGGTCGCAACGAAAGAGATTGACGATGTCGGTGACCGCAGAGCGCAAAGCGGAAATCATCAAGGCGAGTGCCACCAAGGCCGGCGATACCGGTTCGCCAGAGGTGCAGGTCGCGATCCTGTCGGAACGCATCAACAACCTGACCGGCCATTTCAAGACCCACGGCAAGGACAACCACTCCCGCCGCGGCCTGCTGAAGCTGGTGTCGACCCGCCGTTCGCTGCTCGACTACCTGAAGAAGAACGACGAGGCGCGCTACAAGGCGCTGCTCGAGAAGCACAACATCCGTCGTTGAGCTTTTGTTCGGAATAGGCGCGCGCCTTCGAGCGCGCGTTTTTGCATGATCCTGCGAAAGGCCGAACCTGGCTCTCGTGCGTCGGGATCGTGCGTTGAAAGGCAAAGCCGGACACGCTGGATCAGCAATCCAGCCGGCTTTGCAGACTCTGCAGTACGCTCCAGCAGCAATCCGGCCGCTGGGCGTAACGGGCAAGATGCCCGTTACTTACGGGAAGGATGGACGCCATCCGAAATGCGAAAACCATGGCAGGATCGCCGGACGCTGATTCCGTTTCAGCGTCCCGCAATCTTGCGCATGGTTTTTGTGTTTCTGGGGCACTGTCCTTCGCCGACCTCATGAAAGAAGATATCAATGTTCAATAAGCATTCCGTCGAGATCGACTGGGGTGGACGCCCCCTCAAGCTTGAAACCGGCAAGATCGCTCGCCAGGCCGACGGCGCCGTGGTTGCCACCTATGGCGAGACCGTGGTGCTCGCGACCGTCGTCGCCGCCAAGTCGCCGCGCGAAGGCGTCGACTTCCTGCCGCTGACGGTGGATTACCAGGAAAAGACCTATGCCGCGGGCCGCATTCCCGGCGGCTATTTCAAGCGCGAAGGTCGCCCGACCGAAAAGGAGACGCTGGTCTCTCGCCTGATCGACCGCCCGATCCGCCCGCTATTCGTCGACGCTTGGCGCAACGAGACCCAGGTGATCGTGACCGTGCTGTCGCACGACATGGAGAACGATCCGGATATCGTGGCGCTGGTCGGCGCGTCGGCTGCGCTGACGCTGTCGGGTGTGCCGTTCAAGGGCCCGATCGGCGCCGCCCGCGTCGGCTTTGCCAATGACGAATACATCCTCAATCCGACGCTCGACGAGATGACCGACACCCAGCTCGATCTGGTGGTCGCCGGCACCTCGGATGCCGTGCTGATGGTGGAATCGGAAGCCAAGGAGCTCAATGAGGACATCATGCTGGGCGCCGTGATGTTCGGCCACCGGCATTTCCAGCCGGTCATCAACGCGATCATCGAGCTCGCCGAGAAGGCCGCCAAGGATCCGCGCGACGTCAAGGTGATCGACAACAGCGAGATCGAGAAGGACATGCTCGGGCTCGCCGAGCAGGACCTGCGCGCAGCCTACGCGATCCCGGTCAAGCAGGAGCGCTATGCCGCGGTCGGCGCCGTCAAGGAAAAGGTGATGGCGCACTTCTTCCCGGAAGGGCAGGAGCCGAAATACGACAAGCTCCGCGTCGGCGGCGTGTTCAAGGAACTGGAAGCCAAGATCGTTCGCTGGAACATCCTGGACACCGGCAAGCGCATCGACGGCCGCGACTCCAAGACCGTCCGCAACATCGTCTGTGAAGTCGGCGTGCTGCCGCGCGCCCACGGCTCGGCGCTGTTCACCCGCGGCGAGACCCAGGCGCTGGTCGTGACCACGCTCGGCACCGGCGAGGACGAGCAGTACATCGACGCGCTGTCCGGAACGTACAAAGAGACGTTCCTGCTGCATTACAACTTCCCTCCCTACTCGGTCGGTGAGACCGGTCGCCTCGGCGGCACCAAGCGCCGCGAGATCGGCCACGGCAAGCTGGCCTGGCGCGCGATCCGTCCGGTGCTGCCGCCGCATCACGAGTTCCCCTACACGACGCGCGTGGTCTCCGAGGTCACCGAGTCCAACGGTTCGTCGTCGATGGCGACCGTCTGCGGCTCGTCGCTCTCGCTGATGGATGCCGGCGTGCCGTTGAAGCGGCCGACTGCGGGTATCGCGATGGGCCTGATCCTCGAAGACAAGCGCTACGCGGTGCTGTCCGACATCCTCGGCGACGAGGACCATCTCGGCGACATGGATTTCAAAGTCGCCGGCACCGAGAACGGCATCACCTCGTTGCAGATGGACATCAAGATCGAGGGCATCACCGAGGAGATCATGAAGGTCGCCCTCGGTCAGGCCAAGGACGGTCGCATCCACATCCTGGGTGAGATGTCAAAGGCCCTGACTGCGGCCCGCGCCGAGCTCGGCGAATACGCGCCGCGCATCGAAACCTTCAAGATCCCGACCGACAAGATCCGTGAAGTGATCGGCACCGGGGGCAAGGTGATCCGCGAGATCGTCGAGAAGACCGGCGCCAAGATCAACATCGAGGACGACGGCACCGTCAAGGTCGCCTCCAACGACGGCGAAGCCATGAAGGCCGCCATCAAGTGGATCAAGTCGATCGCCTCCGATCCGGAGGTCGGCCAGATCTATGACGGCAACGTCGTCAAGGTGATGGAGTTCGGCGCCTTCGTGAACTTCTTCGGTTCGCGCGACGGCCTCGTCCACATCTCCCAGCTCGCCGACAAGCGGGTGCAGAAGACCACCGACGTCGTCAAGGAAGGCGACAAGGTCAAGGTCAAGCTGCTCGGCTTCGACGACCGCGGCAAGACCCGGCTGTCGATGAAGGCGGTCGACCAGACCACCGGCGAGGACCTCGAGGCCAAGCAGAAGGCCGAAGGCGGCACCGACGCGCCGCGCGAGGCCGCCGGCGAGTAAGCCGAGCCACGATCGAGACATCAAAGGGCGGCCTCTCGGGCCGCCCTTTTTGTTTTTGCTGTTACACCGCAACTGTGGCTACAGTTTTGGAGATAGAGCACGTGCTTCGCCACGCCGTCATTGCAAGCGAAGCGACGTGTCCGCCATAGCCCGAAGGGCGACGGCGGAAGCAATCCAGAGCTGAGCAAGGATTCTGGATTGCTTCGTCGGGGCTGTAAGTTTTTAGACAAAAACGTGAACAAGGTTCTTGCTTCGATTCGGTTTCAGACTCGATCTGTTACGAAACTTGTTCTCGTTTCTGTCTATTTCCTGACAGCTCCGTCGCTTCGCTCCTCGCAATGACGGCCTTCACGTCTTGATCGAAACCGCTTCCATGCCCCTGATCATCCGCCCCGCCCTTCCTGACGAATACGACGCCATCGCGAAGCTCTGGATGGAAAGCTGGTGCTCGACCGGGCTGGAGACGCCGAGCGAAAAACTGCTGACCATCTTGAAAGAACGTCTGCCGCGCGAAGTCGCGGAAGGCTGGAGCCTCTACGTCGCCGATGACGGCCGTCACCTCGCCGCGATGCTCGCGGTGCATGTGCCAAAACTCTATCTCGACCAGCTCATGATCGCGCCGTCATATCAGGGCCAGTCGCTCGGCCGCCGCCTGCTCGGCTTCACCCGCCAGCTGCTGCCGAACGAGATCTGGCTGCGCTGCGCGCAGGGTAACGAAAAGGCCTGGCGCTGGTACGAGCGCGAGAATTTCGTGCTGGAGAAGGAAGAGGTCGATCCGACCCACGGCCGAATGATGAAATATTATCGCTGGAAGCGCGAGGCACACGCCTGATGGGCGTGTTTGCAACGCTTCGCGCGGCGGAACCTTTTTCTTGCGACACGCGCGAACACGCTCTAGCTTCAGTGTACCCAAGCCACCCGTCGCGAGTTCTTCGAGTATGTTGCGTATCCTCGCCGTTGTCCCGATCACATTTGCCCTGCTTGCGCCTTCATACGCGCAAGCGCCGACCGCTCAACCGGTTAACCCCGCCAAGCCTGTAGCAAAGAAAGCTGCTCCGAAGGCTAAACCGAAAGTGGCCAAGCCGGCCGCGACGGAGACCGGTCCCTGCAGCCTGGGCGTCGTCTCCGCGATCGGAAATCGCTTCGAGGTCGACAAATTTGGCGTGACGGTGTTCGAGACCGAAGTGAACGAAGTGTCGATCGATGCGTGGGGTCTCGACGATCTGGTGGTGGCGCACGCCCGCGCGGCAAACGGCGGCGCACCCGGTGTTCGGAAGATCGCGGTCCCGAAAGACGCGTTCGAACTTTACTACCACCCGAAATCGATATTCTCGCCTGGTCCTCGGGTGACCCTGCCGCAGATTGTCCGGGACATCACGGCCAATGCGAACTGCCAGCGCTATCTCGTCGTCACCACGTTCAACGGAAAGATCCCGGGTACCAACCTGGAGCTCAACGGTATCGGTACCTATAATCAGGGGCTCGGCTCGATCATCCGGCATTCGCATCTGTTCGCGAACATCCAAATCAGCATGCTCGATGGGCAATCCTACGAAAAGGTCGGCAGCTTCGGCGCAGACATCGGCTCGCGGCTTGCCGAAGACATGAGGATCACCGAGGACCCCCTCAAGAAGCTCGACAACGTCGATTTTCCCGACCCTCCTGCGAGCGCACCGGGCAGCAACTTGCTTCGCGATCGGATCCGAACGCTCGTTGCAGCGCAGCTCGACCGGGACTTGCCGCGTTATCTCAAGGCGGAATGAACCGGTGTGCCGATCGACAAACCCGCCTGCGGCGGATCAACCGCCTGCTCGCGTAAGCAGGCCTCACTCCAGCGGCAAATTCTCCGGGCGTGGCTGCAGCACGATGTTGAAGCCGGAATCGACGTAGTGGATCTCGCCGGTGACGCCGCCGGAGAGATCCGACAGCAGATAGAGCGAGGAGCCGCCGAGCTCGTCAAGCGTGACGCCGCGGCCGAGCGGCGAGTGCTTCTGCTGATAGGCGAACATCGCGCGCGCATCGCCGATCACGGAACCGGCGAGCGTGCGGATCGGACCAGCCGAAATCGCGTTGACCCTGATGCCTGACGGACCGAAATCGGCGGCGAGATAGCGGACCGAGGATTCCAGCGCCGCCTTGGCGACGCCCATCACGTTGTAGTTCGGCATCGCCCGCATCGCGGCGCCGAAGGTCAGCGTGATCATCGCGCCGCCGTTGGTCATCAGCGGCGCCGCGCGCTTTGCTACTTCCGTGAATGAGAAGCACGAGATCAGCATCGTGCGCGCGAAGTTCTCGCGTGTGGTGTCGGCGTAGCGGCCGCGCAGCTCGTTCTTGTCGGTGAAGCCGATCGCGTGGACCACGAAGTCCATCGTACCCCAGCTCTTGCGAAGCTGCTCGAACATGGCATCGACGCTGGCGATGTCCTCGACGTCGCAGGGCAGCACGATGTCAGAACCGACCGACTGCGCCAGCGGCTTCAACCGCTTGGCCTGCGCATCGCCCTGATAGGTGAAGGCCATCTCGGCGCCATGGGCTGCGAGCGCCTTGGCGATGCCCCAGGCGATGGAATGATCATTGGCGATGCCCATGATCAACCCGCGCTTGCCCTTCATCAGCTCATGCATGCGTCGTCACTCTCCACGTCGTCAGGCCGTCATTGTGTCACGAAGCGCCCGAACACGCCAATGGCCGGGACGGTCCCCGCGTCCATCGACGGCGGCCGCCCGGCCATGATTGCGAGCGGACATCATTGTCCGCAGATGGAAACGTCAGGCGTCCAGCTGTTTGAACACCAGCGTGGCGTTGGTACCGCCGAAGCCGAAGGAATTGGACAACACCGTACCGAGCTTCGCGTTGTCGATACGCTTGCGCACGATCGGCATGTCCGCAAACACAGGATCGAGCTCGGTGATGTTGGCGCTCTCGCAGATGAAGCCGTTCTTCATCATCAGAAGCGAATAAATCGCCTCCTGCACCCCGGTGGCGCCGAGCGAATGGCCCGTGAGCGCCTTGGTCGCGGCAATCGGCGGGCATTTCTCGCCAGTGCCGAACACCTTGCGGATCGCCTCCATCTCCGGCGGATCGCCGGCCGGCGTCGAGGTCGCGTGCGGGTTGATGTAGTCGATCTTCGTATTCACGGTCGACATCGCCATCCGCATGCAGCGCTCGGCGCCCTCGCCCGACGGCGCCACCATGTCGTAGCCGTCGGAGGTCGCGCCATAGCCGACGATCTCGGCATAGATCTTGGCGCCGCGCGCCTTGGCGTGCTCGAGCTCCTCCAGCACCACGACACCGGCACCGCCGGCAATGACGAAGCCGTCGCGCGTCACATCATAGGGACGCGAGGCCGTGGCCGGGGTGTCGTTGTGCTTGGACGACATTGCGCCCATCGCGTCGAACAGCATCGACAGCGACCAGTCGAGCTCCTCGCAGCCGCCGGCAAACATGATATCCTGCTTGCCGTACTGGATCATCTCGTAGGAATTGCCGATACAGTGGTTGGAGGTCGCACAGGCCGACGAGATCGAGTAGTTGACGCCCTTGATCTTGAACCAGGTAGCGAGCGTGGCCGACGCCGTCGACGACATCGCCTTCGGCACTGCAAAAGGCCCAATGCGCTTGGGACCCTTTGTCCGGGTGATATCGGCAGCCTCGATCAGTGTCCGGGTCGAGGGACCGCCCGAGCCCATGATGATACCGGTCCTGATGTTGGAGACCTCGTTCGGCTGCAGGCCGGCGTCCTGGATCGCCTGCTCCATCGCGACGTGATTCCAGGCTGCGCCTTCGCCGAGGAAGCGCATCGCGCGACGATCGACCACGTCAGCCGGATTGAGCGTCGGCGCACCTTGCACCTGCGAACGGAAGCCGAGCTCCGCGTATTTCTCGGCGCGGGAAATGCCGGACTTCGCCTCATGCAGGCTCGCCAGCACCTCCTGGCTGTTGTTGCCGATGGATGAGACGATGCCCATCCCGGTGATGACAACCCGCCTCATGTCAGCCTCACCTTACCCTTGTGTTCCTGCGCCATCGCGCATCGATGCCAATCACTTAACGATGCAATGTGCCTATGAGGTCCCGCCCAATTCAAGTTCAAGACGGCGCCGCGCCCTGTTTGAACAGACCGACCTTCAGATCCTTGGCGCGATAGATAATCTCGCCGTCCATGGAAAGCCACCCGTCGGCAATACCGAGCACTAGCTTTGAGCGCATCACGCGCTTGATGTCGACGTTGTACACAACCTTGCGGACGGTCGGCACCACTTGGCCGGAGAACTTCAGGTCGCCCAGACCCAGCGCCCGGCCGCGGCCCTCGCCGCCGCTCCAGCCGAGATAGAAGCCGACCATCTGCCACAGCGCGTCGAGCCCGAGGCAGCCCGGCATCACCGGATCGTTCTTGAAGTGGCAGCCGAAGAACCAGAGGTCCGCCTTGACGTCGAGTTCGGCGCGTACCAGGCCCTTACCGGATTCACCGCCGGTGTCGGAAATCTCGGTAATGCGGTCGAACATCAGCATCGGCGGCAGCGGCAATTGCGCATTACCGGGCCCGAACAGCTCGCCGCGACCGCAGGCCAGCAACTCCTCATATTCGTAACTGCTGCGCCGATCCAGCATACCAGATAGCCTCTCTCAACATCCTGATTAAGCATTTCGCGAAGAAGTGGACCCGCTCCGCCTCCCGGACGCGCCCGGTACAATAGCGCTGGCGCGAGTGGCTTTGCCGCAATACCCTTTCCGCATGCCAGCCGGCATCCGACAGGCGCGAAAATGGGTCAAATCGGGTCCGGGCGCTCTCTAACATAGGCGATCTCAGCGGCAAAGCGCCGCGACCGGGTAAATCGCCGCAGCAGGCTGCGGTTCGGAGGCGAATTCACTTTAGGAGCCTTCTAGATGGGTACCAGTTGCGACTAGCTTGCATCTGTGGGCCGTTCTCCCTATATCGGTTTAGTAGTGCGAATTCGCGGTGTTTGACGTGGACCTTGGCAACAACGTACCGGATCATGACCGGGCCGATTCAGAGATCTTGAGTTCCGGGCGACAGCCGGCGCTCAACGGCTGCCCGTGGCATGACGTCAATGAAATGCTGCAATCGGCAGGCCTGCGGCCGACCCGGCAGCGCATGGCGCTCGGCTGGTTGCTGTTCGGAAAAGGTGCACGCCACCTCACGGCCGAAATGCTCTACGAGGAAGCGACGCTGGCGAAGGTTCCGGTGTCGCTCGCGACCGTCTATAACACGCTGAACCAGCTCACCGATGCCGGTCTGCTCCGCCAGGTCAGTGTCGACGGCACCAAGACTTATTTCGACACCAACGTCACCACTCACCACCACTTCTATCTCGAGAACAATCACGAACTGGTCGACATTCCCGATCAGCATCTGGCGTTGACCAAGATGCCGGAAGTGCCCGACGGCTACGAGATCGCCCGCATCGACATGGTGGTGCGGCTGCGCAAGAAGCGCTGAGCTTTTCTCTCTGTGGAGATCCTGATGGCCGGCTTTGCCGGCCATTTGTATTTTGAGCGAGCTCCTTACTGAACTCCGGAACCGCGTGGTATTGCGCCGTTCGCGACGGCCTCGCGGCCTGGTCGGGCGCGACGTCAGTTCACCTGCTCGTCGGAATAGACGCCCCACAACCGCTGCTGCTCGATCCAGCCGTCGAAGCCGGAGCCTGAGATGTGGCACCAGCTTGCATTGCACTTCTTCACCTGGGCGATGACGCCGGCCTGCAGTTTTGCTGTGACCTCGCTGGTCTTGTCCGCGCTCTCGTAGAGCGCGGCGAGATCGTCCTTGTGCTTCATGGTGACGACCGCGGTGCGGCGGCCGGACAGCAGCGAGTGATAGACCCAGCCTTCGGAGCCTTCGGAATCGCGCACGCGGCGCCAGTTCTCATATTCCGCGGTGATCTCCACCGGCAGGCCGGTGCGGGTATAGACCCAGGCAACGTCATTGTCCTTGGTCGGACCGGCGCGGACATTGACGTGATCGGACTTCAGGCTGACATAGCGCGGCACCGGCAGGCCGGATGTCGTTGGCACGGAATCCCTGGCCGACGCCTGCGCGTCGAGCGCGACACAGGAAAGACATGCCGCGAGCACCAGCAAACAACGAAAACGCCCAAACGCCATCGAACTCAAACCCACTCTATCCCTGCGGCATTGACGCGTCCGCGTACGGGTGCGCCATGCTCCGCCAAATCCCAATCCGTCGCGAGGCAGCCATCATTCACGAGGGCTTGCCGCGGTTCCCGTCGCGGCTTCTTGTCTTGGCCCGGCCTTCTGATACAGAGGACGGAACGCAAGCAGCCAGGACGCGTCCGAACGCAAAACTGGCGAATGTCAGGGCCAATTGCACCGCCCCGAGGAAACGCCCGGTTCCGACGACACTGGTAGTTTCGGCGAACCCGGTTAATGGGGTCTGAACGATCTCATGAGAGATGGACATGTCGCTTAGGAAAAAACCTCTCGTCGTCGTTACACGCAAGCTGCCGGATTCGATCGAGACGCGCATGCGCGAGCTGTTCGATGCGCGGATCAATCCGGACGATACCCCGATGAGCGCGGAGCAACTCGCCGAAGCCGTGCGCACTGCCGACGTGCTGGTGCCGACGGTGACCGACCATATCTCCGCCGACATCCTCAACGCGCCCGACTGCAAACTCAGGCTGATCGCTAATTTCGGCAATGGCGTCGACAACATCGACGTCACGGCGGCGCATGCCCGCGGCATCACCGTCACCAACACACCGAAGGTGCTGACCGAGGACACCGCCGACATGACCATGGCGCTGATCCTCGCGGTGCCGCGCCGGCTGATCGAAGGCGCCGATATCCTCACCGAGGGCAAGACCAACTGGGCGGGCTGGTCGCCGACCTGGATGCTCGGCCA
>NZ_JBARGP010000353.1:0-13175 GCF_049798375.1 Bradyrhizobium sp.
CGGCGCGCGATAATGCAGCCGCTGCGTCAGCTCGGCATCGAAGCGCGGCGCATATTGATCAAACAGCGAGCGCACATAGGCCTGCGGCATCGCGGCCACGGGCACGGCGCCAAGCCGCATCAGCCGCACACCGGCGCCGTGACGATCGTCGGGATCGGCTGCACCGGCCTTCTGGAACGCCGCGACCGCCGCGTCCCGCTCACCAAGCTCCTCACGAATATCGCCCAGCGAAAACCAGGCCGATGCGAACTTCGGTGCGACCTCGATCGCTTGCTCCAGCACCTCGGCCGCAGCGGCGAGATCGCCTTCGCGCTGCAGGCCGCGGGCGAATTCATAGCGGCGGTCGGCGATCAGATCGCCGGAAGAGAGGAACAGGCGGCCAGGCATGATGGAACTGGTTGCGGACTCGATCGGTTGCTGATGTGCCCTATATGACAGAAATGCGCCCGCAAGACATCCTGATGCCTGCCACCGCCGGCCTGTGCTGCCAGATCGGCGGTTTTCATATCGACCCGACGCGGCCGGTGGAACGGGCGCTGATCACGCATGGCCATTCCGATCACGCCCGATCAGGCCATGGTGCGGTGCTGGCGACGCAGGAAACGCTCGACATCATGCGGCTGCGCTATGGCGAGAATTTCGCTGGCAGCACGCAGGCGATCGGCTATGGCGAGCAGGTCAGGCTCGGCGAGACCAACGTGAGCTTCCATCCGGCGGGCCACGTGCTGGGCTCGGCGCAGATCAAGGTCTCCAGCGGCGGCACCTGCGTCGTCGCGTCGGGCGACTACAAGGATGTGCGCGACCCGACCTGTGCGCCATTCGAGCTGGTGCAATGCGACGTCTTCATCACCGAGGCGACGTTCGGCCTGCCGGTGTTCCGGCATGGCGATGCTGCGGCCGAGGTGAAGAAGCTGCTCGCCTCCGTTGCGTTGTTCCCGGAGCGCGCGCATCTGGTCGGCGCTTATTCGCTTGGGAAAGCCCAACGCGTGATCGCACTGATCCGCGAGGCCGGCTACGACGCGCCGATCTATTTGCATGGCGCGATGGACAAGATCACACGGTACTACGCCGATAAGGGCATTCCGCTCGGCGAGCTGCGCCCGGTGAAGGGCATGAAAAAGGCCGATCTCGCCGGCACCATCACGCTGGCGCCGCCCAGCGCGACCTCCGACCTCTGGACTCGTCGCTTCCCCGATCCGGTCACGGCGTTCGCGTCAGGCTGGATGCGGGTGCGGGCGCGCGCCCGCCAGCGCGGCGTCGAGCTGCCGCTCGTCATCTCCGACCATGCCGATTGGGACGGACTGACGGCGACGATCGCCGCGACCGGCGCCGCCGAGATCTGGGTCACGCACGGCCAGGAAGACGCGCTGGTGCATTGGTGCAAGACCAAGGGCCTTGCCGCGCGGCCGCTCGACCTGGTCGGCTATGGCGACGAGGAGGAGAGCGAGGTGGTGGCAACGGAGGAAGCGGACGCATGAACCGCTTCGCCGAGCTGCTCGACCGCCTGGCCTATGAGCCCGGACGCAACAACAAGCTGCGCCTGCTCACCGCCTATTTCCGCGAAGTCGAGGATCCCGACCGCGGCTACGCACTGGCGGCACTCACCGGCGCGCTGTCGTTCAAGCACGCCAAGCCCGGCCTGATCCGCGACCTGATCGCCGCCCGCACCGATCCGGCGCTGTTCGCGTTGTCCTATGATTATGTCGGCGACTTGTCCGAGACGGTCGCGCTGATGTGGCCGAAGGCGCATCGCGAGCAATCTTTTCCGGGCTACCCCCCGCCCCAGCCCTCCCCCACAAGGGGGGAGGGAGCCGAGCGGAGGCTGGGACTGATATCTCGCGCGACAGCCGACAGTGACGGGGACACATATCTTCTCTCCGAGGGCGCCGCTCTCACCGTTCCCTCCCCCCTTGTGGGGGAGGGTCAGGGAGGGGGGTACCGCACATTCGATGCGAATGAGGAATCAAGGCTTCCACACTTCCACAACAACCCGCCGCCCCCCACCCTCACCGAGGTCGTCACCACCCTGCGCACGCTCGGCAAGACCGAGCTGCCGCGGCAGCTTTCGCGCTGGCTCGACGAGCTCGACGAGACCGGCCGCTGGGCGCTGCTGAAGCTCGTCACCGGCGCCTTGCGCATCGGCATTTCCGCGCGCCTCGCCAAGACCGCGGCCGCTGCACTTGGCAACAAGGACCCGCATGACGTCGAGCTGATCTGGCCCGGCCTCACGCCGCCCTATCTCGACCTGTTCGCCTGGCTGGAGGGGCGCGCCGACAAGCCGGTCAATCGCGATCCGGCGCCGTTCCGTCCCGTGATGCTGGCGCATGCGGTGGAGGATGAGGACTTTGCCAATATGGATGCGGCCGACTACATCGCCGAATGGAAATGGGACGGCATCCGCGTGCAGGCGGTCAGCGGCCGCGAGTCCGATGGCCACATGGTGACGCGGCTGTATTCGCGCAGTGGCGAGGACATTACGCCAAGCTTCCCGGACCTGCTGCCGTCACTGCATCTGCCAGGTGCGCTCGACGGCGAGCTGCTGGTGCTGCGCGGCGGCCGCGTGCAGAGCTTCAACGTGCTGCAGCAGCGGCTGAACCGCAAGACCGTGTCGCCGAAGCTGATGAAGGACTATCCGATCCACTTGCGCGCCTACGACCTGCTCCACGACGAGGACAGCGATTTGCGCGAGCTGACCTTTGCCGCGCGGCGCACGCGGCTGGAAGCCTTCGTCAAGAAGCTCGACGATCCGCGCGTCGACCTGTCGCCGACCATTGCCTTTGCGAGCTGGGACGAGCTGGCCGCCGCGCGCGCCGATCCGGCTGCGGCCGGCGGCGGCGAGGATGCCGAGGCGGTCGAGGGCGTGATGCTGAAGCGGCGGGATGCGCTCTATCTGCCCGGACGGCCCAAGGGTCAGTGGTGGAAGTGGAAGCGCGATCCGCACATCATCGATGCCGTGCTGATGTATGCGCAGCGCGGTCACGGCAAACGTTCGTCCTATTACTCCGACTACACGTTCGGGGTCTGGACGCCCGGCGAAGGCGGCGACCAGCTGGTGCCGGTCGGCAAGGCCTATTTCGGCTTCACCGATGAGGAGCTGTTGCAGATCGATCGCTTCGTCCGCCGTAACACCACGGAAAAGTTCGGCCCGGTGCGCCACGTCGTCCATGAACCCGACCAGGGGCTGGTGCTGGAAGTGGCTTTCGAGGGGCTGCAGCGCTCGGTGCGACACAAATCCGGCGTCGCGATGCGCTTCCCGCGCATCAATCGCCTGCGCTGGGACAAGCCGCCGCGCGAAGCCGACCGGTTGGAGACGCTAGAGAGGATGCTGAAGGCGGAAACGTCGCCATAATCCCGAGATTAAATGCCGGTAACTCGCTTGCGGCGCGCAGGCAGGTTCCCCACCTGCCCTGCGTCGCCTATAATAGTGTGCGAATCCGCTTCCGGAGATGAATGGAATGTCGAACGACGTCAGGGATTACCCGGCCCGCAGCCAGGATAACCTCTCCCGCTTTCTCGGCGGCTCGCCGCTCGCGGTGGCGTTCCGGCTGATCCTGCTGTCGGTCCTGGTCGGCGTGGTGCTGTCGGCGATCGGCTTCGATCCGCTCAACATCATCTATAGCATTCGCCTGCTGGTGCAGCGGCTCTATGAATTCGGCTTCGATGCCTTCAACTGGCTGTGGCGCTATTTCCTGCTCGGCGCCGTGATCGTGATCCCGATCTGGTTGCTGTCGCGCGTGCTCGCGCCACGCGGCCGATAACCTGAAGGACTAGCCTCACACGGGGAACGCCGCTAAACGACGCGCTGGCGGAGGATATGGGTATCCTCCGCCAGCGAGGCGAAATTGCATCAACCGAGACCGGCTCCCGTCACGAGCGCACAGGTGTTTTCCATCGCCGGGCCGGCGATGGTCGCCAACCTGACCACGCCGCTGATCGGCATCGTGGCGACCACGGCGATCGGCCGGCTCGGCGAAGCCAGCCTGCTCGGCGGTGTCGCGATGGCCTCGGTGATCTTCGATTGCCTGTTCTGGCTGTTCGGCTTCCTACGCATGAGCACGCTCGCCTTCACCGCGCAGTCGCTTGGCGCCGGCGAGACCGACGAAGTCCGCATCGTGCTGGTGCGCGGACTGCTGATCGCGGCTCTTGTCGGCACCGTCCTGATCGCATTGCAGCTTCCGCTGGCGGCGCTGGTGTTCGACGCGATGGGCGGCTCGGACGCCGTCAGCCATGCGGGGCGGACCTACTTCGCGATCCGAATCTGGTCCGCGCCACTTGCGCTTGCCAATTATGTCGTGCTCGGCTGGCTGGTGGGGCAGGCGCGCGCGCGGCTTGCGCTGGCCGTGCAGATCACCATCAACCTCATCAATGTTGCAGCGACCCTGGTGCTTGTAACGCTGTTCGACGCCGGCATCGCAGGCGCAGCCAGCGCCGCCGTGATCGCGGAAGGCGCCGGCATCGTGCTCGGGCTGATCGTCGCGCGCCGTCTGCAAGCCGAAGGGCTGGCGGCATCATGGCAGGTGCTGCTCGACGCCGAGAAGCTGAAGCGGATGTTCGTCGTCAATCGCGACATCATGATCCGCACCGCGGCGCTGATCGGGGTGTTTTTGTTCTTCAACGCGCAAGGCGCGCGCGCCGGCGACGTGACGCTGGCGGCGAATGCGGTGCTGAACAACTTCCTGCTGGTCAGCGCCTTCTTCCTCGACGGGCTCGCCAATGCCGCCGAGCAGCTCTGCGGCCATGCCATCGGCGCGCGCGACCGGCGCGCGTTCACCGGCGCGACCGGCCTCGTCATCGCCTGGGGGTTCGGCTTCTCGTTGCTGGTCACCATCATGCTTGCGCTGTTCGGGCCTGCGCTGATCGATGCGATGACTTTGAGCCCGCCGGTGCGGCTCGCGGCGCGCGACTTCCTGCTCTACGTGACGGTCTCGCCACTGCTTGCGGTGTTCGCCTTCGGCTTCGACGGCATCTATATCGGCGCGACCTGGGCGCGCGACATGCGCAATCTGATGGTGGTCTCGCTCGCGCTGTTCCTGGCGAGCTGGTTCGCGCTGCGCGATCTCGGCAATACGGCGCTGTGGATCGCCTTCCTGGTCCATTACGCCGCCCGCGGCGGCCTGCAGGCGGCGCGCTACCCGGCGCTGGTGAGGCAGTCGTTTGGAAGCAAGTGAGCCCGAATAGTTGCAGCATTTTCCAGTGTCATGCTCCGCGAAGGCGGAGCATCCAGTACTCCGTGACAGCGGTGATTGAACCGAGGCACCACGGCGTACTGGATCGTCCGCCTTCGCGGACGATGACAGCTGGGCTTAAACCGGCCAGTCTTCCGCCGTGATCGTCGCGGCATCGGCGCCGACGATCTCCGACAGCTGGTCGCGCCCGGTGCGCAGAAGCGTCGAGGCGAGATCGGCCTTGATGGAATCGACCAAGCCGATGCCCTTGTAGACCAGCGAGGAATAGAGCTGGATCAGGCTGGCACCAGCGCGGATCTTGGTCAGTGCCGCGCCGCCGGAGTCGATGCCGCCGACGCCGACAAGCGGAAACGCCCCCTCCACGCGCACGAACGTCTCCGCCACCATCCGGGTCGAGAGCCGGAACAGCGGCCGTCCCGACAGACCGCCCTGCTCCTTGACGCGCGTCTGCTCGCGCAAGGTCGTGGGCCGCGACAAGGTGGTGTTGGACACGATCATGCCGTCGACCCGGCGCGAGCGGGCGACGTGAACGACGTCATCGAGCTCGGCGAGACTGAGATCGGGCGCGATCTTCAAGAGCACCGGGGTGTCGCCGGATTTCTCCCGGACGCGATTGCGCGCCTCGATCACCTTGGCAAGGAGATCGTCGAGCTGGGACGCCTGCTGCAGATTGCGCAGGCCCGGCGTGTTCGGCGACGAGATGTTGACGGTGAAGTAGCTCGCCACCGTGGCGAAGGTCTCGATCAGCCGCACATAATCGGCGACGCGGTCGGACGAATCCTTGTTGGCGCCGATATTGACGCCGACGATGCCGCCGAGATGAGCGCGGCCGGCGAGCCGCCGCAGCACCACGTCGGCGCCATCATTGTTGAACCCCATGCGGTTGATGACAGCCTCGTCGCGCTCAAGGCGGAACAGGCGCGGCCTGGGATTGCCGGCTTGCGGCTTCGGCGTCACCGAACCGATCTCGACAAAGCCGAACCCGAGCCGCAGCAGTGCGTCCGACACCTCGCCGTTCTTGTCGAAGCCGGCGGCCATGCCGACCGGGTTGGGGAAGTTAAGGCCGAAAGCGCGAACCGCGAGCTTGCTGTCATCCGGGCGCGACTTCACCGGAGGCAGCAGTTTCAGACCCTGGATCGCCAGCCGATGCGCATCCTCGGCATCGAGCCAGCGCAACAGCGGCAGCGAGAAGGTGTCGAAGGCGCGGATCACGGCTTCAACTCGGGAATGTCGTGGCTGCCGTCGGCCCGCGTGTGCATCTCATGCACCGATGTCACCGCGCCGATATCGAGCTCGCCATAGAGGTGCGGAAACAGCTCGTCATCGCGCGCGGGCTCCCAGCGCAGAGCGTCGCCCAGCTTGTCGGCCTCGACCTCGACGAGGAACAGCGCCGTCTGGCCGGCAAAATGCTTGCGCGCGGTGCCCTCGACCTGCGCGGCCGTCGAGAAATGGATGAAGCCGTCCCTCGCATCATCAGCGCTGCCCCGATAGGTGCCCTGCCGCTCGGCCTCACGCCACGCCGATGCGGAGCAGATTTTATAGATTTTGGGCACGTCTCAAGGTCCTGCTTGGGATGTTGAGTTTGTTGGCTTTTTTGGGCTGGCCGCCGACCGTATGGGCGGGGCGGCCGAACTCAAGGCCGCCCGGTCCCTGAAGGGGTAAAGGAATCAGGCAGGAAATCAAGCTACCGACTCTGGTAGTCGGGACGTCGCGGTATCCGGACCTGTCAGGTCGCGTAGTCCGGCTCCTTGCGGTCCAGAATCCGCTTCAGCGCGTCGAAATGACGCTGTGCCGGGCCCGGCTTGTACATGCTGCCGCCGGCAAAGCTCTGCCTGGTCTTCTCGACCACGGGATCCGGCAGCTGCTTCAGCCGCTGGCCGGTCCACATTGCATAGATCTGCACTTGGGCCACGCGCTCGAGATAATAGAGCCGGTCATAGGCGGCGGCGATGGTCTCGCCCACCGTCGCGATGCCGTGATTGGCCATGAACAGAATGGTCTTGTTGCCGATCACCCGCGCCAGCCGCTCGCCTTCTGCCGGATCGAAGGCCGGGCCGGTGTATTCGTCGTCATAGGCGATCTGGCCGGACATGCCGACCTCGGTCTGGCCGATCTCCTTGATGCGCGGATCCTCCAAACGGGTGAGCGCGCTGGCAAACGGCATGTGCGTGTGGAACACCGCCTTGGCCTGCGGCAGCGCCTTGTGGATCGGCGCATGGATGCAGTAGCAGGAGCGCTCGACGTCGCCTTCACCGCTCTTCACCAGGCCATCGTCGATCCCGACCTCCATGAAGCAGGACGCCGTCACCTCCGACCAGTGCATGCCGAACGGGATCTGATAGTAGCGGTCGCTATGATCAGGCACGACATAGGTCAGATGATTGAAGATGCCTTCGCTGAAGCCGTGCATGTAGGCGAGCCGGTGCGCAGCGGCGAGATCGACCCGCGCCTGCCACGCCTCGGTGCTGCACTCGGCCAGCGTCTTCGGCGAAACCCTGAATTGCATGCGCCTTCTCCCTGCTCGCTTGGCCCGCCTCTTACGGGCGGGCGATTGTTGATGTCCGGATCGTAACCCAGAGCGGGCGCAGCATCGGCTGAAATCGCAGCGGACCTCCCATCTCGATTTGCAAGCCCTGCGCGTTCGCGCTGGTCGACCGGCGTCTTCAGCGTTACAGAGGGCAGCGCCGGTGCTGACACGTCAGGGAGATCGTCTTGGTTCAAACAGTTGTTCGCGAGTCGAACCGTGACACCGGCGTCCTCGGTTCTTACGACGTCGTGGTCGTGGGCGGTGGCCCAGCGGGTCTCGCCGCCGCCACCTCGGCTGCCAGAAATGGCGCCGATGTCCTGCTGGTGGAGCGCTATGGCTTCCTCGGCGGCATGGGCACAGCCGGTGGCGTGACCAACTTCGCCGGCCTGTTCGGGCTGGTGCATGGCGAAACCCGTCAGGTCGTGCACGGCGTTGTCGACGAACTGCTGGACCGGCTCGACAAATTGGGCGGCCTCAACGAGCCGCAGCAGGGCCTGCAGGGACGGATCACGGTCCGCTCCTACGACGTCTCCGCGCTCAAATGCGCGGCCGACGATCTCCTGCTCGACGCCAGCGTGAAGCTGCTGTTCCACGCCGTCGCCGTCGATGTCGTGATGCAGAATGATCGCATCACTGCGTTGGTGGTCGAGACCAAGTCGGGCCGTCGCGCCATCCAGGCCAAGTTGTTCATCGACTGCAGCGGCGACGCTGACCTGGCGGCGCGCGCCGGCGTCCCTTTTGAGACCGGCGACGGCCATGGCGGTGGCCTGTTTCCGACCATGATGTTCCGGGTCGGCGGCGTCGATCCTATTAGTGCAATTGCGGCGATCGGCGAGTTCAAGACGATCGACCGGCTGATGAGCGAGGCCGCCGGCCGCGGCTATCGGTTTCCGCGCGAAGGCGCCATCGTCCGGCCGCAGAAGAACCCGACCGAATGGCGCGTCAACGTCACCCAGATCCGCAACGCGCAGGGCAGCGTGATGGACGCCACCGATGCGCTGCAGCTCAGCGATGGCGAGATCGAGGGCCGCCGGCAGATCCAGGAATATTTCCGCTTCCTGAAGAACGAGGTGCCCGGCTTCGCGCACGCGCATATCGTCGAGATCGCCCCACAGGTCGGCATCCGCGAGAGCCGGCGCATCGATGGCCTCTATCAGCTCTCCGGGCAGGACATCGTCGGCTGCGCCGATTTCGACGACACCATCGGCGTCAATGCCTGGCCGATGGAAATGCATGTCGCCGGCAAGGTCGAGTGGGGATTTTTTCCGGACGGCAGCCGCGGCTTCTGCCAGCTGCCGTTCCGGATGCTGCTGCCGAAAGGCGTCTCCAATCTGGCCGTCGCCGGCCGCTGCGCCTCGATGACGCATGAAGGCCAGTCAGCGGCGCGCGTCAGCGGCGCCTGCTTTGCGATGGGCCAGGCCGCAGGCACCGCGGCAGCGATGGTCGCCGCTGAGACAACCAACATCTCACTTCGCGAGCTCGATGTGACCGCGCTGCAGAAAAGGCTGGTCGAACAGGCCGCCTATCTCGGCACCGATGCGTAAGGCCGACGCGCGGGAAAAGCCAACAGCCGTCATTCCGGACGACGCGCGAACAGCGCGTCGATCCGGAATCTCGAGCCTATTGAACGAACTTATCAGATCGAGATTCCGAGTTGGCGGCGCTATGCGTCGCGCCCCGGAATGACGAGCGATTGGATTACGCCGACCGCGCCAGCGCCCCGTCGATCATGCTGACGGCGTTCGGCACGCCGTAGACCGCGACGAAGGAGCCGAAGCGCGGGCCCTTCTCCTGGCCGAGCAGCACCTGGTAGAGCATGTTGAACCAGTCGAGCGACACGCCGGGGCGGCCGTCCTTGCCCTGCTTCTTATGGTCGAGGAACGGCTCGCGGCGGCCGATCTCGTAGACCACGTTCTGGATATCCTCGGCTGAGGCGTTGGTCTCCAGGTTCGACAACGCATCGCGCAAATCCTGCAGCGCTGCCCGCTCGCCCTCGGTCGGTTCGCGGAACGTTTTGGTCGGCGCCACGAAGTCGCGATAATAGTTGATGGCGTAGCCGACCAAAGCATCGAGCTTCGGATGCGTCTTCGGCGTTACGCCCGGACGGTAGCGGCCGATAAAACCCCACAAAGTCTCGGCATTCTCCGCATTCGACGACGACACCAGGGTCAGCAACAACTGGAAGGTGACGGGCATGTCGGCTTTCGGCGGATGGCCGGAATGGATGTGCCAGACCGGATTGCCGAGCCGCTGCTTGCCGTCCTGCTTCGGATAACCTTCGAGGAACTGCTGGTAATCGTCGACATTGCGCGGGATCACGTCGAAATACAGCCGCTTCGCCGCCTTCGGCTCGCGGTACATGAACAGCGACAGCGATTCCGGCGAGGCGTAACGCAGCCACTCGTCGATGGTCAGTCCGTTGCCCTTCGACTTCGAGATCTTCTGGCCCTTGTCGTCGAGGAACAGCTCGTAGTTGAAGCCCTCAGGCGGCGTGCCGCCGAGCGCCGCACAGATCTTGCCGGACAGCTTAACCGAATCGATCAGGTCCTTGCCTGCCATTTCATAATCGACACCGAGCGCATACCAGCGCATCGCCCAGTCCGGCTTCCACTGCAGCTTGCAATGGCCGCCGGTGACGGGCAGCGTGACGCGCTCCTTGGTGTCGGGATCGTCGTAGGAAATGGTGCCGGCCTTGGCGTCGTGCTCCGTGATCGGCACGTACAGCACGAGCCCGGTGCGCGGACAGATCGGCAGGAACGGCGAATAGCTTGCCGCGCGCTCCTCGCGGAGCGACGGCAGCATGATCGCCATCACCTTCTCCAGCCGCTCCAGCATGCGCAGCAGCGCGGCGTCAAAGCGGCCCGAGGTGTAATACTCGGTCGAGGACGCGAATTCGTAGTCGAAGCTGAACTGGTCGAGGAACGAGCGCAGCCGCGCATTGTTGTGCGCGCCAAAGCTGTCATGGGTGCCGAAGGGATCAGGCACCTTGGTCAAGGGCTTGCCGAGATGCTGGGCCAACAACTCCTGGTTCGGCACATTGTCGGGCACCTTGCGCAGGCCGTCCATGTCGTCGGAGAAGGCGAGCAGGCGCGTCTTGATCTTGTCCTCGGTCAGCACGCGGAAGGCGTGGCGCACCATGGTGGTGCGCGCGACCTCGCCAAAGGTGCCGATATGCGGCAGGCCGGACGGGCCGTAGCCGGTCTCGAACAGCACCTCGTCTTTCGGGTTTTTCTTCAGCCGGTTCACGATCGCTGTCGCCTGCTCGAACGGCCAGGCGTTGGATTGTTCGGCGAGCGCCCGCAGGTCGCTCGGGCTGATGGGATCGATCGTGGACATTTTGGAAACAGCTTCTCCGAAGGCAGCAAAGGCGCAACTATAGACCGTAGGGTGGGCAAAGCGAAGCGTGCCCACCGATAAGACGGTGCTGGTGATGGTGGGCACGCTGCGCTTTGCCCACCCTACGGACCTCGTCCGCGAATCTCGAGATTCGGCGTTCGCCGTCTTCGACGCGCCCCGGAACGACGACAAGCCGCTAAAACGGACTGACCGAAAAATAGCGCAGCCATAGATCGGTGTAGCGGCCTTTTTCCCAGATCCGGAACAACGCCCAGTTCAGTGCCTGACGCAACAGGTCGTTGCCCTTGCGCACGGCGATGCCGATGCCCTCGCCGAAATAGCGGCTTTCGACGAAGGGGCCGCCTGAGAAGGCACAGCAATCGCCGGAATCGGTGCCGTTGATCCAGAATGCCAGCGAGATGCCATCGCCGAAGATGAAGTCGACGTCGCCCCGCTTGAGCGCCGCCCGCATCGCGTCGCTGTCAGGATAGGACTTGATCTCGGCGTCGGTGAACATCGCCTTGAGGTAGGCCTCATGCACGGAGCCTGCGATGGTGCCGATCTTCTTGCCTTCGAGATATTCCGGGCGGATGTCCGTCAATACGGATTCCTTGCGCGACACGAAGCGGGCCGGCGCGCGGTAATAAGGATCGGAGAAATCGACCCGCGTGCGCATCTGCGGCGTCACGGCGATCGAGGCGATGACGGCATCGCCTTTATTGGAAGTGAGCGCGTCGAGCAGGGTATCGAATCGGCGCATCTGGACGGTGCAGGTGACCTTGATCTCGTCGCAGATCGCCCGCGCCAGATCGACATTGAAGCCGGCCGGGTTGCCGTCCGGCCCGGTGAAGTTGAACGGGGGGTAATCGGTCTCGGTCAGGAAGCGAATCACCGTGAGCCGCGACAGGTCCGGCCGCTCGGGACGGCGCCGCGGGTCCCAGAAGCCGGGCACGGCCTGGGGGGCAGCCTCGACCGGTGCCTTCGGCAGGGTTTGGGCCGAGACCACACCCGGCGCCAGGCCAGCAGCCAGAAGCACGCCAAGCGTAAGCCCCGCCATCAGGCGGCGCCGCAGTGGCTGCGATCTTACGCGTTGGAGCAAGGCTGTCGGCACCGGCGATTTCGGGATCGGAGCCTTATAGATGATCCCTATCGAAATTCGAGTGCCGATTATGCGACTTGGAACCGGAGGTCCCAAATCGTTAACGGCGCTAAATATATTTCTTCAGCTCGGCCGCCGCCTGCTCGGGAGGCTGCTTGAGGTTGAAGGGCGAGACGAAGTGGCCGTCGCGGTCCATCAAATAGACCAGCGCAGTGTGGTCCATGGTGTAATCGCCGTCCTTGAGCGGCACCTTCTTGGCATAGACCCGGTACTCGGCGGTGACCTTGGCCATCACCTCCGGATCGCCCGTCAGCCCCTTGAGGTGCGGATCGAAGCTCGAGAGATAGTCCTTCATCGCCGCCGGGGTATCACGTTCCGGATCGACCGAGATGAAATAGGCGTTCACGCGGTCGGCATCCGGCCCCATCGCCCGCAGCACCTCGGATATCTCGAACAGCGAGGTCGGGCAGACGTCCGGGCAATGCGTGAAGCCGAAGAAGATCAGGGTCGGGCGGCCCTGCAGGCTCTTGTCGGTGACGGTCGCGCCACTCTGGTCGGTGAGTTGGAACGGACCGCCGATCGCGGCCGGCGCGGCAATATTCCTGCCGCCGCCCATCACCAGGAACAGCAGGATGAGTCCGACGAGGAGGCTGGCCGCAAACGATCCAACGATCACCAGCGGACGGGCCGAACTGCTCTGCTGCATTTTCAACTCCCGTTAACGGCCGATCAGAAGCAGGCCTGGAGGCCCGAGACGATCATCTCGAAAAACACGGCTGCGCCATAGTGAGCCCACAGCGCCAGTGCACCAGCCAGCAACATCCCGGCACCGGATCCGACAGCAATCCACACCACCTGTATGGTGCGCCGGGCTTGCGACGGCATCTGTTGCGGTGTCGAAACGGGCTGGATCATGGCGAGGCTCATATGGCCACCGGCGTCTCCGCCGACGGCCAATTCCATGCCCCTGAAATAGGCCTCTGATATGACCGAGGCAAGCGCGATGGCGGTCGGTCACGCCATGCTG
>NZ_JBARGP010000354.1:0-13140 GCF_049798375.1 Bradyrhizobium sp.
GCGCCACGGTGTCGGACTGCACGTCGCCGTCATAGTTCTTGCAGGCCCAGACATAGCCGCCCGACCACTTCATCGCGGCCGCCACCATGTCGTCGATCAAGCGGTGCTCGTAGGTGATCTTCTTGGCTTCGAACAGGGACTTGAACTCCTTGTCGAAGATGTCCTGGAAGATGTCCTTGAAGCGGCCGTCATAGACCTTCAGGATGGTGTTCTTGGTCGACAGATAGACCGAGTAGTTCTTGGCAAGGCCCATGTTGAACGAGGCGCGGGCGAAATCGGCGATCGAATCGTCGAGATTGTACATCGACAGCGCGACGCCGGCGCTGGGCGCCTTGTAGACCTCGCGCTCGATCACGGCGCCGTCCTCGCCGACGAACTTCATCGTCAGCACGCCCTTGCCGGGAAACTTGAAATCGGTGGCGCGGTACTGGTCGCCGAAGGCGTGACGGCCGATGATGATCGGCTTGGTCCAGCCGGGTACCAGGCGCGGCACGTTCTTGCAGATGATCGGCTCGCGGAATACCACGCCGCCCAGGATGTTGCGGATGGTGCCGTTCGGCGACTTCCACATCTCCTTCAGCCCGAACTCCTTCACCCGCGCTTCGTCGGGGGTGATGGTGGCGCACTTGACGCCGACGCCGACCTTCTTGATGGCGTTGGCGGCATCGACCGTGATCTGGTCGTTGGTCTTGTCGCGGCTCTCCATCCCGAGGTCGTAATATTGCAGCTCGACGTCAAGGAACGGGTTGATCAGCTTGTCCTTGATGTATTGCCAGATGATCCGGGTCATCTCGTCGCCGTCGAGCTCGACGATCGGTTTGGTCACCTTGATTTTTGCCATGGTCGATAGGGCCTCTTGGGGAACGGCGCGCCTTTATAAAGGGGCGGGTGGGAAAATCAGGCCGCGTCATAGCACCGTCGCACCGCGGGCGGAAGCCGAGCCGCCATGCGCTCCGTGCCGATTTTGCGGGCGAGCCCGGCGCTGGCCGCGGAGGTCACCGCCGGCGCGCTGCAGTTTCGGATAAGCGGCAAAATCGGCCGCTAAGCTCATATTTTGCTTGAGTAATCCGTCCAATCGCCTACCAGCCATGGCACGCGCCTGCCGGCTCTGCGCAACAGGCGCCATTGGCACAATGTGCCGGATTGAACGACTCAAAGAAGGACGCACGTGTCGGGCACCGACAAGACCAAGAGCGGACTCCTCATCGACGGTCCCGTCGTCATCCTGGTCGAGCCCCAGCTCGGCGAGAACATCGGCATGACCGCCCGCGCGATGGGCAATTTCGCGCTGACCGAGCTGCGGCTGGTCAATCCGCGCGACGGCTGGCCGAACATGGCGGCCCAACGGGCGGCGGCCGGCGCCGACCACATCATCGGAAAGGTCGGGCTGTTCGACACGCTGGAGCAGGCGGTCGCCGACATCGACCTCTTGTTCGCCACCACCGCGCGCGCCCATGACCAAGCCAAGCCGGTGATGGCACCCGAGGCGGCGGCACGCGAGATCCGCGGCCATGTCACGGGCGGCGGCAAAGCCGGCATCCTGTTCGGCCGCGAACGGGCGGGGCTGACCAACGACGAGGTGGCGCGCGCCAACCGCATCATCACCTATCCCGTCAATCCGGGCTTCGCCTCGCTGAACCTGGCGCAGGCCGTGCTGCTGATGGGCTACGAATGGTTCAAGCTCGCGACCTCAGGCGCGCTGCCGTTCGCGATGCCGGAGCGCTCGGAGCGCGCATCCCAACACCAGATGGATGCTTTCTTCGAAAATCTGGTGCGCGAGCTCGACCGCGTCGAGTTCCTGCGGCCGGCGGAGAAGCGCGACGTCATGCTGGTGAACCTGCGCAATATCTTTGTCCGGATGGAGCCGACAAAGCAGGACATGCACACCTTGCACGGTGTGGTCATGGCGATCGCGGAAGGCCGAAAGGGCCCGGCCAAAGGCGGCGTGCTCGACAGCGAGCAGGCGACGCGGCTGCGCGCGCTGCTTGCCGAGCAGGGCCAGATGGCGAGCTTGCCGGATTCCTCCGGCTCGCTGCGCGGGCTGGCGCGGCTGCTCCGGCGCAATCCGACCGACGCCGAGCGCATGTTCTGGCATGCGTTGACCCGCGACCGCCGCTTCGCCGGCCAGTTCAAGCGCCAGACCCCGGTCGGTCGCCAGATCCCGGATTTCGTCTCCTTCCCGCATCGGCTGGCGATCGAGCTCGTCAACACCGACGAGAGCGACGCCGTGATCGCCGATCGCGCCGCCCGCCGCGCCTGGCTTGAAAGCCGCGACTATCGCGTGACCGATATCAAGGTCGCCGACATCGAGGCTGACCTGGAGACGGAGCTGGCGCGGCTGCGGGGGATCATCGCGGACACAAAATAGACGGCGTCCGCAACGTCGGGGCTTGTCGCGCGCAAGCGCCGGATCATCGGCTTTCTGATGGCGCCGATGCGCGAGCAGGCGCGCGACGCGATGTGCGAGCGCCGAGATGTGAAGGATATCCGAACCGTTTGCGGCGCAATTTAGCGAAAAGTCACGGCGAAATGCCCGCACGCCAATTTACGGAAAGCTCGCGTTCGAGTGGTACTCATGCGGCATTCCGAAAACTCTGTTGCAGGCAATGGCTTTTCCATGATGAGCGAAACCAAATCGGTGCTGCATGACCTGGACGACGCGATCGCGCGCGGCTCCGCCGAGAGCCGCGCCCGTGCGCTGTGGCACGCCACGGATCTTCTGATCGCCGGGCGCTATTGCGAGGACGAGATCGCGACCTTCGGCGAGGTGATCAGCCGCCTGGCGGACGAGATCGAGACGGTCGCCCGCGCACAATTGTCGCATCGGCTGGCTCCGATCGAATATGCGCCGGCGAGCGTCATTCGCAAGCTCGCCTTCGACGACGAGATCACGGTCGCCGGCCCTGTGCTGAGCCGATCCGAGCGGCTCGACGACGACGCGCTGATCGAGAACGCCAGTACCAAGAGCCAGGATCATCTGCTCGCGATCGCCTCGCGCCCAACGCTGAGCGAGGCGGTAACCGACGTGCTGGCGTCGCGGGGCAGTCGCGACGTTGCGCAGGCGGTGGCGCGCAACGAGGGCGCACGTTTTTCCGGCGCGGCGTTCCTGCATATGGTGACGCGGGCCGAGAACGACTCGATCCTGGCCGAGAATCTCGGGCTGCGCCGCGATATTCCGCGGCATCTGTTCCAGCAGCTCATCGCCAAGGCCTCCGACGATGCCAAGAAGCGCATCGCCGGCGAGCGTCCTGAGATGTCCGCCGAGATCCAGAGCTCGGTGGCGAGTGTCGCCGGCGAGTTGCAGTCGAAATTCGGTCCCGGATCGCGCAACTATTTCGTCGCCAAGCGTACGGTGTCGATCCAGCACCGGCTCGGCAATCTGCACGAACGCAGCATTGCCGGCTACGCCGTCGCGCACAAGATCGAGGAGGTCACGATCGGCATGTCGCTGCTATCGGGCCTGCCGGTCGATGTGATCGAGCGGGCGCTGTTCGATCGCTCGCGCGAGATGCTGCTGATGCTGGCCAAGGCGCTCAGCTTCTCGTGGGACACGACCATGGCGCTGTTGTTCCTCGGTGCGCGCGACAACCGCATCACCGCGGGCGAGCTGCGCGATCTCGAGCGCGACTATCTGCGGCTCAACGTGCAGACCTCGCGCAGCGTGCTCGAGTTCTACCAGTCGCGGAAGAAACCCGGTGCTGCCTTAGGTGAGGGCCAGCGCGAGGCCGGTCTGCAGGCGCATTGAGGATCGATGGCGCGAGGTGGGGCAACCATGAACAGTATGAGCTTCCATTTCGCCCGCGAACAATTGGCTGCGGCGGCTTCCGACAAGTCCGCCATAGATACGGCCTGGCTGGTGCTGGAGGCGGCTAATGATCTCGGCGACCAACTGGCGGTGGAGGCCTGCCGCCGCGTCATCGACGCCAGCCTGACCGGCGCTGTCCCGGCGCCGGACGATTTGCACGTCGTGACGGACTATTTCCGCTAAGGCCAGCGTGTGATTAGGGCGGGCAAAGCGCAGCGTGCCCACCATTTCAAGCCACGAATGCGGATGGATGGTGGGCACGGCGCAAGTGCGCCTTTGCCCACACCGCTACGGCTGAATGAGACGCCGATGCGCGGCGAGGGCCGTCCAATGCCGCCGACCGATCCCCTGATCTACCGCTTCTATGAGCTCGTGATGGTGAACGGCCCGGCCTGGAAGGCGTCGATCGAGGAGCAGTTCGGCGACGGCGTCATGTCGGCGATCGATTTCGACATGGTCATGGAGCGGCTGCCGAACCCGAAGGGCGACCGGGTCAAATTCACGATGTCGGGGCAAATTCCTGCTGTATAGATATTACGGTGCCTGCGGCAACGTGCCCGGCTTCAAGGAAGAGTAGGCCGCCGCGTGGTTAACGGGAGTTGAAACCGTCGGCCGGCTCCGCGGGATGCGCGTTCGCAAAGTTGCGATCCGGAATTGATACGAGGTGAACATTGCACCTCAACCCGGAGTGTCTCATGCCGCCGTTCCGATTGCCCCTCGCCGCCGCGCCGATCCTGTTTCTGCTCGCTCCCGCCATGGCCCAGTCGCCGGGGCAGCGGATCAGCCTCGAACAGTCCGGCGGCATCCCGCGTCAGGAAGGCTCCGTGCGCGTGCAAAGCTCGGTAAATTTCTTTGTCGCGGGACCGACTGGAGATAGCGAGGAAGCCCAGAAGTTGCGCGATCGCGCGCGCCGTACGGTGTATGAAATGGCAGCGCGCGAATGCGATCTCTTGCGCGAAGTACTTGCCAAGGATTGCCGGATGGAATCGGTGACCAGCAACATCAACCGGCAGTTCGGCCAACAGCAGGAAGGTTTCAGCGTCAACGGTGCGATGAACTTCCAGATCACCGTCAAATAGCCGCAGGCTCGCGCAGGCTATTGTCCCGCCTTCACCTGCGCCACGGCTATCCCGAGCAATTCGCTCATTTTTGCGCGAATATCACTCTCGGTCAGCGCGATGCCTTTGACGCTGAGGTCGCCGAGCACCTTGCGCAGCACGCCCGCATGGCCGGGCTCCTCGAAATCGGCCGCGACCACCGCCTTGGCGTAGGCGTCGGCCTCCGGGCCACTTTTGCCGAGCTTGTCCGCGACCCACAGCCCGAGCAGCTTGTTGCGGCGTGCCTCGGCCTTGAATTTCAAGTCCTCGTCATGGGCGAACTGCCGCTCGAAGGCTTCCTCGCGCTCGTCGAAAGTGGTCATGCCGTTGAGTTCCCGGTCTGGCCCGAAAGAAATGAGCCATGGTTGCAGCCGATGGGCCCGATGCCTAGATAATTGGAGCACCATGCCAAGACAACGGGCACGACGCCGCAGGGAGAGATGGTAAAACTCTCTAAGGAGGTGCGGATCGATTGTGCTGGGAGAGCCAATCGGCTAGGTTTCCAAAAGGCTCGGTTCTTGTTCTGTTTCCATCTAGGCCCGGGCCATCGCGGCAGCTCCGTCGTGGTCCTGTCCTAGTCATCCGGAGCCCACCAATTCATGGATTTTAACAAAACACGGTACATCCCAATGAGCCGTCGGCGTCGCATTTATGAAGGCAAGGCGAAGGTTCTGTATGAAGGTCCCGAGCCGGGCACCTTGATCCAGCACTTCAAGGACGATGCCACCGCGTTCAATGCCAAGAAGCACCAGGTGATCGAGGGCAAGGGCGTCCTCAACAACCGGATCTCGGAGTACCTGTTTCAGCACCTCAACGACATCGGGGTGCCGACTCACTTCATCCGCCGTCTCAACATGCGCGAGCAGTTGATTCGCGAAGTGGAGATCGTTCCGCTCGAGGTCGTGGTGCGCAATGTCGCGGCAGGCTCGCTGTCGCAGCGCCTCGGCATCGAGGAAGGCACCCAGCTGCCGCGCTCGATCATCGAGTTCTATTACAAGAACGACCAGCTCAACGACCCGATGGTGTCGGAAGAGCATATCACCGCGTTCGGATGGGCCACGCCGCAGGAGATCGACGACATCATGGCGCTCGCCATCCGTGTCAACGACTTCCTGACCGGCCTCTTTCTCGGTATCGGCATCCGCCTGGTCGACTTCAAGATGGAGTGCGGCCGGCTGTTCGAGAACGAGATGATGCGGATCATCGTGGCGGACGAGATTTCCCCGGATTCCTGCCGTCTGTGGGACATCAAGTCGAACGAGAAGCTCGACAAGGATCGCTTCCGTCGTGATCTTGGCGGCCTTCTGGAAGCCTATACCGAGGTCGCAAAGCGGCTCGGCATCCTGATCGAGAACGAGCGGCCGGCGGGCTCCGGTCCGGTCCTGGTCAAGAGCTGAAGGTTCGAAGACGTGAAAGCACGTGTCACGGTGACGTTGAAGACCGGCATCCTCGATCCCCAGGGAAAGGCGATCGAGGGCGCCCTGAAGTCGCTCGGCGTCGACGGCGTCGCATCGGTCCGGCAGGGCAAGGTGTTCGACATCGAACTCGCGGGCGCCGACAAGGCGAAAGCGGAGGCGGCGCTCAAGGAGGCCGCCGACAAGCTGCTGGCGAATACGGTGATCGAGAACTACGCCATCGAAATGAAGGGCTGAGCTGCGCCACGGCCGAGGTGACCAACGAGCTGATGTTCGAAGTCCTGAGGTCGATCCAAGCTCGCCTTGCGCAGGCCGATGGCGAGATTGACGAGTTCAAGCAGGAAATGCAGGCGTCGCGCACCTTCCAGATTGCGCTACGCCAGGAGATCACCGGTATCCACGCGACGTTGGTTCGCTCTGAAGGGGGGCTCGAGCGCATCGAGCGCCGGCTCGAATTGACTGCTGCCCCGTCCTCATAAAGTTTGAACGGCTGCCGCACGCACCGTCGGCGCAAGCAAAGACGGGAGCTGCGGATCGGCCAATCGCAGCAAAATGTGGCCGATACCGGCATTGCCGAGCATCAATCCGCTGATCTCCTCGCGTGAGGCTAGGCCGGACGGCCAGGGCCGCTCGCCGCGATGGATATGCTCGAGCGCATGGCCAACAATCTCCTTCAGCACGCCGGTGTGCGCGTCGCGCCCGGATCTGGCGCCGTCGAGCAGCGTATCGACCAGGCCGAACACGCCGTGGCATGCGGTGAAATCCATTTGAGGCAGGCGGTACCACTCGCGCGCGGTGCGTGCCGTGGTGGCGAGCCCGGCATTGATCTCGGCGGCAACATCGAAGCCGCCATGCGCCTCGGCCAGCAGCCGGCTGCGAACAATGCCAGGTGCGCCATGGCACCAGGCGACCGCACATGAGAGTGGTGCGACCGGCTGTCCGGGAAACAGCCGATAGTCCGGCCAGTTCTGCTGCGCCGGATCATAGGTGGTCGCCTCATAGGCGAACGCGGCAGACGCGGCCTCATGCAGCGCCGGATTCGGCGCCAGCGCGTCGAGCAGCAACAGCGCGTGCGCGATGCCGGCGGTGCCGTGCGCAAAGCCGGTCAAGTTGGCGCGCCTCTCGTCGAGCGTGTGCCACGACAGCGTGCCGTCGGGGCCGCGCTGGCCGCGCGCGAGCAATCGTTCGGCAAAATCAGAAGCTCGGCATGCTAACGCAGCATCGCGATCGAGCGCATCGGCCGCGAGCGCCAGCGCCATGATGGTGCCCGCGATGCCGCCGATCAGGTCAGTGACATCGCGCACAGGCGCATCCAGCGGCACGGCGAGCAGCAAGTTGCGTCCGGCCGCAACCAGCTCAGGCTCATCGAGGTCGCAGCCTGCCAGCACCAGCGCGGCACCGATGCCAGCGGCGCCGCCATAAAAACCATGCGGCATCGCTGCGAGGTGATCGCTGCTGCGCGCCGATGCCTGGCGCAGCGCGCCGCGAGCGGTCCGGCGCAACAGCGCATCGCCGCTGCGCCTTGCAGCCTGCGCGAGAAACCAGCCGATGCCGGCGGTGCCGCCATAGACGTCGGCGCTCGCAACCGTGCTGATGGCCGGGTTCTGGTTCGGCAGGGTCGGGATCGCCTCGAACCAGGTGCAGCTGTCGTCTGACCACAGCGCGCGCCGGGCAATGCCGAAGCCGATCGCGGCGGCTGCCTCGATCGCCGATTCGGCTGCGACCGGCGATGTCATGCGGCGCGGTCCTTTATCAGTTGGTCCAGCCGATAGGGGTAATGCGAGCTCGGATTGCGTTCCAGCCGGTCCAGATCGAGGCCATAGGTGCTGAGCCGCTCGCGCATCACCGCGAGCCGCGCGTCTGGCGTGCGCGCACCGCGCTGCTCCGCCCACAACAATCCTTCCGCCACGAGCCCGCAGCGATGCATGCCGAAGCTTTCGCGGGTCGGCGGGCTCTCGGCGAAGGCAAGCCCCGGCGCAATCCGGCGGGTGAACAGCGGCACCGCATCGCGCAGATGATCGCTGAGCCGATGATAGGTCGCGGCAATCACGTCACGCGCGGCTTCGAAATCTTCATCGTCGAGATAGAGCACGCCGCAGTCGGTGCGGGTGTAGCTCGCCGGGTCGACCGGCACCTTGGCCTGGAACGGAATGCGCCGCCGCTCCAGCGGCTTGCCGATCTCATGCAGGAAGATCGCTGCACCCGTCGGGCGCAGATTCCAATAGAGGCGAAGCTGGCGCCCGCGCTGCGGATCGCGCAGCGGCCGTCCGGCAATGACGAAATGACCGTTCGGCGCGGTGATGAAATCGCGCTGCGGCACCAGCCGCACCGGCATGCCCGGCGCGATCGCATTCGCCAGCGGCACGATCTCGGTCATCTGCGCAAACCGCGGCTGCTGCGCTGTGTCGACCAGCCAGACGCCGGTAGCATCGAGCCGCGTAACGGTCCAGTCGTCCTGCTGACGGTAGCCGACCGGATTGGCTGCACGCAGTTGGGAAAGGAACGTCGCCTTGTCGATGCTGTCAGGTGTGTCCGCCGCCGCCGTCAGACGGCTGTAGTGATCGGCATAGAGCGCGAACGCGAGACCGCTGTAAGCATCGCGCTCGCCTGCTACCGCGACGTCGCGCTGGCGTCCGGCGGGATCGGTGACGCGCGCGTAGGCCAGCCCGACGAACGACACAGATGCCGCGATGGTGCGCAGCTGCTGGTCGAATGGGATCATGCAGCTCTGCTCCATCGCGCGCGCGAGGCCTGCGGATCGGTCAAAAGCTCGAGCCCGATCTGCAGCATCAACGGTACGTGCGGATAGATCTGGTTGGTGACCTGCGTGGTCTCCAGGCAGGTCTGCAGGATTCGCGCACCGGCCAGCCGCAGCAGTGCGACACGCGGATCGGCAAGATGCGAGGGCGGTGGCGCGGTGGTGACATAGCCGGTCCACAACGCATCGATCTGCGCTTGCGCGCGCGTCTGCGCCTGGACCAGCGGCTCCGGCGGGCCGAGCGGATTGGGGATCAGCAGCGAATGCACCATGCCCGCGACGTCCCATAACCCGTCGCCGAGCGCGGCGATCTCCCAATCGATCACCCGCACCGCGCCGTGATCCAGGATCAGCACATTCGCCGCCTTGGCATCGCCATGAACGATATGGGCATCGCGCCAATCGGTGCGCGCCTGCGCCAGCGCCGCAACGGCATCCGGGCGTTGCAGCACCGCCGCGAGCACGGACTGCGCGGCCGCGGTCCCGGGCGCGTAGGGCGATTGCGGCTGACCCAGCGTCAGAACCCAGGCGAGACCGGGACGAAACAGGCGGCGCACGCGCTCCTCGCGCAGCACGCGTGACGCGGGGCCGTGCAGCGTTCCGAATGCGCGGCCGATGTCATGCAGCAGCCGCGGATCGAGCGCGGTGTTCGTCATCTGCTTTGCGAGCAGCGAGTCCGAGGCCGTGACAAGCTCGATCGTCAGGAGCTTGTTCGGCTCGTCATAGTGATAGTATTTCGGCAGCCAGGGCGCGAGCACCGCGAACTCGGCATCGTGCACGGACAGCCAGAAGATCGCGGCCTCGGTCCACATCGTGGCGGCGTCCGGCGCGGTCTCGTCGCGCGGCTGCTTGACGATGTAGCAGGGCGCGCCGGTGCGTTCGATCCGAACGAGATGATTGCGCCCGACATATTCGGTGGCACGAATGTCCTGCGTCACCAGCTCCGCCGGCGAGAGCAGCCCCAACCGAAGCAGATGCTGTAAGGCGTCGCGACGCGTCAGCATGACAAATCTATGTAGACCTTTTGACGCGCCAGAATGTCTTGCGGCACGTCATTCTAAAATAAACCTTAGGTTGAATTCAATTTCGCAACGGTGTATATTAAAGGCGATATTATTTCTGGTTGCAAGTTTATTCAGCCGATTTCCCGCAGCAAATGATTGGTGATGTCATGTCCGATAACGATCAATCGAAAATTCGATACGACGATTTCGTGAGCAAGGTTCAGGCCGATCCAGCGAATCCGCAGGCGACCATCATGCTTGCAGGCTTCGTGGGACGCGGCGTGGAAGGAGAGGTTCGCGTCTATACCGATCCGACGCTCGGCACTTGGTATGATGTGCCGGAAGCGGATATCGTACACAGCCAGCCGATCGCTGACGCCAAGCTCGGCGGCTCCTATGTCTGGATCAAGAGCGGCGCTCAGATCAAGCCCGGCGGCGGCGGTGCAGGCGCGGCGCACGGCCAGGCACAAGGCCAGGCACAACCGCAGGCGATGGCAGGGCCGGCTGCGCAGATACAGCCGACACCGACGGTGCAGACGCACTGCTTCATCTGTCCGCCTCTGACCCAGGCGACAGTGTGCCAGGTGCAGAGCCTGCATTGCCCGACCCAGCCGGTGGTCTGCGATACGCCGCCAACTCCGGCGACCATCTGCACGCAGATCGGATGCCTGCCGACGCCGCAGACGCATTGCTTCATCTGTCCACCGGTCACGCAGGCGACACCGTGCCAGGTGCAGAGCCTGCATTGTCCGACGCACCCGGTCGTCTGCGATATTCCGCCGACCGCCCCCTGCGTTTATCCGACGCTGCACACGCAGCCGGTCACTGTCTGCTGCCCGCTGACCCACCCCCCGGTGTGCGGCATCGTACCGCCGACCCACACCCCAAGCTGCGGGCCGCAAGCGCAGGGTATGCAACAGGCTCAGCCGCAGGCTTTCGCCGGGGCGGCGCAGCCCGCCGCACAGCAGATGCCATTCTCGCTGCATGTCTGTCCGACGCCGAGCGCCGTGCAGCAATGCGGACAGCCGCATCAGACGTTCGCGACGATCTGCACGCAGCATGTGGTCTGCGGCGGGCATACGATCCAGCACACGCAATGCATCTGTCCGACGCCGAGTGCCGTGCAGCAATGCGGACAGCCGCATCAGACGCTGGCGACGATCTGCACCCAGCTCGGGTGTGGTGGACACACGTTGCTGCATACGCAGTGCATTTGCCCGACGACGACGGTCCTTCCCACCCACCAGATCGTCTGTCCGCAGACGGCCAATCTGGGGTGCCTGCAGACCGCGGCCACACCCTGCCTGCCGATCACGCTGGGTGGCTGCACGCCGCAATCGATCGCGTGCACGCCGACGCCGAATGGCGTGTTCACCCCGTTCGGCCGGTAATCGGCACAACGCTTATGGAAAGGCGGCCCTCCGGGGCCGCCTTTCGCGCGTCGGACGCGGATGTCGGATCGACGAAACGCGGCTTGGTTCCCCACAGACCGTCGCCGCAGTGCTGGAAATCCGTTGCGGCTATTGACGCCGGCGACCTCTGCGACATATCCCATTGATACAGCTTCATTTCCCACAGGTCGCCCGCAACAGCGCGGGGCGGCGGGCCGCAGCACAGGGCATTGCCGGAATGAAATCCGCCATCCTCGTCTTCCCCGGGATCAATCGCGAGCGCGACATGGCGCGCGCGCTGCGCCTCATCTCCGGTCACGAGCCGGCGATGGTCTGGCACGCCGAGACCGCGTTGCCGAAGGGCACCGATCTCGTCGTGGTGCCCGGTGGTTTCTCCTATGGCGATTACTTGCGCTGTGGCGCCATCGCGGCGCGCTCGCCGGTCATGGATGCGGTGCGCGGCTTCGCGGGCAATGGCGGGCTGGTGCTCGGCGTCTGCAACGGTTTTCAGATCCTCTGCGAGTCGGGCCTGCTGCCCGGTATCCTGATGCGCAACGACCGGCTCAAATTCATCTGCAAGGACGTGCATCTGCGGGTGGAGAGTTCGGACTCGCCGTTCACGCGCGGCTACAATGCCGGCCAGATCATCCGCGTGCCCGTCGCCCACGGCGAGGGCAATTATGCGGCCGACGAGGAGACGCTGAAGCGGCTCAATGGCGACGGCCGCGTGCTCTATCGCTACTGCTCGCCGCAAGGCGACGTGGGTGACACCAGCAATATCAACGGTGCGGCCCATTCGATCGCCGGCATCGTCAATGAGCGCGGCAATGTGCTCGGCATGATGCCGCACCCCGAAAACCACGTCGAAGACATCATGGGCTCGACCGACGGCCGTGGTTTGTTCGCAGGCTTGGTGGCGCATCTCGACCGCGCCGCCTGATCCGTTCTCGCGGGAATCGTTCCGATAATTATTGTCGTGCTGCCGCGCAACGGCTGGCCGGTGTTTGCGTTGTCCGCCCATAAAATGGGACAGGGAACCAGGGAGTTCTCACATGACGACGAAACATTGGCTAGGCACGGCCGCGCTCGTGCTCGCGATCGGCACCGGTTCAGGTGTCGCATTTGCTCAGAATCCATCCGAAACCAAGCATGAAGAAGGCCGGCCGGCCGCTTCGCAGCACGAGATGAATCGTGGCGATGCCAAGGGCGGCTCCGAGTCGAAACAGGGCGCCAAGGAAAGCCAGAAGGAAAGCCAGAAGGAAGGCCAGAGCGCGCAGCAATCGACCAAGGGCGAGCGCGACCAATCGGCGCAGCGCGAACAGCATGAGAGCCGCGACGCCAAGGAATCGTCCAAGGAGTCAGCCAAGAGCGCCGAGGAGTCCAAGCAGAAGCAGGGTGCGGCTGAAGAACGCAAGAACGAGAACAAGAACGCTGCCGAGACCAACAAGACCGAGCCCAACAAGGCCGAAAGCAGGGCCGAGAGCAACAAGGCCGAGCCTAACAAAGCCGAGAGCAACAAGGCTGAGAGCAACAAGGCTGAGAACAACAAGGCGGCCCAGTCCGGGCAGCAGAAGCAGGAGCAGCAGGCGGATCATCATGACCGCAATCCTGCCAATGCGACCCAGCAGAGCCAGGACCAGCACAAGAACTCGGCATCCGAGCAGGCCACC
>NZ_JBARGP010000355.1:0-4805 GCF_049798375.1 Bradyrhizobium sp.
GATCTGATCGATGCTGGCCGGAGCGGCGATCGAGACCAGCAACGCGGCGCCGTCGAAGGCGGTATCAGGCACCGCCACGACGTCGGCCAGCGGCGACAGCGCGCGCGAAACCTGCGCATTCCAGCCGGAGACGCGGACGCTCCAGGTCTCGACCTCCAGCAACAGCGCATCGTCGGCGACGCGCGAGATCGCGAACACCGGCAGCGCCGCCGGATGGTCGGCACGCTCCAGGAACGGCATCCGCGCGATGATCTTCGGCGCGCCGACCGGCTCCAGCGTGATCCACCACGGCGTATGGCCCGATGTGGCCGAGACCAGCGCCAGGTCGCCTTTGGAGCTCGCCACCGCCTCGACCGCGGCCTGGGCGCTGAAATGCGCCACGTAGGGGACGATGAAGCCGAAATGGAAGCGCGCGGAATCGCGCATCGCGGATTCGCCGGCCGACACATCGGCATGCACCGCAAACGGCGCCTGCACATAGGTGAAGGAGGAGACGATCACGCGCCAGATGCTCTCGACCGTGGTCAACGGCAGGATGCCGCGATGGCGCTCGACCAGGCGACGCATCATGTCGGCCTCGCGCGCGGGGCGAAACGCCGATCCGACCTCCTGGGTCTTCTTGACCTTGATCAGCCGGTCGATGATGTCGCCACGCTGCATCAACAGCCGATGCATCTGCTCGTCGATCGTATCGATCTCCTTGCGCAGGTCGGTGAGCGATGGCGGGGCGGGCGGCGTCTGGGACATCGGCGAAATCTCACTACTTATTCTCGTTGGGCATACTGACGTGTGCGGCATCACTACGAGAACACCGTGGTTCTGTCGCATCAACGACCGTGGCGCAACATCAAGTTTACCTGATCCCGATCCGGCGACGGTCCCGCCACAAGCCGGGCTATTGACCTTGCTTGCCTTGACGAGGGCCGCGACCGGGACTAGTTTATGACGGTTCCGTGGTCATTTGAGCCGGCCGGCTTGCAGCCACGTTAAAAAACTCGCTAAACAGGCCGGGGACGATTTCGATCCCGGCCGAACCCTAGTTCAGGCCGGGTTTTTTATGGCCTGATATGTCGCGTGGTTCGGGAGCCCTGGCGTGAGCCGGGGACGAAGCAAGATGACAGGCCTGACAACCAAATCGCAGGCGTCCAAATCGCAGGCGTCGAAGTCGAAAGCGGCGCCGTCGCGGCGCGCGATGCAGCCGGAAGAGCGCTCGCAGGAGGTCGACCATCCGCACTCGCAGCTTGCGACGTTCGGCGCTGACCAGCCGCTGAGGCTCGATTGCGGCGTCGATCTCGCGCCGTTCCAGATCGCCTACCAGACCTATGGCGAGCTCAATCCCGACAAGTCCAACGCCATCCTGGTCTGTCACGCGCTGACCGGCGATCAGCACGTCGCCAACAGCCACCCCGTCACCGGCAAGCCCGGCTGGTGGGAAACGCTGGTCGGCCCGGGCCGTCCGCTCGATCCCGCGCGCTACTTCATCATCTGCTCCAACGTGATCGGCGGCTGCATGGGCTCGACCGGTCCGGCTTCGATCAATCCCGCGACCGGCAAGGTCTGGGGTTTGGATTTTCCGATCATCACCATTCCCGACATGGTGCGCGCGCAGGCGATGCTGATCGACCAGCTCGGCATCGACACGCTGTTTGCCGTGGTCGGCGGCTCGATGGGCGGCATGCAGGTGCTGCAATGGACCGCGGCCTATCCGCAGCGCGTGTTCGCTGCGCTCGCGATCGCCTGTGCCACGCGGCATTCGGCGCAGAACATCGCCTTCCATGAGCTCGGCCGCCAGGCCGTGATGGCCGATCCGGACTGGGATCACGGCCGCTATGCCGACCAGGGCATCCATCCGCATCGCGGGCTCGCGGTGGCGCGGATGGCGGCGCACATCACCTATCTGTCGGACGCCGCCTTGCACCGCAAGTTCGGCCGCCGCATGCAGGATCGCGAGCTGCCGACCTTCTCGTTCGACGCCGATTTCCAAGTCGAGAGCTATCTGCGCTATCAAGGCTCGTCCTTCGTCGAGCGCTTCGATGCCAACGCCTATCTCTATCTGACCCGGGCGATGGACTATTTCGATATCGCCGCCGATCATGACGGTGCGCTGGCGCGGGCATTCCGCGGCATCAAGACCCGCTTCTGCGTGGTGTCCTTTACCAGCGACTGGCTGTTTCCGACCTCGGAGTCGCGGGCGCTGGTTCATGCACTCAATGCATCGAACGCGCGGGTGTCGTTCGCCGAGATCGAGACCGACAGGGGCCATGACGCCTTCCTACTCGATGTGCCCGAATTCCTCGATATCGCCCGCGCGTTCCTGGATTCCGCGGGCCACGCACGCGGCCTGACCGCATCGGGGAGTTGAGCATGTCGATGCAGCAACAGGTCCTGCCGCTGAACGGCTTGGCGGGTTCGCAGACACTGGCCTATCGCCCTGATCACCTCCTGATCGCAGAGATGGTGGAGCGCGGTTCCCGCGTGCTCGACGTCGGCTGCGGCGACGGCGATCTGCTGCAATTGCTGGAAAGCCGCGGCATCGACGGGCGCGGCATCGAGCTGTCGCGCGAGGGTGTCAACCACTGCGTCGCCAAGGGACTTGCGGTGGTGCAGGGCGATGCCGATACCGATCTCGTCAACTATCCCGATGACGCTTTCGACTACGTGATCCTGTCGCAGACCCTGCAGGCGACGCGGCAGCCCAAGGTCGTGCTGGAGAATTTGTTGCGGATCGGCACCCGCGCGCTGGTGACATTTCCGAATTTCGGCTTCTGGCGGATGCGGCTGCAGCTCCTGATCGGCGGCCACATGCCGCGTACCGAAAATTTGCCGGCGACCTGGTACGATACGCCAAACATCCATTTCTGCACCATCAAGGATTTCATCCAGCTCTGCGACGAGATCAACGTCAAGATGGAGCGCGCGGTGGCGCTGGATTCCTACGCCCGCCCGCTGCGCTTCAACATGCCCTGGTGGTTCTGGAACATGTTCGGCGAGCAGGGTGTATTTCTGCTGAGCCGGGCGGGAAAGGCGCGGTAGCGCTCTCCACATATTGTCATTCCGGCGCGTGCCTGACCGCGACGACAATTGTGCTTGTGGCGTGATCCTGGCTTGCAACGAACGCGGACTTCCTCTTCGCATCTCAAATAGCGCTGGACACACATCCGCATTCTCGCGGCGCAGTTTGCGCCCGAGCTTTGCAAGGCATCGCCCTCGAACAATGAGAGGGCGCGGGGAAGGCCGGGTATCGGCTGATACCCATGGTCCGCGTGCAGAAAAAAAGCACGCGGCAGAACCACAGGTCAGCCAAATAACCGGCCTTCCCTGCGCGATGGTATTAACGCTTATACGTGCTCTCCTCGGGGACCGGCTTGCTTGCCCCCGTCATCCGCGCGCTCGTCGCACCGCAGATTTGGCATCAGCACCGGGACGCCAGGACCACACGACTTCACGTCCGCGCTATGTCGTTCGTCCGCGTGTAAGACGCACGCTGCGACACCACGCGTCCACCGCATCCCACCTCGCGTGTCGTGACGATCGCGATACGCCCCTCTTGCCGAGGTGGGGTGTGCGAGAGGATGGTTCTGATTTGCCCGACGACGCAAGGCGCACACCATGCGACAAAGTAACCCGACGGGCAATTCGCACATGTCCTCCTTGCGCAAACTGCCCGTCGGGCAACGCTCAGCAGCGCGTGCGACATGGAGCCAAGCGGTTCGCCGGGACGACTTAGTGAGCCAAACGTCGTCAAACTGGCAACTGCGGGTCCGGCGCAGTCGTGAGGCTCAACCGCAACTTGGCCAACAAACCTAGTCCAACAACCTGGCCCAAGAAACTTAGCCCAAGAAACTTAGCCCAAGAACCTTAGCCCAAGAACCTTAGTCCAAGAAACGCAGGCTGAGAAACTTGACTCGAGCAGGGACCGGCTTTCGCCTCGATCCTATCTTGAAGCGCTGGGGATGCGTCAGGGATAGGCTCGCGTGCGATTTGCTTTGGCTTAAGTGAGATTTGCTTGGCTTAGATATTCCGGGAGGTTCTGGCGCGTCTCGACCGGTGCGGACATCCGGAGCGGATGTCTAGTGTACGACCTCTTGTCCGAGGTCGATAAGATCACTTCACAATTCGCTTCACGCGTTTTTTCTTTGCAGGCTTCGGCGCAGGCGCTTCAGCGCCATCCTCGTCCGCTTGCTTGGCTTCCCGCAAGGCACGCAGCCGCTGCATGTTTTGACGCAGCTCGACGGACCGCCGCTCGGCCTCCGCCATCGCTTGGGCGCCTTCTTCCTTGGCCACACGCTGCCGCTCGGCGCGCGCTACGCTTTGGGGAGAGGGCTCGGCTGATTTCTTGGTGCTCATCTCTCTGCCGGTTTCGCAACAGGCATAGCCCGCTCAATCCTGGGACCGAGCGGGCAATGCGGCCATTTCAGTACATCCGTGAAATGGCGCAGCGAACTAAGCCAGCGACAAGTTTTCGGCGCTGACCTTGCCGCGCATCTTGTCGGTCTTGAGCTCGTACGAAACCTTCTGGCCCTCGGCGAGGCCGGGAAGACCCGCGCGTTCGACCGCGCTGATGTGTACGAACACATCAGTTCCGCCGTCGTTCGGCTGGATGAACCCAAAGCCCTTTTGGCCATTGAACCACTTGACAGTACCTGTCGGCATTCTCTTCTCCGAAGCGCGCACGCGCAAATCCCGCGTGACAATCACGCAAGTCAAATTCAACTATGTCGATGTCATTGGAAAAAGGAGCCCGCAGGCGCGCATTCAACAAGGCACAGCGGCTAATCGAATACACAACACTATACCGTATGGCC
>NZ_JBARGP010000356.1:0-4525 GCF_049798375.1 Bradyrhizobium sp.
CTCCTCGCAAAGGATGAGAATGCCGGCGAAACCAAAGCGCGGCCGCTGACACTCGCCGCGCGGGCGCAGGTGTTTCACGATGCACCGGGCTTTACCGAAGGCGCGGGTGCCATCGTCGAGGCCGACGGCAACATGCTGGTCGCCCAGAACGGCTACCCTGTCTATGCGTCGGTTCACATGAACCAGACCTATTTCAACACAGCGCGGAAGAACCTGATCGCGACCGGCGGCTATCAGAGCCAGCCGGCGGATTCGTCGTTCAGCGTCGGCGATGCCGTGTTCAAGGCAACCTGGCTGAGGCTCGATACCAACCAGGCGCCGCCGGCCGGCGCTTATGTGACCGAGGCCCAGGTCCCGGTGCTGGAAAACAGCGTGAAGCCCGGCCAGATCACGATCCAGCCGGTGCAGGACAAGTTCGTCACGGTCAAAGTCGCGCTGATCGGCTGCACGTGGTCGGCTATACCGAGAACCATCCTGAATTCCTGTGGGGCACGTTCGAGCTGAAGAAGAATTCGCCGCAGACGGCAGACAACACGTTCACGCCGTCGGCAAGCCGCTCAGACTCGAACAACTACACGCTCTACAAGGGCGGCACCCCATTCTCGCAGGTCAATGTCCCGGCCCAGCCCGGTGCGCACCGCCCGCAATTGCGGCTCGATCCTGCGAGCCAGAAGCTGACGCCGGCGACGAATGCGGTGCTGGAAAACCAGACCGGCGGCGAGAACCAGCCGAACGGCGTCGGCAACATCTTCGCCATCACCTCGCAGGCGCAAGGCATCCTGGCCAAGTCGAAGGCTCCGCAATCCACCTTCGCTAATTACAACCTTATCGGCACGGTGTGGATGAAGGCGAACAGCTATAATCTCAACAGCGACCAGACCAGCGCGATCGGTTCGGTCACGCTCGCCAATACGACTGCAGAGACCTTCGTGCAGGCCCCCAAGAACACGCCCATGGCAAACGTGGTGAACTGCTTCCTGTGCCACAATCCGACGTCCTATTCGTTCCAGACGCCGCCACCTGCAAAGTTGCCGAACCGGTTGATCGCGCTGAGCCACGTGCTCGCGGCCGGCTCGCCCTATGAGGTGCCGAACTCGATCTCCGGCCAGCTGCTGCTGCGGCCGGACCTGTTCCGCCGGAAGTAAACTGCAGGGTGGGCAGAGACGCCTTTCCCTGCGGCGGTCTTCGAAACGCGAGGTCGAAGCTTGCCCACCCTACGCAGGCGTGTCGTCATTGCGAGGAGCAAAGCGACGAAGCAATCCAGACTTCCTACTTGGCTCTGGATTGCTTCGCTGCGCTCGCAATGACGGGCTGAGACGACGAACTTCGCCGGATGGACAGACATTACGTTGTGAAAACATCGCGAACGCAACTTCTGTCCGCTCTGCGGCGGTTACGCTGCGACTTCCGCCTTCGCAACAAAACCCTTGGCGAGCGCGTGGTAGATCCCCTCCTCGCAAATGAGGCGGGAGGTGCCGTAAGCGATCAGGGACGCGGCCATCAGCGGCACCACCATGGCGTGGTTGTCGGTCATCTCGGTCACGATGACGAAGGCGGTGATCGGCGCCTGCACGACGCCTGCGAAATACGAGACCATGCCGAGCAGCATGATCGGCGCCAGCGGCGCATCACGAAACAATGCGGCGACGTTCGCGCCGAGACCGGCGCCGACCGCAAGCGACGGCGAGAAGATGCCGCCGGGAATGCCGCTGATCGCGGCAAAGGTGGTGGCCAGGAATTTCAGGACGCCAAAGCTTTGCGGCAGCGGCACACCCGACTCGAGCGCCGCCTTCACCTGCGCATAGCCGGTGCCGTAGATCATGTCGCCGGACGCCAGACCACAGACCGCCACCGCCAGACCGCAGACAAGCGCGAACAGCATCGGGTACTGCTTCAGCATGCGGATGGGCGCCGGCACGGCAGCGCGCGCCATGATGATGACGATGCGGCTGAACAGCCCGCCCATGGCGCCACCGAACACGCCGCAGAGTGGAATCGCTAGCCAATCGAAACCATGAGCGAGCGCAACGGGCGTCGAACCGAAATAGGCGTAGTTGCCGATCAGCGCGAGCGAGGTCAGGCCCGCGGCGATCACGGTGCCGATCACCAGGCTCGAACTCCGCGTCTCGAATGAGCGGCTCATTTCCTCGATTCCGAACACGATGCCAGCGAGCGGCGTGTTGAAGGCGGCCGCCACGCCCGCCGCGGCGCCGGCGAGGATCAGTCCGGGCTGGCGGCGCGGAGACAGCCGGCCGAGCGCGAACATGATCGAGGCGCCGACCTGAACCGTCGGTCCCTCGCGCCCGACCGAGGCGCCGCAGAGCAAACCGAGCAAGGTCAGCAGGATCTTACCGATCGCGATCCGGATCGAGACCAGCGGACTGCGCGCGCTGGTGTCCGAGAGATGGCGTGCTGCGATCGCCTGCGGAATGCCGCTGCCTTGCGCATTCTGAAAAAAGCGGTTGGTAAGAAATACCGAGAGCGCGAAGCCTATTGGCGTGACCAGGACCGACGCGTAACGCGATTCCGCGAGCAACAGGCTGAACGCGTGCTGCGCCTGATCCGCGAGTTTCGCCAGGGCCACGGCGGCCGCGCCCACCACGACGCCGCCAAGCAGGAAGATGGCTTGGCGCTGCCAGCGACCGGACGTGATTTTCAACCATCGCTTACGGCGCGGAGAGATCGACATCATGAGACAAAAGCTTCAAATTCTCGCATGGGGGCGAACGCCCGCGCGTCCCTCATGCAAATGAGTGTGGTGGCAGCCAAGAGTAGCCCAAATGCCACGAATGCGCCGCGCTGACCACCGTGGACTCAGCATGATCTGTCTCCAGCTTTAACATAGGCTAGCGCGCCAAGGCTGTAGAAGGGCTATGAGCAGTTGCATGCTGGCAAGGCAGCGTGAGATTCGCCGATGGATATGCGGGTCCATTACGAGAAGCTGCGAGCGGACGCTGCTGAATGTGCGCTGCTTCGAGATCTCGCCACCGACGCGGAAAAACGCGAGCTGTTCGGCAGGCTGGCCGATCATCTGAATAGCTTGGCCTCGCTGATGCAGCGGCGGGTCGAGTTGCAGGCCGCCGCCACAGCGATGGCCGGCTCGCCGGGTCCAGTTCCCAAACCACCGCCGGCAGGGATGGCGCTCTGACAGCACCGCCAACTGGCGGCTTCAAGCCGCTCTCGATGCGCATGACCGGGCCCAGGCGGTGATCAGATGGGCGGGATACCCTCGACAAAGACCAAACGGCGGTCGAGCGCGGACCGCCGGTGCTTCAACGCTTGCGCATATTCAGGCGAGGAATACCATTCACGTGCGCGGGTCATCGAGGGAAACTCGACGATGATCAGCGTTCTGGCTGGCGGACCACCTTCCACCGTCTCGGACGCGCCGCCGCGAACCAGATAACGCCCGCCATATTGCGCGATCGTGTCCGCCGCTAGGGAGCGGTAGGCCTCCATCGATCTGGCGTCACGCACCTCGACCTCGGAGATCACATAAGCGGTCATGAGCTGGCGCTCTCAGGCGATGGTGTCGACGATCCCGCCCTCGACGCGCAACGCCGCGCCATTGGTGGCAGAGGCCTCCTTGGAGGCAACATAGACCACCATGTTGGCGACCTCGCCGGTGTCGGCGAAACGTTGCAGCAGCGAGCCCGGCCGGTGCTGCTTGACGAAGTTCGCCGCGGCTTCTTTTTCCGACTGCTTGTTCTGGCGCGCCAGATCCTTGACGAAGGTCTCCACGCCTTCTGACATGGTCGGGCCCGGCAGCACGGAATTGACGGTGACGCCGGTGCCGGAGGTAAGCTTGGCGAGCCCGCGGGAGATCGCAAGCTGCGCCGTCTTGGTCATGCCGTACTGGATCATCTCGGTTGGAATGTTCAGCGCCGATTCCGAGGAGATGAAGACGATGCGGCCCCAGTTCTGCTTCAGCATGCCCTGCATGTAGGCGCGCGCCAGCCGGATGCCGGACATCACGTTGATCTCGAAATAGCGGCTCCACTCCTCGTCCGAGATCTCGAAGAAATCCTGCGCGCCATAGATGCCGGCATTGTTGATGAGGATATCAACCTCCGGCAGCGCCGTGACCAGATCGTTGCAGCCTTCGACGGTGCCGACATCGCCGGCAATGCCGCGCAGCTTCGCGTTCGGCACCGCCTGCTTCAATTTCGCGAGTGCAGCATCGACCCGATCCTGGCCGCGGCCGTTGAGCACGACCTCGGCGCCTGAGGCCGCGAGCCCCTTTGCGATGGCAAAGCCGATGCCGGCTGTGGAGCCGGTGACCAGCGCGGTCTTTCCCGAGAGGTCGATATGCATGAGGACGCTCCTGTCGCGTGTTACGGCTGACATATGAGCATGCGCCTCAGGCGACCCAAGCGGGATAGGCGCACAAAAAAGCGGCGCTCGAGGCGCCGCTTTCAAATCCGTTAGTGCCGGAGCTGCCGGCTTACGCCGCTTCCGCCTGGCCGCCCTGCACCGGACCCGAATCCAGGCCCTTGGCATCGACGTCGCGGTCGACGAACTCGAT
>NZ_JBARGP010000357.1:0-1960 GCF_049798375.1 Bradyrhizobium sp.
CGCCTCGATCGGCTTCGGCCAGTTCGCGCATTCGATCCGGCGCGGCGTCAACATGACCTATATCGTCGAGAACAACGGCGTCTACGGCCTTACCAAGGGCCAGTTCTCGGCTACCGCCGACCGCGGCTCCAAATCGAAGAAGGGCCTCACCAATACCGACAACGCGATCGACCTGGTCGGCATCGCGCTGCAGTTGGGCGCGACCTATGTCGCCCGCTCCTTCTCCGGCGACAAGAAGCAGCTGGTGCCGATCATTGCCGGCGCGCTGCAGCACAAGGGCTCGGCGTTCATCGACGTGGTCAGCCCGTGCATCGCCTTCAACAACCACGCCGGTTCGACCAAGAGCTTCGACTATGTCCGCGAGCACAATGACGCCGTGAACCGGCTCGACGTGCTGACCGGCCGCGATCCGATCACGGTCGATTACGCCCCCGGCACCACGCAGATCGTCGAGCAGCACGATGGCTCGCGGCTGGCGCTGCGCAAGATCGACGCCGACTACGATCCGCATGATCGGCTGGGCGCGATGACGTTCCTGCAGAAGCACGCCGCGCAAGGCCAGATCGTCACCGGCCTGCTCTATGTCGATCCCGAGGCGGAAGACCTGCACAGCCATCTCAACACGGTGCACCGGCCGCTGAACCGGCTGGAGGCCGAAGACCTGTGCCCGGGATCGGCTGCGCTGGACAAGATCAACGCGAGCCTGCGTTAACCCTGGCGACGACAACAGAAGTCCGCCCTTCTGCGCGCGAAGAGCTGAACCCGCTGCGGTTTAGTTCGCGGCTGGACGCAGCAACGTCGTCCACACCTGCTCCAGCCGCCTGATCGCCTCCGCCGGCATGACCACCGCGGCCGTGGCCTCGGTCTGCTTCAACAAGCCGAACTCCTGCAGCTTCGCCAACGCCGCATCGACCGCGAATGATGGGCGAATCCCGAACGCCTGCTGCAGCAGCTCCTCGACATGGCCGCCGACCGCCTCGCGCCGGAGCGGTACGGCCGCGAGCCACAGTGCGGCATAGGCCAGCAGCGCCTCTTTCCAGTCCTGGTCCTCGGCCTCACCGATCAGATAGTTGAAGATGCCGGAGTTGTTGTTGATGTTGCGGAAGTAGACGTTGTCGGTGACCTGCTTCTGGTGGATCAGCGACTGGCGGTGGAAGTTGCCCCATTGCCGCAGCACGAAGCTGCCGAGCGCGAACACGCCGGACAGTGCCGCCAGCGCCTGCTTGGTGTCGTCGTCCTGCACCGTGCCGGTGAGGCCGAGATAGAAGCCCGCGACCACGAACAGCACCGTCAAGGTGGAGGCCAGCTTGATCAGGATCGGCACGCCGCCGATTAGCGCCGGTACGCCGAGGGTGAGCTGGTCGAACACGCTCATCACGACCCGCACGTTCGGAAGCAGGGCTTCCAGATCGCCGCGGGCGATGTGGCGGAAATATTTGAACAGCACGGCACCGCCGCGGATCTTGCTCCGATTGTGCCAGACGCCGATCCGCGGCTTCACCGGCTTGGCCGCCACATCGTCAGGCTTGGTCGCGACCATCAGGACGACATCGTCATAGACGTCGACGTCGAACGCGCGCCGCCGCAAACCGTAGAGCGAGGCGATTTCGATGGTCTCCCGGTGCTGGCCGCGCCGAAACATCCTGATGTCGCGATAGTCTGATATCGGCGCCTTGATCTTGACCCTGACCAGCGCGTGCTCCGCAAAAGCCTGCATGATTTCCGCATGGGTGATCTCGACGAAGTTAGCCTCGCGCAGGATGCGGACGAACTCGTCGCTCAAGGCGCGATAGGCGACATCGAGCCGCGGCGCGGGACGGTGCGCCACCGAGCCGACCTCGGGATCGAAATAGAAATAAGCCTCGCGCAGGCGGTCGAGCTCGTTGAAATATTGCTGATGCAGGATGGCGCCGAGCATGGCAGCAAGCTGTCGCAGTTCGCTCGCGGCACCGTCATCGAC
>NZ_JBARGP010000358.1:0-3019 GCF_049798375.1 Bradyrhizobium sp.
GCCTCCGAGCGCGCCGACGTGATCGCCTATCTGAACTCGCTGTCCGATAACCCGAAGCCGCTGCCCACCGCGGCCAAGTAAGCCCTTTTGTCTGGTGGAACGGCCTGATGCCGGTCACGGACAAGCAGAGCGATATCAAACGGCCAGGGTCATCCCTGGCCGTTTTCGTATGAGATGGCCGTTATTCGCAACGGTTTTGGGACCTTTCGCCGCAGCGCGGCCGTTCACAAGCCGGTATCATGAGGAAAAAGCAAGGTTATTTGTCGAAACCTTTCCTTATATTGCCCCCTCAATGAGTGGAACTCGCGATCCCGGCCAGTTTTTTCCAGACGGCACGAACCACGGCTTGTTGTGGGAGTCATGCTCAAGAGATAAGCGGGCGCAAAGGCAGTTCGTCCAGGGGTGTTTTCGCCTTGGGCGACCTCGTTCAAAGGAAGTCTTGATTTGGCGATCACCCGACGACAACTCCTGCAAAGCACCGCTTTTGCCGCCCTCACTCCGGCGCTCGGCGCCACGGCCACGCTCTCCATCTCCGCAACAGCGCAGGCCGCACCTGAGCCGGCCTGGCGCCACGCACTGTCACTGTTCGGAGACATCAAATATCCGGCCGACTTCAAGCGCTTCGACTACGTCAATCCCGATGCGCCGAAGGGCGGCACGGTGCGGCAGATCTCGATTGGCACCTTCGATAACTTCAACTCCGCGGTCGCCGGCACGAAGGGCAATATCGCGGGTGCGGTCGGCCTGCTCTACGAGTCGCTGACCACGAGCGCGATGGATGAGCCGGAAACCAGCTACGGCCTGCTGGTCGAAGCGATCTCCTACCCGGACGATTTCGCCTGGGTGAAATACCGCCTGCGCAAGGATGCGCGCTGGCATGACGGCAAGCCGATTACGCCGGAGGATGTCGTCTATTCGTTCGATGTGCAGAAGAAGCAAAGTCCGCGCGCGTCCTTCTATTATCGACACGTGACCAAGGCCGAGAAGACCGGCGACGGTGAGATCACCTTTACCTTCGACGCGCCCGGCAACCATGAACTGCCCTCGATCGTCGGTCAGCTCACGGTGCTGCCGAAGCACTGGTGGGAAGGCACCGGCAGCGACGGCAAGAAGCGCGATATCTCCGCGACCACGCTGGAAAAGCCGCTCGGCTCCGGACCCTACCGGATCAAGGACTTCGTCGCCGGACGGTCCGTGACGCTCGAACGCGTCAAGGACTATTGGGGTCTCAATCACCCGACCCAGATCGGCACCAACAATTTCGACGAGATGCGCTACGAATACTTCCGCGACAATCTAGTGGCGCTGGAAGCCTTCAAGGCCGATCAGATCGATTGGATCATGGAGAACTCGGCCAAGCAGTGGGCGACCGCCTATGACTTCGCGGCGGTGACCGAGAAGCGGGTCATCAAGGAACAGTTCCCGATGCGGAACATCGGCCGCATGCAAGGGTTCGCCTTCAACCTGCGCCGCGACATGTTCAAGGATGTGCGGCTGCGCCGCGCCTTCAACTACGCATTCGATTTCGAGGAGATGAACAAGCAGCTGTTCTACGGCGCCTATAAGCGCATCAACAGCTACTTCGCCGGTCTGGACGAGCTCTCCAGCTCGGGGCTGCCCGAGGGCGAGGAGCTCGCGATCCTGCAGACCGTGAAGGACAAGGTGCCGGCGGAGGTGTTCAGCACGGCCTATGTCAATCCGGTCGGAGGCAACCCGGAAAACGTGCGCGCCAATCTGCGCGAGGCGACGCGGCTGTTGAAGGAGGCCGGCTTCGAGATCAAGGACCACAAGCTGGTCGATCCCTCGGGCAAGCCGGTCAGCGTCGAATTCCTCACCGAAACCGAGAGCATGGAACGGCTGATGCTGTTCTACAAGCCGTCGCTGGAGCGCCTGGGCGTCACGGTGTCGATCCGAATCGTCGATAGCGCGCAATATGAAAACCGGTTGCGCGCATTCGATTTCGATATCACCACGCATGTCTGGCCGGAATCGCTGTCGCCCGGCAATGAGCAGCGCGAATTCTGGGGCTCGCAGGCCGCGAGCAATCCAGGGGCGGAGAACATCTGCGGCATCCAGAATCCTGCGGTCGACGCGTTGATCGACCGCATCATCTTTTCGAAGACGCGCGACGAGCTGGTCGCCGCGTCCAAGGCGCTTGATCGCGTGCTGCTGTGGAATTTCTACTGCGTTCCGCACTATCTGTCGGGCACCATGAACTACGCCCGCTGGGACCGGTTCAGTCATCCCGAGCCGCTGGCGAAGTACGCGATCTCCGGACTTCCCAATTTGTGGTGGTGGGACGCCGCAAAGGCGGCCAAGACGGGTGGCCGCTCTTGAGCCGGCGCCGGCTTATGCTGTCGCGCCGCGGCGTGCTCGGCCTCGGTCTCGGCGCCATCGGCGCCACGCAGTTTCGTCTCGCGTCGGCCACGGGCGGCACCGAAGCGCAGGCCGGATCACACGGCATGTCGGCGTTCGGCGACCTGAAATACCCGGCCGACTTCGCGCATTTCGACTACGTCAATCCGGATGCGCCGAAGGGTGGGCTATTCTCGTTCATCCCGTCGGCACGCGCCTACAACCAGTCGTTCTTCACCTTCAATTCCTTCAACGCCTACATCATGAAGGGCGAGGGCGCGCAGGGCATGAGCATGACCTTCGCGACCCTGATGGCGGCGGCGGCCGACGAGCCGGACGCGCTGTACGGCTACGCGGCCAAGTCGGTGGCGATCTCGCCCGACAAGCTGACCTATCGCTTCAACCTGCGGCCCGAGGCGCGGTTTCACGATGGCTCCAAGATCACGGCGCAGGACGTCGCGTGGTCGCTGACCACGCTGAAGGAGAAGGGCCACGCGCTGATCGTGACGCAGACGCGCTTCATGGAGAAGGCCGAGCCGCTCGACGACGCCACCGTGGTCGTGACGTTCGCCAAGGATCGCGCCCGCGACGTACCGCTGTTTGTCGCGAGCCTGCCGATCTTCTCCAAGGCCTACTACGCTGCGCATCCGTTCGAAGAATCCAC
>NZ_JBARGP010000359.1:0-2107 GCF_049798375.1 Bradyrhizobium sp.
GCGATCTGATCGAAGCCGGGGCGCTTGTGATAGGGGCCATCCTGGCCGAAGCCCGAGATGCTGCCATAGACGATCTTCGGATTGACCCTGCGCACGGCCTCGTAGTCGATGCCGAGCTTGGTCTTCACGTCAGGCCGGTAGTTCTCGATCACCACGTCGGCCTTCGCCGCGAGCCGCATGAAGGTCTCGACGCCCTTGGGGTTTTTCAGGTTCAGGCTCATCGCCCGCTTGTTCCGGTGCAAATTCTGGAAGTCGGCGCCGTGGCGCGGGCCGCCCATGGCGTCACTGCCATCTTCCAGCAGCGCGTCGATCTTGATGACGTTGGCGCCCCAATCAGCGAACTGCCGCGCGCAGGTGGGGCCGGCCCTGACGCGGGTGAGATCGAGCACGGTGAAGCGGCTGAGGGCCTGAGAGGCGCGCGGGAAGGCCATGCGGTATAACTCCGAAACGTGACACACCTGTATAGGAGACCGCGCCGTGTCGGACAATTGCGTGCAGGCCGCGCCGGCACCAAGGCGCATGACACCAGTGCAGGGCTGCGTGGTAGGATGGGTGGAGCGAAGCGATACCCATCATGGTCCGGCGAAGGGATCGACGGGTATCGCTCCGCTCAACCCATCCTTCAATTGAGCGATCAGTTCGCCGTCGTGCGCGGCAGCTTCTTTTCCAGTGCAACCGCCATCGCCGAGATCAGAGGCTTCATGAAGAAGGCATCGCCTTGCGGCGTGATGTCGGGCTTGAGCCCGTGCGCCGCGAGAGCCTCCGTGACCACGGGACCGACGGAAGCGATCGGCGTCTGTTTCAATCCTTCGATCAGCCGGTCCTCGATGCCATGCGCCCTTGCGACATCGAACAGCCGGCGCGGCTGGCCCGAACTGGTCAGCGCGATGGCATCGATGTGGCCGGCGGCCATCTCGTCCAGCGCGGTCAGGATGTTGGCATCGGCAGCCTTGGCGTCGTAGACATAAGGCAGCACGGCATCGACCTCGGCGCCTTGTGCTGATATCGCGCCGATCAGCGCGGAATGGTCCTTGTCCGGATAGAGCTGCAGGCCGAGCCTGTGGCCCTTGAGGTCGAGCCGCGACAGCATCTCGGCGACTCCTTCAGAGGTCGGTTTTTCCGTCGTGACTTGCGGCTCCAGCCCGATCTCGCGTAGCGCCCGCCCGGGCTTCGGGCCGCGGGCGAACTTGCGCGCCTGGCCGAGCGCGGCGATGAATTCCTGCTCCACCCCGATGCGGCGGACGGCCTTCATCAGCCGGCGCAGGCCTTCGCCGGTCAGCAGCACCAGATCGTCGAACGGGGTTTCGATGCAGCGTCTGATCCAGGCCTCGATCGGAGCCGCATCAGGCGCATCGTTGATCGCAAACATCGGACATTGCAGCACGTTGGCGCCTTGCTCGGCGAGCAGCCGGGAAAACTGCGCTTCCTCGCGGGTTTCCAGGATCAGGATACGGTAGCCGGTGAGCCTGTCAGCCATGATGGCGCCTTAACGGAAGCGATGGTGATTTGTTCATCCTGATGCCTGTTCCATCGTTGGCGCAAGTCCCGGGACGGTGATAGAGCAGGCCCGAACGAAGCGCTGCTTCGTCTCTGCCCATCTCTCATCAGGTCGTCCCGGTTCACGTTGCCATGCCCGATCATCAATATCTGCTGACCCTGTCCTGCCCGGATCGCCCGGGACTGGTCTCGTCCGTTTCGACCTTTCTGGCCCATAATGGCCAGAACATCCTCGACGCCCAGCAATTCACCGACACCGAGACCGGTCATTTCTTCATGCGGGTGGTGTTCACCGCCGCCGATCTCGCGGTCAATTTGCCCGCGCTGCAGACCGGTTTTGCCGCGATCGCCGAGCGTTTCGGCATGGACTGGCAGATGCGCGATCGCGCCACGAAGCGGCGGGTGATGCTGCTGGTCTCCAAGTTCGACCATTGCCTGGTCGACATCCTCTATCGCTGGCGCACCGGCGACCTCGCAATGGTGCCGACCGCGATCGTCTCGAACCATCCGCGCGAGACCTATGCGGGGCTGGATTTCGGCGACATCCCGTTCCACCACATGCCGGTCACCAGGGAGACCAAGCGCCAGCAGGAGCAGGCGGTGCTGCAAC
>NZ_JBARGP010000360.1:0-4039 GCF_049798375.1 Bradyrhizobium sp.
CCACGGCCGAACCGCGACGGGTTCTTCGCCAGTTTCTTTTCCAGCGTGTAGGCGGCAAAGGAGGCGATGACGGCACCGCCGCCCGGCAGGATGCCGAGGATCGACCCCAGGACGGTGCCGCGCAGAATCGCCGGCGTGGAGTCGATCAGGTCCTTCTTGGTCGGCATCAGGCCGGTGATCTTCTGCTGCACCAGATCGCGGTCCATCTCGGCGCCGGCGTCGAGGTTGCGGATGATCTCGGCAAAGCCGAATACGCCCATCGCTACGGTGGCGAAGCCGAGCCCGTCGGCCAGTTCGGGGATGTTGAAGGCCATGCGCGAGGCACCGGTCTCGATGTCGGAGCCGACCATCGAGAGCAACAGGCCAAGCACGATCATCGCGACCGCCTTCAGCACGGAGCCCTTCGCCAGCACCACCGCGAAGATCAGGCCGAGCACCATCAGCGAAAAATATTCGGCCGGCCCGAACGCCAGCGCGAGCTTGGTCAGCGGTGCGCCGAGCACGGCGATCAGGACAGTCGAGACGCAGCCGGCAAAGAACGAGCCGATCGCGGCGATCGCGAGCGCGGGGCCTGCCCGGCCCTGCTTCGCCATCTGGAAGCCGTCGAGCGCGGTCACGACCGAGGTGGCTTCACCGGGAATGTTGACCAGGATCGAGGTGGTTGAGCCGCCATATTGGGCGCCATAATAGATTCCGGCCAGCATGATCAGCGCACCGACCGGCGGCAGACCGAAGGTGATCGGCAATAGCATCGCTACTGTCGCGACGGTGCCGATGCCCGGCAATACGCCAACGAGCGTACCCACGAGAGCACCGATCAAGCACATGAGGATGTTGACCCATATGGGGATCGACATGCCGTAGAGCCACCAAGGCGACCACCAACTAATCTGAAAGACGACGTTGAAGCCGTGAGCGAGATTGGCAAACAAATCCATTGCGTCCTCACGGCACCAGGAAATGCGGGAATAGCGGCATCGGCAATCCGAGCACATAGGGGAATAACAGCGCGCAGCCAACGGTCAGGCAGATGCCGACGATCAAGGTTTCGCCCCAGCGTGTCTCATGGGTGCCGAGCGCCGCGATCAGGAAGCTCGCGAGACCGGAGACGATGAGCCCGAGCGGACGGATCGAGAGCGCAAAGGCCAGGACCGCAAGCGCCACGAACAGCGGGCCGCGCCAGTGATAGGTCGCAAGCTGCGCTCCGTCGGTGACGACGCCAATCGTGGCAATCGCAGCGCCAAGCGCAAGCAGCAGCAGCCCGAACATGCGCGGGGCGGTGCCGGCGCCGAACGAAAAGCCGTGCATGCCCTGCAGGTCGCTCGATGCCCACAATGCAAACAGCGCGATCGCCATCAGGACGACGCCGCCATAGTAGTCCTGCGGCGCCCGCGGCCGAACCAGCAGGGTGAAGAGCGCCACGGCGAGCAGCGGATAGGTGTAGATCAGCGTCAGCAGGACATCTGATGAGAGCGATGCCTTGCTGCCCGCGGCATATTGCTCGACGAGGCTCGGCAGCGCGAAGATCAGCGCCGAGCCGTGTCCCGACAGCACCTGCAACGGATTGCGTCCCGACAGCGGGATGACGAGTCCGGCGAGAGACATCAGAAGTTCGACGATCTGCGGCGCAAAGGCAAGCAGCAGAATGATCAAGGCCCCTGTCGCGCTGCGCAAACCTGGCGCAGCGGCCGCTCCGTCCGGCAGATGGCTCGTGGTCTCGGCCATGTCGATGTTCCCCTTCCCAGGCCATTCGGCCGTGACTGCGTTCCAGCTTATCGTTGTGCCATGCAGTGGATGCGCCGCTCTGCTTGCGTAATGGCTTTCATCCGAGAATGCCAGAGAAACCCAGACAACCGCCGACCAGCAACAGCCATAGCGGATTGAGCTTGGTCGTCGATGCAACCAAGGCGGCGCCGAGCGTGACCAGCAGCGCCGGCAAATTGTTGTCGGACGCTCGTGTCAGGATCAGCGCGCTCGCGGCCATCAATCCGATCGACAACGGCACCAGTGCCGCCTGAACGATTCCAGGCCAGCGCGCTTCTCGCGGATGCCGGAGCCAACGGCTGACAAAATAGGCGAGCACAGCAGTCGGACCGCACATCGCGACGGTCGAGAGCACCGCTCCAGCCACGCCCGCGACCGCGTAGCCGATCAGGGTGACGATCAGGACATTTGGCCCAGGCGACAATTGCGCGATCGCGAACACATCGGCGAACTGCTTGTCGTCCATCCAATGGTGAACGTCGACGGCGATACGGTGCATCTCCGGGATCGCGGCGTTGGCGCCGCCGACCGCAAACAGCGAGATCACCGCGAAGGTCCAGAACAGCTGAAACAGGGGATTCTCGTCGCCGCTCATGAGGTCCACCGGATCTTGGCATAGGTCACGGCCAGGCTGATCGGGACCGCGACCAGCAGCACGGCGGGCAACGGCAACTGCCACACCCCGATCGCGACAAAGACGGCGGCCGTCACGACGAAGCCAAGCCCATCGCGCTTCTTCAAGAGCGGAGCCATCATCCGGATGATGGCGGACACCAGCAGCCCGATCGCGGCGCAGGAGACCCCCGCCAGTCCTCGCCGCAGCGCCTCGACCTGGCCGAAATGGCTGTAGACGGCCGCAAGCGCCGTCACCAGCAGCATCGGCGGCCCGACGAGACCGGCAAATGCCGCCACGCCGCCGACGATGCCGCGAAAGCGCGAGCCGAACACCAGCGAGAGGTTGACGATGTTCGGGCCCGGCAAGAAATGGCAGAGCGCAAAGGTTTCGTTGAACTCGTCCGCCGTCATCCAGCGGTGCTCGTCGACGATGGCGCGCCGCGCGAACACCAGCACGCCGCCAAAGCCCGACAGCGACATCCTGGCGAATGCCAGGAAGAGCGCGATCACGCTGGGCGGGTCTGAGTGCAGGTCCGGCGAGGAAGGCTCCGCGGGGACGGATTCAGGAGGCATTTCCAACGTCTGGTACGAAAGGACGGACGAAAAAGCTTAAGACGGGGAAATGTCGCGAGCCATCTCAATTCGTTCAGTTCCGCGGGCCGCCCACATTTTTGTCGGCGGGTGCGCTCTCTTGGGGACTGTCTTTCTCAACCATTGGCCCCTATATTCAGATCGCCGGTTCGCCGGCTATGGAAATAAATCGCCGTCGAAATAAACCATTCGGACCCGGGGGCGGTACCCGGCGCCTCCACCAAAGCCCGCTAAGTGGCGGGCTTCGGCGGGGGCGAAATAGGATCGACGAGGGCGTAAAGGGCGAGCTTTTTCCCGGTATTGTTCCGCCGTTATCGGGCTACTGCAATAGTTGCCAACGACAACTTTGCTCCGGTTGCTCTGGCTGCGTAACGCAGTCCGAAAAACCATCTTAAAGTCCTAACGGGTTAAGCTCCGTTAGGCGGGGTTCGGAGGCACCTGGCAACAGAAGCCTCCACTTCTCTTCTTTTTGCCGTCGTCTGATCGTGGTTGCCGGATTTCTGCCCTAGACAGGCGCGATATCGGCCGGAATGGCTGCTGACGCTGGCATCCGTCCGGGATACGATGGCAGGAACACGAGTCGGATTGCTGGCAACCAGGTTCGTTGACCAGCCTTGATTGCGATACGACAGGATTTGAGGACGGCAGGATCGGCAATGGCGACGGATCACATTCGATACGATGTTTTGGCGCGCGACGCATTGCGTGGCGTGCTGCGCCGGGTGCTGACCGACGCCGCCGCCCAAGGCCTGCCGGGCGAGCACCATTTCTTCATCACCTTCCTGTCGAAGGCCGAGGGCGTCAAAATCTCTCCGCGGCTGCTGGCGCAATACCCGGATGAAATGACCATCATCCTGCAGCACCAATTCTGGGATCTGACCGTGACCGAGGACCGCTTCGAGGTCGGACTGTCGTTCGGCGGCGTCCCGGAACGGCTCGTGGTGCCTTTCCACGCCATCAAGAGCTTCTTCGACCCGTCCGTGCAGTTCGGCCTCCAGTTCGAGCCGTCCGATGCGCCCCCCGAGACGGAAACGTCGACGCCGAAGCTGCCGGCCGCTGCTGACCCGGC
>NZ_JBARGP010000361.1:0-7340 GCF_049798375.1 Bradyrhizobium sp.
GTCCTGGCATCCCGATGCTGATGCCCAGCTTGTGACGACGCTCGCGCGTCGCGCAGGTCACGGTGGCCAACAAGCCCGGCGCACCGGGGAGAACGCGAAGCAGCCGTTCCAACCATCCGCGCGGGGAATGCCGGGATGTCTCGGCTGAACCTGTGGTACCTGCCGCCTGCACTTTTTCTGCAGGCGGGCCATGGGTGCGGCCAGCGCCCGGCATTCCCCGTGCCCTTTTTTGAAGAGGGCAGGCCCAACGGCAAAGCTCGGACGCGTCATGCGCGCTGCGAGAAGGTGAACGCATGTCTCAACACCATTGTTGCGAGGCACGGAAGCAATCCAGAGTCACGCACGCGATTCCGGATTGCTTCCGCCGTCGCCCTGCGGGCTATGGCGGACACGTCGCTGCGCTCGCAATGACGATCGCGGGGGCGTTTGAACCCCCTTCCCGCCCGCGGCGGGGCCGCGAGACGAGGTGAGCGATGACTGTGACCTCAGCCCGTCACTGCGCCGCGTACGGCCTCGATGATTCGCGACTGGGTCGCCTCGTCGAGATAGGCGTGCATCGGCAGGCTGATGACGTCGCTCGACAGCCGCTCGCTGACCGGCAGGCCGCCATCGGCGACCGGAAAGATGCGATAGGCGGTCTGCTGGTGCATCGACTTCGGATAGTAGATCACGGTCGGAACGCCCTGCGCCTTCATCGCGGCCTGGAACGCGTCGCGATCGCAGCCCTTCGGCAGGCGGATGGTATATTGTGCCCAGACCGACGTGCAGCCTTCGGCGAGCTGCGGCACCTTCACGGCGCCGGCCAAGCCCTCGGTGTAGCGCCTCGCGACCACGTTGCGGGCTGCGATCTCGTCCTCGAATATCCTGAGCTTCTCGATCAGCACCGCGGCCTGGATGGTGTCGAGCCGCGCGGTGAGGCCGAGCCGGATGTTGTCATATTTGTCGCCGCCACCGCCGTGGACGCGGACGCTGCGCAGCTTTTCCAGCAGGTCGGCGTCGTCAGTGAGGATGGCACCGCCATCGCCGAAGCAGCCGAGCGGCTTGGCCGGATAGAAGCTGGTCGCGGTGGCAAGCCCGAAAGTGCCGAGGCGACGGTTCTGGTAGCTGGCCCCGAAGCCCTGCGCAGCATCGTCGAGCACGAACAGCCCCTCAGCCTCCGCGACCGCGGCGATCAGATCGTGCTGCGCGCTCTGGCCGAACAGGTCGACCGGAATGACGGCCTTCGGCTTCAGGCCAAGCCGCTTCGCGGTGGCGATGCCACGGCGGAGCGAGGCCGGGTCGATGTTGAAGGTGTCTTCGAGCACGTCGACGAATACCGGCGTCGCGCCAGTGAGCGCCACCGCCTCGCCGGTTGCGCAGAAGGTGAAGGACGGGCACAGCACCGCGTCGCCGGGGCCGATGCCCTGTGCCATCAGCACCATCAACAGCGCATCGGTGCCGCTGGAGCAGCTCACCGCATGTTTGGCGCCGCAGAACGCCGCCAGCTCGGATTCGAGCTGCGTGATCTCGGGACCGCCGAGGAACTGGCAATGCGTGAGCACGCGCGCCACCGCGTCGTCGAGCGATTTGCCGAGCCGCTGACGCTGCGCGACGGTGTCGATGAAGGGAATCGGCTGCTGCCGCAGATGCTGGTTCATGGCGCCTGACGTAGGTTGAGACATGGACATCGGATCGGATGGTTTGGCGTGACGGAGCGCTTAGCCCGCGACGCGACGCGGTTCCTTGCGGGCAGCGGGAGCCGCTATGCGATGCGAGGATTTTTCCAGGCACTGCGTGGCGATCGCAAGGCTGGCGACGCCTTCATCGCCACTGACCGCCGGCGACGTGCCGGTGCGCACCGCGTACAAGAAGGCGAGCAGCTCGGCCCGGAGCGGCTCGTCATGGCCGACCGGCAGATGGCGCATCGAGTAGCTGCCGTCCGGCTTGAAGCCGAAGCACTCGGTCACCTGACGGGTGAGCAGGTCGCCCATGATGTACTTGCCGCGGGTCGCAACCGTGACATTGCGCGCCTTGAACGGCGTCAGCCAATTGGTATTGATGTGAGCGAGCACGCCGGATGCGGTGCGGAACTGCAGCAGCGCGATATCCTCACGCTCGGCAACGGCGCTCGAGAGCTGCGGCTGCACCTCGGTGATGTCCGATTCGGTAAACCAGCGGATCAGGTCGATGTCGTGGACGGCGAGATCGATCACCACGCCGACATTGGACATCCGCGGCGGGAACGGGCCGACGCGGGTGATCGCGATCGACAGGATGTCCTCGCCCGCGATCGCCTTCTTGATCGCCGCGACCGCCGGATTGAAGCGCTCGACATGGCCGATCATCAAGGTGACGCCGGCACGCTCGGCGGCGGTGACGATCTCCCGCCCCTCCTCGACCGTGGAGGCGATCGGCTTCTCAACCAGCAGATGAATGTTGCGCGCGATGCAGGCGAGCGCGATCTCATGATGCAGATGGGTGGGCGCAGCCACCGTCACCGCATCGACGCCCTCGGCCACCAATTCGTCGAGGCTGGCGAAGGTCGCGCAATCGGCAAGCTCGGTGACGCGGGTGCGGTGCGCAGGCAAGGGATCGACGACGCCGACGAGATGGACATCCGGCAGGCCAGCCAGCACGCGCGCATGGTTGCTTCCCATCACGCCCGCACCGATCACGCCGACGCGCAGCGTCCGCTTCGGCTCGGCCTTGCCCGCCCCCTTGAAACTCATATCAACGACCCCATCGATGTGTCGGATCCGCTGTCCCATGATTAACGGAAAGCAAATCAGCAACTGGTTTCCGGCTCTCTAGCATGCCGCCACAGATCAGGCGAATGGTCCCGAAACGAACCCAAACACGTTTTGATTCAAATGATTACACGGTGATTTTAGGGCAATCCCGTTGCAATCCGGGGGATGCTCGGCCATCAAGCACCCCGTAGAACACCGGAGTTCGCGTGATTTAATGGCTTATGGTGAGTTCGAACTCCAGCTTCGTGCATTGGATGAACGGGGCCGCTACCGTCGATTGCATCGCCGCACTGGTATCGACTTCACATCGAACGATTATCTCGGGCTCGCCGAATCGGATGAACTGCGACAGGCCGCCACCGAGGCGATCGCGCGCGGGGTGCCGGTCGGCGCCGGAGGGTCCCGGCTGCTGCGCGGCAATCATCGGGAACACGAGGCGCTGGAGGCCGAGGCGGCAAGCCATTTCGGCACCGAAGCCGCGCTGTATTTCGGCGCCGGCTACAGCGCCAATCACGCGATCTTCTCGACCCTGCCCCAGCGCGACGACATCGTGCTCCATGATGAGCTGGTCCATGCCAGCGTCCATGAAGGCCTGCGCCACTGCCGTGCGCCCCACGAAAGCGTCCCGCATAACGACGTCGAAGCCCTGGCGGCAAGGCTCGCGCAATGGCGCAAGGCGGGCGAACGTGGCCGGCCGTGGATCGCGGTCGAAAGCGTCTACAGCATGGATGGTGACAGCCCTGCTCTTGCCGATCTGGTCGCGGTCGCCGATCGCTTTTACGCAGTGCTGGTGGTCGACGAGGCGCACGCGACCGGCGTGCGGGGGCCTGACGGACGCGGCCTCGCCGCGCCGTTTGAAGGCCGCGACAACCTCATCACGCTGCATACCTGCGGCAAGGCGCTCGGCACCTCCGGCGCCTTCGTGCTCGGCCCGAAAATCGTGCGCGACTTCCTGGTGAACCGCGCGCGTCCTTTCATCTTCGCCACCGCGCCCTCGCCGCTGATCGCGGCGGTGACGCGCGCGGCGCTTCGCATCTCGCGCGAGCCCCAACGTCGCGAACGACTGGCTCATCTGGTTGCGTTTGCCGCACGCGATCTGAAAGCGCGCTGCGGCATCGACGCATCGCCGTCGCACATCCTCCCCATCATCGTCGGCGCCGATGCGAAAGCACTGGCGCTGGCTTCCGCCCTGCAGGCGCAGGGCTTCGACGTCCGTGCGATCCGGCCGCCGACCGTACCCGAAGATACGGCAAGGCTGCGCATCGCGCTGTCGGCCAATTTGAGCGAGGACGTCATCTCCGAGCTGTTCGACGCGATGGCTACGGCATTGAGGAGGCTGTCGTGACACCGCGAATCATCGTCACCGGTACCGACACTGGGATCGGCAAGACTGTATTCTCGGCCGGACTCGCGGGCGCGCTCGACGGCTATTATTGGAAACCGGTGCAATCCGGCCTCGATGAGGAGACCGATTCCGACACCGTGCGCCGCTTGTCTGGCCTCGCGGCGGGACGGATCCTGCCCGAGGGCTATCGGCTGGCCACGCCGGTCTCGCCGCATCTGTCTGCGGAGATCGACAGCGTTAGTATCGACCCTGACCGGCTGGAGCCGCCTGCAACGCCAAAGCCGCTCGTCATCGAAGGTACAGGCGGCCTGATGGTGCCGCTGACGCGCGAGGTGACCTTTCTCGACGTGTTCGCGCGCTGGCGGGCGCCGCTGGTGCTGTGCGCGCGCACCACGCTCGGCACCATCAATCACACGCTGCTGTCGACCGCCGCGCTGCGCGCGCGTGACATTCCATTGCTTGGAGTCGCCTTCATCGGCGACGAAAACACGGATTCTGAACAGACCATCGTGGCGATGGGGCGCACGCGGCATCTCGGCCGCCTGCCCCATCTCACGCTGCTCGATGCCGGCACGCTGCGTGCTGCATTCGCCGCATATGTCGATGTCGCCCGGATACTCGAAGGTGCCGCATGATATCCAGTTCGCCGGTCTGGCACCCCTTCACCCAGCATGCGGTGCATGGCGAGATCCCGGCCATCGTCCGCACCGATGGCGCCTGGCTGGAAGTTGCTGACGGCCGTAGGATCTTCGATGCCATCTCGTCCTGGTGGGTGATCACCCACGGCCATCGCTATCGGCCGATCATGCAGGCGATCAGGGCGGAGACCGAGCGGCTCGACCAGGTGATTTTCGCCGGTTTCACCCATCCGCCGGCGGAGGAGCTGGCGCGGCAGCTGATCGCGATCACGCCGTCCGAGCTGACACACGTGTTCTTCTCCGACAGCGGTTCGACCGCGGTCGAGGTCGCGCTCAAGATGGCGCTCGGCTTCTGGCTGCATTCCGGCGAAGGCCGGCGCCATATCCTGGCGCTCGAACGCGCTTATCACGGCGACACCATCGGCGCCATGTCGGTCGGCCAACGCGGCGTCTTCAACGCGCCCTATCATCCCCTGCTGTTCGATGTCGGCCGCCTGCCCTTCCCGCATCAGGGACGCGAGCAGGAGACGCTGGATGCGCTGGACCAGGCCTGTCGCGAACGGCCCGTCGCCGCGCTGATCGTCGAGCCGCTGATCCTCGGCGCCGGCGGCATGCTGATTTATCAGCCGACCGTGCTGGCCGAGATGGCACGCATTTGCAGGCACCATGGCGTGCTTCTGATCGCCGACGAGGTGATGACCGGCTGGGGCCGAACCGGCACGCTGTTCGCCTGCGAACAGGCCGGCATCGTGCCCGACATCGCCTGCTATTCAAAGGGCCTGACTGGCGGCGTGCTGCCGCTCGCGGTCACGCTATGCCAGCGCGCGATCTTCGATGCACATTACGCCGAAGACCGCCGCAAGACCTTCTTTCACTCCTCATCCTACACCGCCAATCCGATCGCCTGCGCCGCGGCACTCGCCAATCTCAAGGTTTGGCGAAGCGAGCCCGTGCGGGAGCGGATCGCCGCGCTGGCCGAAGTTCACACCAAGGCGCTCGACCGCTTCCGCGATGACCGGCGTTTCGAGAATGTCCGCCAGCTCGGCACCATCGCGGCGCTGGATCTCGTGGTGAATGATTCCGGCTATCTCGCCGATATCGGTCCCCGCCTTTACCGCCACTTCCTGGCGCGCGACATGCTGGTGCGGCCGCTCGGCAATACGATCTATCTGATGCCGCCCTATTGCAGCACCGCAGACGAGCTAAGTGCGGTCTATGAGGCGATCGCAGCGCTGGATGTCGATCACTGAGTACTCCTCACGAAACCGTGTGAGCGGCACCGTGTAACGCGCCCGGCCGACGCCGCGAAGACGAATGCGAACCACATGGGAGCCTCCGATGCTGTCGCGCCTCTTGAGTCCGCTTGTCGTTGCCTTCGGTCTTGCACCTGCTATCGCCGATGCGGCCGACCGCCCCGTGGTCGTCGAGCTGTTCACCTCGCAGGGTTGCTCGTCCTGCCCGCCGGCAAATGCCTATCTCAACGATCTGGCGCGCGAACGGCATGACGTGCTGCCGCTCGCCTTTCACGTCACCTATTGGGACCGGCTCGGCTGGAAGGATCCGTTCTCGCTTCAGGCCGCGACCGACCGGCAGGCCCGTTACGGTGGCCGCTTTGGCGATGGCTCCTACACGCCCGAGATCGTCGTCGATGGTCTCAACAGCCATGTCGGCTCGTATCGCGACGAGATCGGCTCCGCGATCGATCGCGCGAAGGCCGCGGCGACCACCGCGGCGGTCAAGGTCAGCCGTGACGGCAATCAGTTGCTGGTCGAGGTCGGACCGGGCCAGGGCCGCGGACGCGTGCTGCTGGTGGGCTTCGACCACTACCACAAGACCGCAATCCGCCGCGGCGAGAATGGCGGCCGCACCTTTGAGGAGCTGAACGTCGTGCGCTCGGTGCGCCCGTTGGCGGACTGGCAGGGCAAAACGCTGCGGCTCACCGAACAGACGCCCGAAGGCGAAGATGCCGCGGTGCTCATCGAAGCCTCGGACGGTCGCATCGTCGGCGCGGCCAGGCTGTAGACCGGGATAAGGACGGTCAGGCCGAAGCTCTCTCGCAATAGCGTCGCCAGAAGCTGCGATAGGCTTCCTCGACCTTGCGCGTATAGAGCTCGCCGTTGCCAGCCGCAGAAGTCGCGACCATCTGCGGCAACGCTGCGCGCAGCTTTGCGAGCCGCTCCGGATCCGCGGCATGCCGGCCCGCGATCGCGATGTAGCCCTGCTCATCCTCGGCCACCCAGTCGCCGAGTCCCGCCGCCGTGACGATGCCGGCGGCGGCGCGCGAGGCCGAGCTGTTGCCGAGCAAAGCAACGACAGGAACGCCCGCCTGCAGCGATTCCCAGGTGCTGACGCCGCCATTCTGCGGGAGCGGATCGAGCGAGATGTCGATGTCAGCGAACGCGGCCATGTGCTGATCGCGCGACGTCGAACCCAGGCACGTGACTCGGCTCTCCGCTACGCCATGCGCGACAAAGCGGCCGATGAGGCGGTCGCGCAGGAAGGGATCGTCGAGCGCAACGTTCTTGATTACGATTCTTGAGTCCGGCAGTTGCTGCATTAGACGCGACCAGACCTTGAGCGCCGGATCGGAGATTTTGTCGATCCGGTTGAAGACGCCGAAGGTCACAT
>NZ_JBARGP010000362.1:0-9105 GCF_049798375.1 Bradyrhizobium sp.
TGCATCGACGCGGTCGGCGAGCATAGGCCAGTCGGCGAGCGTCAGCGCCGTATCGTAATAGTCATCGAGGATTGCACAGCGCAGCCGCGTCATCGGCAGGGTCCATTCATGGCGGGAACGGCGACAGGGGATGTCGCCTTAACGAATGGACGTTATCGTCGCGCGCAAATCAGGGCTGCGCAAGCGCCCGGCCTTCAATTTGCGTCGAGGACGGGCGCTGGATGTCAGCTGTCGGTCTTGACTCGGAACGAGGCCTGCGCACCGTATTTCGCGTGCCAGGCCGGGCCGGGTCCGCGCATGTAGTGCAATTCCGGCCGATAGGGATTGAACGCCCGGGCGAAGAATTCGCGCCAGAAGCTCTTGAACTCGGCGACCAGGCCGGACGACGGCCCACGCTTCACTGCTGATGAGGACAGGGACACTGTCGAAATGGTGGTCATGACGGGCGCTCGCTGTTGTGCGGTCTTGGCGCGTTTCGTGCTCGACGGACGTTTTTTCGGCGCCGGGAGCGAGTTTCCGTCCCAGTTAATTAAAAGTCGGTTTCAATTGTCGTGACATGCCGCACACATGGTGTCGATTCCGTAGTGATCCGTGGTGAATGAATGGGAAACGGGCTCGGCAAGCCCGCAATTGTCCCGCCCGGACCCGCCCGCCGGTTGCCCTTTGGGGGCGGCGCAGCTACATCAGCGTCAACATCCCCCATAAACGTTGACTGTTTCCAAAGGAAACGCGATGGCGCGCCAATTCGTCTATTTCATGCAGGGTCTGACCAAGGCCTATCCGACTCGCAAGGTGCTCGATAACGTCCATCTGTCGTTCTATCCGGATGCCAAGATCGGCGTGCTCGGCGTCAACGGCGCCGGCAAGTCGACGCTGCTCAAGATCATGGCCGGCATCGACAAGGAGTACACGGGCGAGGCCTGGGTCGCCGAGGGTGCGCGTGTCGGCTACCTCGAGCAGGAGCCGCAGCTGGATGCGAAACTGTCGGTGCGCGAGAACGTCATGCTGGGCGTCGCCAAGCAGAAGGCGATCCTCGATCGCTACAACGAACTCGCGATGAACTATTCGGAAGAGACCGCCGATGAGATGACCAAGCTGCAGGACGAGATCGAGGCCCAGGGCCTGTGGGATCTCGACAGCAAGGTCGATCAGGCGATGGACGCGCTACGCTGTCCGCCCGACGATGCCGACGTCACCAAGCTCTCCGGCGGCGAGCGCCGCCGCGTCGCGCTGTGCAAGCTGTTGCTCGACCAGCCGGAGCTATTGCTGCTGGACGAACCGACCAACCATCTCGACGCGGAGTCGGTGTCCTGGCTCGAAGGCCATCTGCGCAACTATCCCGGCGCGATCCTGATCGTCACCCACGACCGCTACTTCCTCGACAACGTCACCAGCTGGATCCTCGAGCTCGATCGCGGCAAGGGCATTCCCTACGAGGGCAACTACTCCTCATGGCTGCAGCAGAAGCAGAAGCGCCTGGAGCAGGAGGGCCGCGAGGACGCCGCGCATCAGCGCACCCTGGCGCGTGAGCAGGAGTGGATCGCGGCTTCGCCGAAGGCGCGCCAGGCCAAATCGAAGGCGCGTTATCAGCGCTACGAGGAGCTGCTCAAGAAGGCCAGCGAGAAGCAGTCCCAGGGCGCGCAGATCGTCATTCCGGTCGCCGAGCGTCTCGGCCAGAACGTCGTCGACTTCGAGGGCCTGAACAAGAGCTTTGGCGATCGGCTCCTGATCGACAATCTCAGTTTCAAGCTGCCGCCCGGCGGCATCGTCGGCGTGATCGGCGCAAACGGTGCCGGCAAGACCACGCTGTTCCGCATGATCACCGGGCAGGAAAAGCCGGACGCCGGCACCATCACGGTCGGTGAATCAGTGCATCTCGGCTATGTCGACCAGTCGCGCGACGCGCTCGACGGCAGCAAGAACGTCTGGGAGGAAATTTCCGGCGGCAACGAGCTGATCCTGCTCGGCAAGAAGGAAGTGAACTCGCGCGGCTACTGCTCGGCGTTCAACTTCAAGGGCGGCGACCAGCAGAAGAAGGTCGGTTCGCTGTCGGGCGGTGAGCGCAACCGCGTCCATCTCGCCAAGATGCTGAAGTCGGGCGCCAACGTCCTGCTGCTCGACGAGCCGACCAACGATCTCGACGTCGACACGTTGCGCGCGCTCGAAGAGGCGCTGGAGGATTTCGCCGGCTGCGCCGTCATCATCAGCCATGATCGCTGGTTCCTCGACCGCATCGCCACCCACATGCTGGCATTCGAGGGCGACAGCCATGTCGAATGGTTCGAGGGTAACTTCCAGGACTACGAGAAGGACAAGATGCGCCGGCTCGGCCAGGACAGCATCATCCCGCACCGGGTGAAGTACAAGAAGCTGACGCGGTAGGCGCGCTAATGCGGCGCATCACGCTCATTGCGGTGGTGATTGTCTCTCTGTGCGGAGCGACATCAGCACGCGCCGCCGACGCCGCCTTCACGCAGTTCGTCGCCTCGCTGTGGCTCGAGGCGAAACAGCAGGGCGTCTCGCGCGCCACCTTCGATGCCGAAACGCGCGGGCTCGATCCCGACTACAAGCTGCCCGACCTTCTGCTGCCCGGACGGCCCGCGACAGGCGCGCCGTCGCAGGCCGAGTTCGTGCAGGTCCCGGCCGATTACATCAAGGAGGCCTCGATCGCGCGGCTGGCGTCCTACGGCCAAAAGCTGATGCAGCAATATCGTCCGGCGCTGGACCAGATCGAAAAACGCTTCGGCGTGCCGGCCCCGATCGTGCTCGCGATCTGGGGCCGGGAGACCGATTTCGGCCGCTACACGCTGCCTTATGACGGGCTGCGCGTACTGGCGACCCAGGCCTATGTCGGCCGCCGCAAGGACCAGTACCGCACCGAATTCATCTTGGCGTTGAAGATGCTCAGCGGCGGTGTCGTGAGCCGGAAGGATCTGCGCGCATCCTGGGGCGGCGCCGTCGGTCTCACCCAGTTCCTGCCGTCGGAGTACTACAAGCATGGTGTCGACGTCGACGGCGACGGCAAGGTCGACCTCTGGCATTCGGTGCCGGACGCGCTCGGCTCGGCCGCGCAGCAGCTTGCCGACAAGGGCTGGCAGAGCGGGGTACGCTGGGCCTATGAGGTCAAGGCGCCTGACAATGTCGACTGTACCGTGGGCGTGCCTGATGTCACGAAACCGATCGGCCAATGGCTGCGAGCAGGCTTCGTGCCAGCGCGGGGGCAGCGGCTCAGCGCGGCCGAGCAGGCGCAGCCGGCCTCGCTGCTGCAGCCTGAAGGAATCTACGGTCCGGCCTTCCTGGCGACCAAGAACTACTTCGTGATCAAGGAATACAATTTCTCCGACCTCTATGTGCTGTTCGTCGGGCACCTGGCTGATCGCATGACCAGCCCGCTGCCGTTCGCGACGCCATGGTCGGCATCGAAGCAACTGCGCACGAAAGACGTCGAGGCGATGCAGAAGGGGCTGACGCGGCTCGGCCTCTATAGCGACAAGCTCGACGGCAAGGCTGGGATGCAGACCCGTGCGGCGCTCGGGACGTTCCAGAAAAAGGCGGGACTCAAGGTCGATTGCTGGCCCAGCGAAAGCGTGCTGAAGGCGATCGACGCCGCGCACTGACGGTGGCGATCTCCGTTCAAGCAAAAAGCCCGACCATTCGGCCGGGCTTTGCGCGCTCGAAAGTGCGTGGCGTGAAGCTCAGTAGCAGACGCGGACCGGACGGATCACGTAACCGTAGCCATCCCAATAGCGCTCGCGGCGCCAGTAGCAGCCACCCGGAGGCGGCGGACCTTCGACATAGGCCGGTGCGGCATAGGCGGGACGGCTGGACGCGATCGCGCCACCGACAATGGCGCCACCGAGCAAGCCGGCCGCGAGACCGACACCGAGGCCGTCGCCTGCCTGCGCAGCTGGCGCACTGATAGTGATCGAACCTGCGATCGTCGCAACCGCAACGGCAGCGGTCAGGATCTTCTTCATATTTCGAACTCTCCTGGAGGCGGCGCCCATGACAGGCGCCAAGTTTGGGTGACTCACGCTTCCCGAATTGCCAGCGCGTAAGAAACACGCAAATCCGTCAACCCTTCGTAAACGCTACAAACGCCGGCCGGTCAGGTGCCCCGTAAAAACGGTTTTTTCTGGCCTGGCCAACGTTCGTTTTTCGAAATCCAACCCGGCGGCGCGAATTTAAGGAAGGTGAATGGCTATTCGCACACGCGCACGCGGCGGATGCGCCAGCCATAGCCGTCCCAGAACCGCTGGCGCTGCCAGTAGCAGTCATCCTCGGGCTCGGCGACATAGGCCGGTCCGCCGCCGTAATAGTACGAGCCAGGGCCGGGGCCGTAATAGTAGCCGGGACCACTGCCAGCGGCGATCGCGCCTCCGACAATGGCGCCGCCGAGCAGGCCGGCCGCAACACCGGCGGCAACGCCTCCGCCTCTTGCCTGAGCTGGCGCGATTGCGGATGTGGCGAGGGTCCCCACGGCGACGAGGGCGATAAGCATCTTCTTCATGACCGTACCTTTCCGAGAAATAGCAGACGGCAAAGTTCCTTCGGCAAAATTCCATAGCCCGCTTGAATGATCAATGAACGGAGCCGTCGCAACGATGTTCTTTTACGTGATCACGGTGCAGTGCACAATTTACTAAAAAGGCGGGCAGGCCCGCCCGGTCGCCGGCATGCAGACGGGAATAAAGGCGGACAAGGATGAGTCATGGCGGCAGAGCCGGGAATTATACGGAGCTTGCGCCGCTCGAGCTTCCTCGAGCACCGCTAGTTAGATTGATTCCAGGTTGAGCGGCGATTTGGAATCGCTTCAAAAGACGTGTTTTTGTTTTGCGAAGCCACGGCCGCTTTACTATCCCTAGAGCACGATCTTCAGAAGGTAAGTCCGTTCTATGATTGTGTGTTCCTGCAACGTCATCAGCGATCACGACGTCCGCAACGCTGTCAGCGCGGCTGACGAGCTACCGCGCAATCCCAAGCAGCTCTATGGCTGCCTTGGCTGCAGCGCCGAATGCGGACGCTGCGCACGGACCATCAAGACCATCATCGACGAGGCGCTGGGACCCTGCGCCCGCGCCTGCCAGTCCGGCTGCCAGCATGGTCGGGACCATGCGAAGACCCACGCTCCCGCATCTGACGATGCGGAGGCCATCAGCGAGTTCGCGCTGGCCGCCTGCTGAGGTTCGCCTCTGCCCGGAGCCGACACCTCCATAAGCTTTGGAAGGCTAGGTGATGAGGGTCGTCTTTGCTGCTCGAAGCTGATATGAGCCGGTTTCCGGCCTCAATTTCTTGGAGCATACAATGCAGGGCGACCCAAAGGTCATCGAATATCTCAACAAGGGCCTGCGCAGCGAGCTGACCGCGATCAATCAGTATTGGCTGCACTATCGCCTGTTGAACAATTGGGGCCTGCTGAACATGGCCAAGGTCTGGCGCAAGGAATCCATCGAAGAGATGGTCCACGCCGACAAGTTCACCGACCGGATCCTGTTCCTCGACGGCTTCCCGAACATGCAGGTGCTCGAGCCCTTGCGGATCGGCCAGAACGTCAAGGAGATCATCGAGTGCGACCTCGCCGCCGAAATCGGTGCGCGCACGCTCTATCAGGAAGCCGCCACCTATTGCCATGGCGTCAAGGACTACGTCTCGCGCGACCTGTTCGAGTCCCTGATGAAGGACGAGGAGCATCACATTGATTTCCTCGAGACCCAGCTCGATTTGATCCAGCGCATCGGGCTCGAACTCTACACCCAGAAGCACGTCGGCGGCCTCGAGAGCGAGAGCTGACCTTCCTCGTAGTATCATTCCGGGATGGTCCGCAGGACCACACCCGGAATCTCGAGATTCTTGGTGCGCAATTGCGCACCTGAGGGCTCGACGCTCTGCGTCGCCCCGGAATGACCCTAGCTAAAGCTGCGTCCGGTAACGGGCGTCGACCGCTTCCTGCGACTCCGGCTCGCCGAGCTTGGTCTGGTCGTGGATGATCTCGGCGATGCTCGGCATCGCCGAGCGCTCGACCTGGGCTTCCTTGAGCCACAGCTTCGAGCGCATGATGGCCTTGCCGCAGTGGAAATAGGCCTCCTGCACCTCGACGCTGAGCACCAGCCGTGGCGGCTTGCCGAACTCCACCAGTTTCGCCAGCAGTTCGGGCGCGTCGGTCAGCGTGCCCTTGCCGCCGACCCGCAGCGTCTCGTTGATTCCCGGCACGAAGAAGATGAATTGCACGAGGCCGTTGCCCTCGGAGATATTCCTGAAACTGTCGATCCGATTGTTGCCCGGACGGTCCGGCATCAACAGCCGGCTGTCGCCCTCGGTATGGACGAAGCCGGGGTTGCCGCCGCGTGGCGAGGCGTCGGCGCCGCCGTCCGCGCCCGTGGTCGCCAGCACGCAGAACGGCGATAGCGCGATGAACCTCTTGCTGTGATGATCGAGCGCAGGCCGCGCCTTCGCGATCACCCGCTCACTTGGCGTCGCATAGATCGCCTTGAGATCAACGGTCACAGTATCGGTCAAGGTGCTCTCCAAGGATCAAGATGGTGGGCGAAGGCTATCACCACTCATTCGCTCCGCAAGGCGCAAGATTGCACGCCGGGCGCGGATGATGGCGCGCCCGGACGCTAACATGTAGCGTCAACACACCTACATGCCGCGCTGCGGTGCGGTGGTCAGCAACTCGCGCAGCGGCTCGGCGTAGAACTTGGCATTGCCGGTCGTGGAATGGCCCCGCGTCTCGGTCGATGCCGGGATCAGATAGAGCTTGGCATTCTTGATGCGCTTCAAGGCCTCTACCGTCACGCCGGTCTCCGGCGGATTGCGCTCGTCGTCGGCCGAATTGATCGCGAGCACGGTCGCGGTGATCTTCTCCAGATCGGCTGTGGGATCGTCATCATGCGAGGCGTCCCATTGATAGAGGAAGTCGTTGGCGTCGGCGGTGACCGGCGCGGCGAGCCGCTCGTCGACCATCTTGTCGGCCTTGGCCGCCGTCGGCGCCAGCATCTGGTAGGCCAGCGTGCCGCCGGCGCTGGCGAGGCCGTAAGCGGTGATTGCGTATTTCATCACGTGCGGCTGGCTGGTGTAGTTGCCGCCATTGTAGTCGGGGTCGTTGCGGATGGTCTCCAGCATGATCCGCCGCAGCATCCAATTGCGCGCGGCCATCGCGGTCGGCTGCGAGGCCATCGGCGCCAGCGCATCCATGAAGTTGGGATAACGTTCGCCCCAGAGCCAGCTCTGCATGCCGCCCATCGAATTGCCGATCACCAGCCGCACATGCTTGACGCCGAGACCCTCGGTCAGCAGGCGATGCTGCGCATCGACCATGTCCGCATAATCGTAGGCTGGAAACCTGGCCTTCAGCCCGTCGGAAGGCTTGCTCGATTTGCCGTGGCCGATGCCGTCGGGAATGATGATGTAGTATTTCGCGGCGTCGAGCGGCTGGTCCTTGCCGAACAGCACGCCGGCGAAGCCAGGCGTCAGCATGCTCGCGGCCGAGCCGCCAGAGCCGTGCAGCACCAGCACCGGCTGTCCGCTCGGCTCGCCGACGGTCGTGTAGTGCAGCCGCAATTCCGGCATGGTCTCGCCGGTATGGAATTTGAAGTCCTTGGCGATGAAGTCGCCTTGCTTCGGCGCAGGATAGTCGGCTGCCATTGCGGCGGCCGGTATCAATGTGAGGGCCGTCAAGGCAATCGCCAACCGGCGTGTGATGTTGCAGCAATTCATCTGTCTCTCCCCTGGATGCGCGCGCTCTTCTGGCCGCGTCGTTTAAATTGGTGGGCCGCAGCCGGCGGCCCCGCAGCCGCTACCGCTTGTCCTCGACGTCGGTCTCCGGCCGATCGCTGCCGGAGGCCGTCTCGGTGTGCCACTTGCCGTCCGCGGTCTCGTATTCGATCATCTCGGTGCGTCCCGGCGTGCGCTGTTCCGCGGCGGCGCGCCGCGCGGCCGTCAGCGCTGCGGCATGCGAGGCGAAGGTTTCCGAAAACACGCCGTTGACGGTATAGGCCCAGCCACCATCATGCTGGACGATCTTGTAGGTCACGTGGTTCATCATGCGCTCGCTAATCCCTGTCGGAGCGCGGGACGCCGCACCCCTGGCGGTCAGATAAGTGGGCCATCATAATAGGCCAATATCATAGGTCGTGTCAGGCTGCCCGGCGATATCAACAATGGGCGGGTCGCCCGCGGAGGAATCAGCCATGTGCCGCAACATCAAGACGCTGTTCAATTTCGAGCCGCCGGCGACCGAGGCTGAGATTCACGCCTCCGCGCTGCAATTCGTCCGCAAGCTGTCGGGCTTTGCCCGGCCGTCGCAGGCCAACGAAGCGGCCTTCCGGCGCGCGGTCGAGGAGGTGTCGGATACGGCGCGGCGGCTGCTGGACTCGCTGCACACCCAGGCGCCGCCGCGTGATCGTGAGGTCGAGGCGGAGAAGGCGCGCGAGCGGTCGAAGGCCCGGTTCGCGGGCCAGTAGGCAGGGCGCGATCCGTGACGCCGCTCACGGTGCGGCCATGCTGGATGCGGCAGGATGGTTGCCTTCTCGAGCAGTCGGAGATGCCGATGACCACCAAGCCCACCATCGCGCTCAAGCTCGGCGCCATCGCCTTCACCCTGCTATGGGCCGGCTGGATGATGCTGGTCAGCATCACGCTCGATGCGGCGGGCATCGCCATTCTGACCGTCTGCGCCGCAGCGGCCGGCTATGCCTGGTATCGGATGATGCGCTGGTCGCTGCGCCGCTTGTCGGTGCTGCCTGAGGGCGGGGAGGCGGTCCCAGGCGAGCCTTCTTGAGCAGCGCCGCCTATGCGCTTGCTGGCGCCACTGTCGCTCGCCCAGCGCCGGCGCGCGCCGCTCAGAAATCCTCCTCGTCGTCGTCGGGCTTTTTGTGCTTCTTCTTTTTCTTGTGCTTTTTCTTCTTTTTATGATGCTGCTCGATCAGCTCGGGATGCGGATCGTCGTCCTCGAACGCCTCGTTCAGCGCCTCGTTATGCTGGGACGCCATGAAGATCTCGCGCACCGCGAGCTGCGCGACCTCGCGCTCATGCGCCTCGTGCTCGCGCGTCGTCTTGTACGCTTCGTAAGCCTCGAAGATCTGCTCCAGCCATGGCATCAGC
>NZ_JBARGP010000363.1:0-2832 GCF_049798375.1 Bradyrhizobium sp.
CCCGCGGCGCTCGATCGCGCGGCAGAGATGATCAAGGCAGCAAAGCGCCCGCTCATCATGCTCGGTGCCGCCGCCAGCCGGCCGCGGCTTGCCGCGGCATTGGCGGATTTCGTCAAGCGCCTGCAGATCCCGTTCTTCAACACCCAGATGGGCAAGGGATCGGTCGCCGGCGGCTCCGGCCTCTACATGGGCACCGCGGCACTCTCCGAGCGCGACTATGTGCATGATGCGGTCGATCACGCCGATCTCATCATTGCCATCGGCCACGACACCATCGAGAAGCCGCCGTTCCTGATGGGCCCTGACGGTCCGATGGTGCTGCATGTCGGCTACCTGCCGGCGGTCGTCGAGGCTGTTTTCTTTCCGCATGCCGAGCTGGTCGGCGACGTCGGCCTCAGCCTGGCGCTGCTTGCCGACAGGCTCGACGGCAAACTGCCGAACGCCGGTGCGCTGCTTGGCTTGCGGGCCGAGATTCTCCGCCACATCGCGGATCGCGCCGAGGAGAGCCGCTATCCGCTGACGCCACAGCGGATCGTGCACGATGTGCGCCAGGTGATGCCGGAGGACGGCATCGTCTGCCTCGACAACGGCATGTACAAGATCTGGTTTGCCCGCAACTACCGGACCCGCGTCGCCAACACGCTGCTGCTCGACAACGCGCTTGCCACCATGGGCGCCGGCCTGCCGTCGGCGATCATGGCCGCATGCCTCAATCCGACGCGGCGGGTGATGGCGGTGTGTGGCGACGGCGGCTTCATGATGAACTCGCAGGAGCTCGAGACCGCCGTGCGGCTGCGGCTCAACCTCGTGGTGCTGATCCTGCAGGACAATGCCTATGGCATGATCCGCTGGAAGCAGGGCGTCGACGGCTTTCCGGATTTCGGCATGACCTTCGGCAATCCCGATTTCGTCACCTACGCGCAGGCCTATGGTGCCCGGGGCAGCCGGGTGGAGACATCAGACGGACTGGCGCCGACACTCAACGCCGCATTCGACGCAGGCGGCGTGCAGCTGGTCATCGTTCCCATCGACTATTCGGAGAATATGCGCGTGCTGGTGCAGGAGCTGCATGCGCATGCGCCGAAAGGCAAGGCATGAACGCAGCCGCTGATCGCCCCAACCCGCATCGCGGACGGCGCTCACCATGAGTGCCCGCATGCGGCATGGGGCAAACGGTGGACGTCAGCAAGCCGCAACGGCGGAACTACGAGCCGGCTCGATGGCGGTCTCGTTCGCTGCAACGGGATCGCCGAACATCTCCATGCCCGACACTTGCGTCGTTCCGGCGAAGGCGGCTCACGCCGCAGCAGCCATCTGCCAGCGTGCCGAAGCATAGCTCGAGGGATGATAGGCGAGATGCGGATTTGACGCCGCGTCGCGGGCGACGAAATAATCCTCGAGCTCGCTCACCGCGCGCGCTTCCCAGAGCTGCGCCTGTTCGAGCAGCGAGGCGCGTTGCAGCGGGCGGAACGTCGCCGTCTGCCGATACAAGGATGCGATGTTGCGATAGCGTCGCACGTTTTCCAGAACCGCTTGCCCATCGATCGCCATGAGTACTCTCCCCACTCCGTCCCCCTCAGGACCAGACGAAAATGCACTGGCACGATTTTCCAAATCACTAACGGGCACCCTCGGCTCAGGCAATGGTTGGCGAACTGTTGCTTCCGCGCCAGCTCGACGCGCTACGGTGGAATTAACCGTATTTCGCAAAGAAAGCGGAGTGTCACTGCTGCGCGACAGCACGGCGGTGGCTTCGTCACGGCGCGGAATCGGAGGTCGCGATGGCGTGGATCAGGAGCAGCGTGCCGAACAGGATGAACAGCGCGAACGCCTGAAAATCGCGCCAGGACAGGCCGATCAGGTCCATCAGCCAGTCCGCCGGCGCTCCGACGACAGCGAGCAGCAGGACAGCGGCGACTACGACGAAGAGGCCGTCGAGAATTTTCAGCGCGATGATCTTGGATGTCATCACCCGCTCCTGCTAGCGCGCCCGATCGCCGCGCACTTCGCGTGGCGTCTGGCCGTATTGGCGGCGAAAGCGGCGATTGAAATAAGACAGGTCGCCGAAGCCGACATCATAGGCGATGGTCGCGATCGCCGCCTGGCCCGAGGCCGGCTCACACAACAGCCGATATGCGCGCAACAGCCGCAGCCGGGTGAGGAATTCCGAGAAGGTGGTGCCGTCGGCCTCGAACATACGCTGCACGTAGCGCGGCGTGACGTTGAGCTTCGCCGCCACGGCCGTGATCGAGATATCGCGCCGATGGCTGTTGCCGACGACGAAGGATTTTGCGAGCCGCAGCCGTGCCGCACGCAATCCGCGCGCCCGCACCGTGTCGACGAAATCGGCGGTGGGCCCGATCGCCAGCGCGAGCAGGTCCTGAACGTGACGGACGGAGAGATTGAGCAGCCGCGGATCGGTCGATCCGCCTGCGTTCAACAGCCAGCTCGCATAATTGTCCAGCAGCTTGAGCGCACCACGCCCCGCCGGGATCGGCCGCATCAACGCATCATTGATGCCGACCACGGTGGCTTCGATCGCCAAACGCGGCACCAGCAACGTAAACGATCTGCCTTCGCTGACGCGTTGAAACGACGTGGCCTCGCCGCCGCTCAGGATGATGGCTTCACCCTCGCCGAGGACATGCGATCGGCCGACCGATTCGATCAGCGCCGTGCCCGCGCGGTTGATCGCCACCACCACATCGTCATTGCCGTCAGCGAGATAGCGGCCGTTGCGCGAGACGCGCACCGGCGACGCCTGGGCTTCCATCAGCTGCAGGCCGGGCAGGGTCAGCGCCCGGTTGCGCGCTTCGAAAGCCACGCCGGGCT
>NZ_JBARGP010000364.1:0-9333 GCF_049798375.1 Bradyrhizobium sp.
CGGCGAGCGCGCCGACCCGGTCGTGGAATTCGCCGTAGCTCCAATGCCGCGCCGGTGCGTCGAACGGTGCCCAGATCAGGAACGGATGGTCGCGCCGCGTCTCGCTTCGCATGCGCAGCAACCAGGGAACGTCCATGCCATCGAACGGCGTGACTGTGCCCGGCGCGATAGTCGATGTCGGCATTGATCCTCCCGTGCCGCCTTCTGCGAGGCCGCTTCATCTTGCTTGGAGGAGTTGTGCCATCGTATCGGCCGATGAGCAAATCGTAACGCTATGCGCGCTCGTCGCGGCTAGCCTTCGTAGGACGATATCTCGATCAGGCTACCGTCGGGATCACGGCAATAGACCGAGCGCAAGGTGCCGCGCGCGCCCTGCTTGGCAACGGGGCCTTCCGCGATGGCGATGCCATTGTCCCTGAGATGCGCAACCACCTCGTCCGGCGTGCTCGTGGTCAGGAAGCACAGATCGTCGCTGCCGGCGCGTTCATGATCGGCCGTGAACCACTCGACCTTGTCCGCATCTGTCGGCCGCACATTGATCTTCTGGGTGCCGAACATCAGCGAGGTGCGCTTCGCCTTGCCGTGGCCGGGATCGAATACCACGGTCTCCATGCCGAGGACGGCCTGATACCACGCAACGGTGCGGGCGACGTCGGCGACGTTGATGACGAGATGATCGAGTGCGTGAACCTTGACCGGCATGGGTGTCCCTTTTGTCGCATGGCGGTCATGCTGGTCGCCGCCATCAGCGTCTGTTAAAACGTCAAACGAAGGCAATTCGATAACAACCATATCTCCGGGGAAACACATGATTTCACGTCGCCGCGCGCTTGGCCTCGCCGCATTGGGATTGCCCGCCATCATTACTGCTCGCCGCGCGGCTGCGCTGGATTATCCGACCCGCCCGGTGCGTTTCGTGGTCGGCTATCCCCCGGGCGGCGCTACCGACATCCTGGCGCGACTGGTCGGACAGAAGCTGTCGGAGACGACGGGACAGCAATTCGTGATCGAGAACAAGCCGGGCGCCGGCAACAATATCGGCACCGAGGCGGTGGTGAATGCGCCGGGCGACGGCTACACCGTGCTGCTGATCAATCCCGCGAACTACATCAACAGCTCGCTTTACGCCAATCTCAAGTTCGATTTCGTCCGCGACATCGTGCCGGTGGCGAGCTTCAATCGCGTGCCGAACGTGATGACGGTCAACAAGGACGTGCCGGCCAAGAATGTCGCCGAGTTCATCGCTTATCTGAAGGCGAATCCCGGCAAGGTGAACATGGCGTCTTCGGGCAACGGCACCTCGGTGCATCTGTCCGGCGAGATGTTCATGGCGATGACGGATACCAAGATGCAGCACGTGCCGTATCGCGGCGCTGCGCCCGCGATCACGGACATGCTCGGCGGCCAGGTGCAGGTGATCTTCGACAACATGCCCTCGATCATCCAGCACATCCGCTCGGGCTCCCTGCGCGCGCTCGGCGTCACCACCGCAGAACGCTCGCCGCAACTGCCCGACGTGCAGGCGATCGCCGAGACGGTGCCGGGCTACGAGGCCAGTGCATTGTTCGGCATGGGGGCGCCGAAGTCGACTCCAAAGGAGATCGTCGAGAAGCTCAACAAGGCGATCAACGCGTCGCTGGCCGACGCCAATATCAGGGACCGCCTGGTGGACCTCGGCGGCGCACCGCTGATCCAGTCGCCGGAAGAGTTCGGCAAGATGATCGCGGATGAGACTGCCAAATGGCAAAAGGTGGTCGCCTTCGCCGGGCTCAAGGTCGAGTAGTTGACCTGCTCGTAGTTCACGCGCCGAAGCGTGCAAGGGCGGCATGCGAAACTACGGCGCGAACTCATCGGCGTTTCGCATTCACCGCAAAAACTTCTTCCGGTCGCACCACTGTGTCGATTGTAGCCATTTGCGTGTGAACCGGTGCGCGCCAGATCCACACAGAGCTGATGGTAATGCCAAGGCCGCTTTTCGAACACGGAGCTGTGCTCGATTGCGGCGTCGCACGGAGGAGTGGAGATCATGCGCAAGATGATTTTGACGGCAGTGGCTCTGGTCGGAGCCGGATTTGCGAGCGTGGCCGGCACGGCGCCTGCGGCCGCTTATGATTATCCCTGGTGCGTGCAGGGCCGGGGCGTCGGCTATCCCGGCGACTGCTCCTACCAGACCTATTCCCAATGCCAGGCCAGCGCCTCCGGGCGCAATGTCGGCTGCGGCATCAATCCGCGCGTCGCCTTTGAGCGAGCTTATCGCGATGGACCGTACTATCAAACGGGACCGCGGCCGTCCCACTACTGAGCTGCGTGCAGCTCGGGGGGCAGGTCCAACAAATCATAAGCGCTGTCATTGATGACAGCGCTTTTTTGCGAGGCGACCAGGCGCGCGGGGCGTCAGCGGCGGCGCCTCACTTCTTATCGGCCTGCTCGGCGGCGGAGCACGTGATCAGCAGCGTATAGGCGCGGGCATTGCCGGCGATCTCGGGCGTCTTGAGATCGGCTTTGGATTCGTCGGTCTGGTATGACACGACGCTATTGTCGAGAAAGTCGCGCAACGCCCCGGTCTTGATCGCAAAATTGATGTTCTCGGGAATGTTGCCGGTGACGCTGGCGAACTTGATCGCATCCAGCTTGCTGGAGACGATGCCGACGAGCTGGCCGGAGGTGTCGAGCAGCGGCCCGCCGGAATTGCCGGGCTGCACCGCGGCGGTGATCTGCAGGACGCGGCTGTCGTTGAGGAATCCGCTCAGCGACGAGACGATGCCGGTCGTCACCGTGAAGTCCGAACTGAGCAGACCGTGATAGGGAAAGCCGATCGCGACCACGGAATCGCCAGAGCGGATCGAGCGGTCGCGGATCTTGACGAAGTCCTTGAATGAGGCCGCCGGGCCTTGCAGCAAGGCGATGTCGTTGAACCGATCCGATGACACCACGCGCAAGGTGACGGGCGCTTCCCCGGTCAGGTTGCCGTGGATCTCGCCGCAGCCAGCGATCACATGATTGTTGGTGACGATTTGCCCGCTCGGACTGATCACGAAGCCGGTGCCGCTGAAGCCGCCGCCCTTGGCGCCTCGGCTCGCTCGCGTGTCCTTGGATGTTTCCCCGGCGGGCGCCTCCGACTTCGCGGCGACCGGCTTGGCGAGCGAGAATTCGCCTGCGCTCTTGATGCCCTGGGCCTTGATCCTGGTAACGCAGTTGGCGATGACCGACATCAGCGGTCCGACCGAGGTCAGGTTGAATTGATAGGTACCGCTTGTGGTCGTCGCCGCCATCAGGCTGGATCTCTGCAGCGTGCGCGCGACGTTCGCCGGCAATGGCGCGGATATCAGGACCGCAGAAACGGCATTCGCGAAGATTCGTGCCGCCGATTGCCCGTCGAAGACGATGTCGATCGCGATGCTCTCGCCCTTGGTGTAGCGGGCCGCCGGATTAACGAAGCCGAGCAGCCAGGAATTCCCGGCGTTTTGGCCGATGATCAATCCCATGCCACTGGCGTAACCCGTGCTGGCGGAGCAATGCGAGAATGCGCCGGTGCTATCGTCGGTGAAGCCCCCGCCGCTCCAGGCTCCGACCTTGATGCTGCCAAAAGGTCCCGCCGCCAACGCGGACGAGATGATTGCCGCCTGCAGCAAACAGGCTGCTACGAATGCTCTGAACATGAACGCCCCCTGACCTCAAATCCGTCGGCATCGTACCCTGTTCGTTCCGTTTGAGGCAACCGGAAGTAGCGGATCTTTTTGCGGCCGATCCCGCTTGCGTGTTGATCGGCCGCGTGCCGCCGCGCTTGCCTTCACTTTGCGATCCGGTATACTTTGCATCACAAAGTTAGAATCGGGTTGGCACCTCCGACCCTTTCGCCCAGGGTTTGAGATGCGCGATCTCGACAAGGCGCTCGCCGACATCATTGCCATTCGTAGCCAATTGGCTGCGGGAACGGCTTTCCGGGGTTACGGGCCGGCGACGATGGCTGCGACGGCGGCCGTCGCATTGTCGACCACCTTGCTGCAGCAGATTTTTCTCGCAGATCCCACCGCACAACCTTTGCCACTTCTGCTCGGCTGGGCGCTCGCGGCCTTCGTCTCATTGGCGATGATCGGGACCGAGATGCGGGCGCGCTCGCGCCGGCATCACTCGGGCCTTGCCGACGCCATGATCCACCAGGCGGTGGAGCAGTTTCTGCCCGCCGGCATCGCCGGTGTGCTACTTGCGGTGCTGCTGTGGAAATTCGCTCCGGAAGCGCTGTGGATGCTACCCGGACTTTGGCAGATCCTGACCTCGCTCGGCGTCTTCGCCTCGGTGCGATCGCTGCCGCGAACGGTGGCGCTGGCCGGCGCCTGGTATTTCCTGGCCGGCTTTGCCGTGCTGCTGCTCGCCAGCACCACGCACCTTCTATCGCCCTGGATCATGGGCCTGCCGTTCGCGATCGGGCAGGGGCTGATGGCGGCGATCCTTTATTTCGCATCCGGAGAGGCCGATGCCGAAGACTGAAAACAGCGCGCCGTTTTCCTATGACGGCCTCGACCGCGTGATCCATGAGAAAGCGCGGCTCGGCCTTCTGACCTCGCTGATGGGCCATCCGAAGGGGCTGGCCTTCGCCGATCTCAAGCAGCTCTGCGGCCTGACCGACGGCAATCTCTCCCGGCATCTGCAGGTGCTGCAGGAGGCCGGTCTCGTCGAGGTCACCAAGGGCTACGAGGGCAACCGTCCGCACACCACCTGCCGCCTCACCAAGACCGGCCGCCGCCGCTTCCTCGACTATCTCACCGTGCTCGAAGGGCTGGTGCGCGACGCCGCCAAGGCCGCCGGCAGGGAGGATACGCCGCTGTCCCGGCTCGGCATCCTGCAGACCTGAATCCGTCCTCGCCCAATTCCCCATTTTGCCTTTTCTCGTCATGGAGCTTTGCGATGCAAAGTGTTTCTGAGCCTGGATCGACGGCTTTATCGAACGACCGTCTGCATGTCGGCATCATCATGGACGGCCATGGCCGCTGGGCGACGCGGCGCGGCCTGTCGCGGCTGCGCGGCCACGAGGCCGGGGTCGAGGCGATCCGCCGCGTGGTCGAAGCCGCGCCCGACCAGGGCGTCGGCACGCTGACGCTCTATGCCTTCTCGACCGACAATTGGCGCCGCCCGCGCGCCGAGGTCGCGGGGCTGATGACGCTGCTTCGCATCTATCTCGCCCGGGAGGTCGAGAGCCTGGTGCGCAACGGCGTCCGCCTCACCGTGATCGGTCGCCGCGATCGCTTGCCGGACGGCATCGCAACCGCGATCGGACGCGCCGAGGCCGCGACCGCCGATGGCACGACGCTACATCTGCGCATCGCGGTCGATTATTCGGCCCGGGATGCGATCCTGAATGCGGCGATCAAAGCGCGGCAGGTACCTGGCCTCGACCGCGAAGCCTTCTCGGCACTGGTAACCGGCGAAGCGGGCCTGCGCGATGTCGACCTCATCGTGCGCACCTCGGGAGAGCAGCGGCTGTCGGACTTCCTGCTCTGGGAGGGCGCCTATGCCGAGTTGCATTTCACGCCGCGGATGTGGCCCGAATTCGATGCCGAGGACCTCGCGACGGCGCTCGCCTCCTTTCACCGTCGGGAGCGTCGTTTCGGCGGCCTCGCAGCACTGCCGCTGGAGCCCGCGCCGAGTCTGTAACGGGTCCGCATTGTGTCGGATGCAATCTTCCCGGGTGTTCGGGAATCATCTACTGCTGCGTGCAGGATTCCCTCCGAGAGCCCTGATGAGCCGCCAGCAGCGCCGAACCCCCGGCAAGTCTTCCGCAAAGGCGGCGCCCCCGCAACGTGATCAGAAACCCGAGGCCCTTTGCACAGCGGCGCTCCGCCTGCTCCAGGCGGGCCAGCCTGACGACGCCGAGGCGGCCTGCCGCCAGGCCCTGACACTCGATTCCGGCCACGCCAACGCACTGCATGCGATGGGCCGGGTCTGCCTGGCCCTGGGCCGCCAGCAACTTGCGGTCGAGTGGTTCGCCCGTGCCATCACCCAGGATCCGACGGTCGCGGACTATTTCTCCGACCTCGGCGAATCCTTGCAGCGGTGCGACCGGTTCGACGAAGCCATCAGGGTCTATGACCGCGCCCTGCAGATCAAGCCCGACGTGCTGGAGAGCTGGCTGCAGCTCGGCAGCCTGTTGCGACGGCAGGGCCGCTTCGCCGAAGCCGCGCAGGCCTTTGATCGCGCGCTGCAGCTTGCGCCGGAGAATGCCGGTCTCTGGTACCAGCTCGGCGAGGTGCTGAAAGCGCAGGATCGCCGTGACGAAGCCGTGCTCGCTTACGAACAGGTGCTGAAGTTCCAGCCTGCGCATATCGAAGCCGCAAACTCGGCCGGCCTGCTGCGTTTCGAGGCGGAGCACTACAGCGAGGCGATCGGGCATTTCGATCTTTCGCTGCGACAGCAAGCGGACCAGGCCGGCGTGCTTTGTCTGAAGGGCATCTCGCTGCGCCGGCTGCGCCGCTATCAGGAGGCCTTTGCCAGCGGCGAGCGGGCGCACGCGCTGGCGCCGCACGACCCGGATATCGCCAACAGCCTCGGCTGCATCCTGCAAAATCTCGGTCACCATGACGATGCGATCGCGGCGTTCGACAAGGCGATCGCGCTGCGGCCTGCGTTCGCCGAATTCCACAATCATCGCGGCACCTCGCTGGCCGAGCTGCATCGCTTCGACGAGGCGTTCGCAAGCTTCGATCGCGCCATCGCGCTGAAGCCGGACCTTGCGGACGCGCATTGGAATGCCGCGCTGTTCAGGCTCCTGGTCGGCGATTTCGCCGTCGGCTGGGCGGCCCGCGAATGGGGCCGCAAGTGCCGTGCGGTCGGTTTCGTCGAGCGCAGTTTCGATGCGCCGCTGTGGCTGGCCGATGCGCCGCTTGCGGGCAAGACCATCCTGCTGCACAGCGACGAAGGCCTCGGCGACACCATCCATTTCAGCCGCTACGCCACCATGGTCGCGGAGCAGGGCGCGCGCGTGCTGCTCGAGGTCGATGCGGTGCTGCAGCCGCTGCTCGCTGATATCGCCGGCGTGGCGGCCTGCCTGAAGCGCGGTCTAGACCCGCTGCCGCCGGCGGACTTTCATTGCCCGCTGTCGAGCCTGCCGCTCGCCTTTGCCACGCAGCTCGAAACCATCCCGGCTGCGCCGTCCTATCTCCCGGCGCCCGCTCAGGATCGCCTGCAACGCTGGGTGGACCGGCTCGGGCCGCGCGACGGCTTGCGCGTCGGCCTGGTATGGTCGGGCAATCCGGCGCACCTCAACGACCACAACCGCTCGCTGCCGTTCGAGCGGCTGGCGCCGGTCCTCGATCTCGATGCGCGCTTTGTCAGTCTGCAGAAGGATATGCGGCCGTCCGATCGCGCGGCCTTCTCGGCGCATCCTGCCATCCTCGATCTCACCGCCGATCTCGGTGACTTCGTCGACACCGCCGCCTTGATCTCCTGCCTCGATTTGGTGCTGACGGTCGACACCAGCGTCGCGCATCTTGCCGCTGCGCTCGGCAAGCCGACCTGGATCATGCTGCCGTATACGCCGGACTATCGCTGGCTGCTCGGCCGCGACGACAGCCCGTGGTATCCGAGCGTGCGGCTGTTCCGCCAGGACGACAGTTGCGACTACACGCCCGTCGTCGCGCGCATCCGCGCCGCACTGAGCGCAGAACTGGCGGCGTTCGCGCGCTGAGGCCGCATCGCCAGCAATCCTAATGCGCTCGCAGCGACACCGAGAGCTCGTGAAAACGGCGGGTCAGCTCGGCGACGCTGCGCCAGCCGGTCTTCTCCCGCGTTCGCTTCAAATGCGTATACACGGTCGTGATGCTGACACCGCGGCTTTTTGCATAGGCGACCGAGGTCAGGCCGGTGCCCAGCGCCTGCACCAGATGCGCTTCGGCGTTGGTCAGGCCATGCAGCTCCTGCAGCATCCGCGCCGCCGAGACGTGCCGCTGCAGCGGATCATGCACCAGCAGCATCGCCACCGCGTCGTGCTGTTCGGTGCGATCACTCCTGGCGCGCAGCGGCCGCACCGAGATCGTGTAGGGCGGCAGGCCGTTTTCGCGCGGCACGGCGAAGTCGGCCGGCAGCAATGAACCGGAGGGATCGTCGATCCGTGCCACGGCCGCCAATGCCGCCGCGAACCGGTTGCGCAGCTCGGGCGAGGCGAACTCGATGGCGTGACGGTTGATCCGGAAATCCTTCTGACGGCCGGCCAGCAGCCGCAGTGCCTCGTTGAGATAGACGATGTCGCCGTCTCGCCGCAGCAGCGCGACGCCGTCGCTGAGGAGGTCGAGCGCGTGCTCGAACAGACCCTCTCGGCGAGGAGCCGCGTCCAGGCGCATCCTGGTCCGGTAGGCGCGTTGGAGATGCGGACCGAGACGTTGCATCAGCGCGATCTCCCGTTCGCCGACATGGCCTTGCCGCGGCGTGCGCTGGACGGTGATGGCGGTGAGTCGTTCGGGGGTCTGCTCGATGACCGCCGACATGAAGTAGCGCAATCCGACACGGGTCAGGAATTCGGCATAGAACGGATCGCGCGCCATCGCGTTTTCGTCGAGGACCCGATAATCCCAGCTCAAGCTGCCGGCGCGCTGATTGAGCACCATCGGCAGACGCGGGCTGAGTGGAGCGAAATGCGAGAGATATTCCGGTTCGGCCGTCGAAGGCAGCCCGACGCTGCGAAAGGCGATGCGGCCTTGCGCCGACTTTTCGACCACTTCGAAGGTTGCACCGCCGGCATTCATCAGATTGCTGAGGGTGCCAAGCAAGGGCTCGATACCATCGGCCTCCATGAACCCGGCGTAGATCGCTTCGACCGCCTGCGCGTAGGACTCGCTCGTCATCATCACCTCATCCCGCAGGAGCGCGATGCAGGTGCCGCGCCGACATGACCGTCCGGTGAGCCCGCCCGGACGTAAGTCCCCCTCATTGGTCATCTTCGGCGGCCTCCGGTTCAACGCGCCGTGTGCGGAGCGACGATACAACCTCCGCTTCGCCTGAAGCCGGGCCATTGGCGGTTCTGTCCAAGCGCGACAGCGCAGCCTGATGGATGATTGCGATCCGTGCGGCCGATCGGTCGCGGCCAGGAGATGGAGCATGACGATGTCGGTGGTCGGATCGCCTGTGCACGAGCTTCCTGGCCGATCTGGATTCGCACCTCCGCTCACTCGTTGACCATCTCGCCCGATCCGCCGAATTCGAGCGGAAAATCCTTCAGCTTGGGCAGCCCGTCGTGCATCGGCAGCACCGTCTCCGCGTAGTTCACATGCACGGCCGGCGCGAATGTCAGCTCCGGAAGCGTGGCGGCGAACACGTCGACCAGGCCGAGCGGCGGATGCGCGG
>NZ_JBARGP010000365.1:0-50640 GCF_049798375.1 Bradyrhizobium sp.
GGCGGCAAGGGCATGCGCATCGCCCACTCCAAAAACGAGGTCGCCGAAGGCTACACGCTCGCCAAGGCCGAGGCGAAATCCTCATTCGGCGACGACCGCATCTTCATCGAGAAGTTCATCGAGAGCCCGCGCCACATCGAGATCCAGGTGCTGGGCGACAAGCACGGCCATGTCGTCCACCTGTTCGAGCGCGAATGCTCCATCCAGCGGCGCAACCAGAAGGTCATCGAGGAGGCACCGTCGCCGCTGCTCGACGAGAGCGCCCGCCGCAAGATGGGCGAACAGGCAGTCGCGCTGGCCAAGGCCGTGAACTACGATTCCGCAGGGACCGTCGAGTTCGTCGCCGGCCAGGACAAGAGCTTCTTCTTCCTGGAGATGAACACCCGCCTGCAGGTCGAGCATCCCGTCACCGAGTTGGTTACCGGCATCGACCTGGTCGAGCAGATGATCCGGGTCGCGGCTGGCGAGAAGCTGAGCATCGCACAGAAGGATGTCAGCTTGACCGGTTGGGCAGTGGAATCGCGCGTCTATGCCGAAGACCCGTTCCGCAACTTCCTGCCCTCGATCGGCCGCCTGGTGAAGTATCGCCCGCCGGCCGAGAGCAAGTCCGAAGGCATCACCGTGCGCAACGACACCGGCGTGCAGGAGGGCGGCGAGATCTCGATCTATTACGATCCGATGATCGCGAAGCTGGTCACCCATGCGCCGTCGCGCGCTGCGGCGATCGAGGCGCAATCGAGCGCGCTCGATGCGTTCTATGTCGACGGCATCCGCCACAACATCCCGTTTTTATCGGCGCTGATGAACCATCCGCGCTGGCGCGAGGGCAAGCTGTCGACCGGCTTCATCGCGGAGGAATTCCCGAAGGGCTTCGCTCCGCGCGCGCCGGAAGGCGAGGTGGCGCGCCGGCTCGCCGCGGTGGGCGCCGCGATTGATCACGTGCTCGGCGAGCGCAAGCGCCAGATCTCGGGCCAGATGATCGGTCGTCCGGTCAAGCGGCAAGGCCGCCGCGCGGTGTGGCTCGGCCGCGACGAGATCGTGCTCGACATCACCCGTGCGGACGGTGCGATCGCGGTGCGCTTCGTAGGCGCCGACGGCAAGGTCGGCACGGCGCATCATTTGATCTCGCATTGGAAACCAGGCGAGCCGGTTTGGCAGGGCACCATCGATGGTGCCTCGATCGCGGTCCAGGTGCGGCCGGTCTCTAATGGCGTCCGGCTCACCCACCAGGGCGTCGAGACCGCGGTCTATGTCTACACGGAGGCTGAGGCTGCATCGGCACGGCTGATGCCGGTGGTCACCGCCACTGATACCGGCAAGAAGCTGCTGTGCCCGATGCCGGGGCTGGTGGTCTCGATCGCCGTCAGCGAAGGCCAGGAGATCAAGGCGGGCGAGACGCTCGCCGTGATCGAGGCGATGAAGATGCAGAACGTGCTGCGCGCCGAACAGGACGGCACGGTGAAGAAGATCCACGCCGCCGCCGGCGCCACGCTGGCAGTGGACGCGCTGATTCTGGAGTTTGCTTAAAGGCAACCTGCCGTCGTCGGCAGTCTCCGTCCTTGCGAGCGAGCGAAGCAATCCAGAGCTCGGACAAGATCCTGGATTGCTTCCGCCGTCGCCCTTCGGGCTATGGCGGACAAGTCGTCGCTTTGTTCCTCGCAATGACGGGGAGAGGAGTGACAAATGACCTTCCGTGCACGCAGAGACCAACTGCGCTCCATCCTCACCGGCACGCGTTGCATTCGACCGGGCTCGGTCTACGATGCGATCTCGATGCGCATTGCTGACGACCTCGGCTTCGAGCTCGGCATGTTCGGCGGCTCGGTGGCATCGCTCGCCGTGCTCGGCGATCCCGACATTGCGCTGATCACACTCACCGAACTTGCCGAGCAGGTGCGGCGGATGTCGCGTGCATCGGCGCTGCCATTCCTGGTCGATGCCGATCACGGCTATGGCAACGCGCTCAACGTGCGCCGTACGGTGCAGGAGCTGGAGGCCGCCGGCGCGGCCGGCCTCACGATCGAGGATACGCTGCTGCCGCCAGCCTTTGGCGACGCCAAGACACAGCTCATTTCTCTGGAGGAGGGCGTCGGCAAGATGAAGGGGGCGCTCGACGGCCGCGGCGATCCGTCGTTCGTCATCCTCGGCCGCACTGGTGCGGTTTCGATCACCTCGCTCGACGATGCGATTGCGCGCGCGAAGGCCTACGAGACTGTTGGCGTCGACGGATTGTTCTTCACCGGCATCAAGGCGCGCGGCGAGCTCGATGCCATCGCGGCCGCGACCAGGCTGCCGATCGTGCTCGGCGGCGCGCCGGAGGAGATGTCGGATCTGGATTATCTCGCCGCCCGCCGCGTCCGCATCGCGCTGCAGGGCCACGCACCGATCGCCGCTGCCACGCAGGCCGTCTACGAGACGCTGAAGGCGCTGCGCGAGGGCACGCCGCCGAAGCAGCTCAAGGGGCTGGCATCGGGCGAATTGACCGCGCGCGTGACCCGCGAGGCGGAGGTCAAGGCGCGCGGCCGCGACATGCTCGGATTGAAGTCATGAGGGCCGACCGGAGCATCGTTCACGTTCTTATCCGCGGCCGAGTCCAGGGCGTCGGCTACCGCGCCTGGGTCGAGGACCAGGCCACGCTCAACGGTCTCGAAGGCTGGGTGCGCAACCGCCAGGACAGCAGCGTCGAAGCCGTATTCGCCGGCCCCGCGCAGGACGTCGCCGAGATGGTCGCGCTGTGCCGGAAAGGGCCGCCGGCCGCCCGTGTCGACGCCGTGACCGAGGAGCCCGCGACCGCCGACCAGCTCAAGCTGCGCCAGGCAGGGGAAGAGTTTTCGGTCCTGTCGACGGTGTAACGGCTTCACGCGAACGCCTCATTGCCCGACGCGCTGCACCGTCATAGACGGCAGCTCGCCAAACGTCTCGCGATAGTAGCGGGCGAAGTGGCCGGGATTGACGAAATTGCAGGTGGCCGCGGCCGCGGCCACGGTCATGGCCGGATCGCCCGACAGCAGCAGCTCGCGGGCGCGGCGCAGCCGCACGGATTTGGCGAACGCGATCGGTGAATAGCCGCGCACGCGCTCGAATGCCCGGAACAGCGAGCGCGCGCTGACGCCGGCTTCCACGACCAGCCGCTCGATCGTGATGGCCTCGCGCCAGCTCGCCTCGATGAAGTCCTCCATCCGTCTGACCAGGCTGAATTCCGGTAGCGGCGCCGGCGCGTCCAGCAGCTCGCGATATTTGTGCCGGCTTGCCGACAGGAAAGCGACCTGTATCGCGTCCTCCAGTTCACGACAGACCGCGCGGGGCAGGGCCACGGTACTGTCATTGAGCTGCTGCGCGACGAAGGTGATCAGCCGCAACAGGCTGCGCGCCTGCGGATCGTGGGCCGGGATCGCATGCTCGAACCCGTGATCGCCCTTCGGCTGCATGCCGATGATCGCAGTGAGCTTCCGCGTCAGCGCGGCCTGGTTGAAGCGCAGGGTCATGCGCTCGTGGCCGCCCTGAGACACCATCTGCCAGGGGACGCCGGCAGGCGTGACTGCAAACTGGCGCTCGTCGATGTCGGTGACCTGACTGCCGACGCAGCTCAGGCCACGCCCCCGAAGCGCGATCTGCAGCCGGACGACGTCCATGGGATATTGATCGGCGACGAGATCGCAACTCGTCGCGCCGAACGCGAGGCCCGTCGTTTCGAGATTGAGCGCATTGAGCCGCGCCTTGAAGGGACCGGCGTTGCGCAGCTCGATTCTGACAGCACCAAGCCACCGCATAGCAAGCTCGCGCAGCTGCTCCGAGTCGGAGGTGCAGAGCGCCTGGAAGCGATGCAGGGGCTCTGGGTGCGGATCTGCCATCTCTGTCAGGCCACGATTTCCGGCACGTTGGCCACGGTCGGTCCGAAAATATCGGCGAATGTCTGCCGAAGCGCAATATCGATGTCGGCCATGGTCACGGGATGGCCGAGATCGACCAGGCTGGTGACGCCATAGCGCGGATCGACCACGCCGCAGGGCACGATCGCCCGGAAGTGCGAAAGGTCCGGCTCGACATTGATGGCGATGCCGTGGAACGACACCCAGCGCTTCAGTCGTACACCGATCGCGGCGATCTTGTCCTCGAAGCCATCGCCCTTGTCCGGGCGCCTGACCCAGACTCCGACGCGGTCCTCACGCCGCTCGCCGCGGATGTTGAAGGCATCCAATGTCTCGATGATCCATTGCTCCAGCGCCGCGACATAAGCGCGGACGTCGGGCCGGCGCCGCTTCAGGTCCAGCATCACGTAGGCGATCCGCTGGCCGGGACCGTGATAGGTCACCTGGCCGCCGCGGCCGGTCGCAATCAGCGGAAAGCGCGGATCGAGCAGGTCGCCGGCCTTGCCCGAGGTGCCCAGGGTGTAGAGCGGGGGGTGTTCGAGCAGCCAAACCAGCTCCGGCGCTTCACCGGATGCGATGGCGGCGGCGCGCGCCTCCATCGCTGCGACCGCCTCGGCATAGTCGGCCGGCGAATCGGAGATGCGCCATTCGACCGCGCTGTCGGCGGCGGCGGCGAAGGTGGTCAGATCAAGGTTTTCGCGGCTGTTAACCATTGGCTAACCACAACGTGATGATGTCCCGGTCACGCACTCTAGTTTGATTTCGGTGGCCGTGCAGTGTCTACCCTCGATAAAGTGACCGTCGACCTCATGGTTGTCCTCGGGACGTCCACCATGCCCATCCATCAGGTGCTGCGCCTGTCGCGCGGTGCCATCATCGAGCTGGACGCAACCGAGGCGGACGAGGTCAAGGTGCTGGCCAACAATTTGCCGGTGGCGAGCGGGGTGGTGCTGGTCGACCGCAACCGAATCGCGGTCGAGGTCAAGCAGATGCTGACGAAATCGCCCGGCGGCAAAGAAGGCACAAAAAAACCCGGTATAAACCCCTGATGCGAGGGCGCCGCGGGCCTTGTGGCGCCAGCATCGATTTGTTACATCGGCGCCGTTGATCCGGTTCGCCGATTTCGGTTCCGGTCTTCCTTCGCGCTCGTGGCGGAATTGGTAGACGCGCTGCCTTGAGGTGGCAGTGAGTAAAATCGTGGGGGTTCGAGTCCCTCCGAGCGCACCACTCCCACGCGTAAGCAACTGAAGCTGCTACGCTTTTTCCAAATGTTACCACGGAAAGTTACTACTCTGTTCTCGGTGCATGTTCCTGTTTTGTTCTCATCGGGCATCGCCAGGAAGTCGTCGAGCGACTGACTCCGATCAAACGCCACGACCTTGTCCATGCCGCTGATGCCGAGCTTCTCGCGGTCGGTCTGCGCGATGTAGAGGGCCGGCATCTTCGGGTCCGTCCAGCCGAACATCGGCATCATCTGGCTCTCGGTGCACTCGGCATAAGCCGCCACTTCGGCGCGCGCCTTGCGGACCCCATGGCAGCTCTTCTTGGGCTCGTTGAAGCCGGCCAGCACCGCGTACTTCTTGAACTTCATTGCCCAGGCCTTCTTGTTCAGCACCCGGCCTCTGACCCGCCTGCCGGTGAAGACCTCCGCGCCGATCATCCCGGCCGCGCGTGCCGCCCGCAGGCTGTCTGCGAATTGCGGATGCACCGGCACCGTGGTGTTGCCCTGGTGAGAATTTGAAAGCTCTTAGCCAGCACTGCAAGAACGCGGGCACCATTTTCCGTGCCGGGCGGCTTCACCGCGATCCTGGACACGCTGAAGAGCCGCAAGACCGATCGTAGGCGTCGCAATGACACATCACAGCTAACGAAGCGAACATCGCGAGCGGCGCCCGCCGAGCTTACGCTCGGAGAGCTAGGCCAGCGATAGCCGCGAGGCTGGCGGTGGAATGTAGCCGCGCCAATGGACCGAGCACGAGACCGCCGGTGATCGAATCTGGCTGAAACCAGTTTAGCCGTTCTGCCCTCATGAGAGAGGCAAGCGGGTCAACTCGGCCAGGAATGAGCGCGGGCAGCGATCGCGAATTGCAGTCCGGCGCGGACCAATCTTGGACACGCTGGAACAGTTGGCGACCAAGAGAGTTTTTCGGCGAGGGTACGAAGACTCCAGCTTAAGAGGCCGTGACTAACATGGTGTCCGCAGAAAAAGTCCTGCAAGATTGTGCGAACTGTGGGTTCTGGCCGATGGCTCTTCGCCGCCGTGGTTCTTTTGGCTCCATTAAATTCCGTTGCGGGCGGTGCGGATCGACGGTGAGATATGATCAAATCGCAACACGATCGTCATTCGGACCTCCGACCCGGCCAGTAACCGTGCGACTGCCGAAGCTAAGGTAATGCGATGATGTCATTTACCAATCGCACGTGATCCGAGAGCGCACACGAGGAGCTCGAACCGGTGTGGATATGGGAGTAGCTCAAACCTCACGTACGGCCGCCAAATGGAAGCCTTCGCTTTATCGTCGCACCGTTCGAACGCCCGCTCATCCCCCGGTCGTGAAGCCAGGAAAGAGCGTCATGCCGCCGTCGACAAAGAACGTCGCTCCGGTCACATAATCGGCAGCATCCGACACGAGCCAAGCGACCGCCTGCGCGATGTCCTCGGGCTCGCCGATGCGCTTGTAAGGTACGAGTGTCATCAGCTCTTTGTAGGCCGCGGGCGTCTCCCAGGCAGATTTGTTGATCGGGGTACGGATGGCGCCCGGCGCGATCGCGTTGGCCCGGATCGCCAGCGGCGCCACTTCCTGGGCAATGCTTCGCATCAATTGCATCACTCCACCCTTTGAGGCGGCGTAGTTGACATGGCCGGCCCAGGGAATTTCCTGGTGCACCGAGCTCATAAAAACGAGCTTGCCGGCGGCGGCGGAGACCTCGCGCACAACGCCACGCGTCTTGAATTCGCGGACCGCTTCGCGGGCACAAAGGAACTGACCGGTCAGATTGACGGAAATAACCTCATTCCACTGCTTCAGCGTCATGTCGAGCAGAGGCGCATCACGCTGCAGGCCGGCATTGTTGACGCAGATGTGGAGTGTTCCGAAGTGGTTGATCGCCTTGGCGAACATGGCCTGCACGTCTTCTTCCCGGCTGACGTCGGCCTTAATGGCGAGCGCGCGGCGCCCGCTAGCTTCAATGCGGTGCGCAACCTCTTCGGCGCTCTCTGGATTCGTCACATAGTTGACGACGACGTCGGCGCCGGATGCGCCAAGGCCGAGTGCGACTGCCTTGCCGATGCCTGAATTCGCGCCGGTCACAAGGGCGGCTTGCCCTGCCAGCACCACAGGGAATTGAGCGGGCGGTCGCTGGCGCTGTCCCGGTGGTGCCGGCGCCGCGGGATCGGTTGTCGAGTCAGTCATGGCTTGCTCCTCTCGCCGTCCTGCGTCTTCCGGCTTGACTTGAAATCGCTCGATGGCCGCTGCGTTTCTCCGACGGCTTGTCGCGATGCGTGAGATTGTGAGCTGTGTTGACCAGCGCCATATGCGAAAACGCCTGTGGAAAGTTGCCGACTAGGCGGCGTCGACCCACGTCATACTCCTCCGCTAATAATCCAACATCATTACGCAGGGCGAGGAGGCGCTCGAGCAAAGTCTTGGCATCGGACTCGCGGCCGATCAGGTGATAGGCATCCGCAAGCCAGAAACTGCAAGCCAGGAACATGCCTTCGCCCGGAGGCAAGCCATCCCCTGCGGCTTTCGTGTCGTAGCGTCGAACGAAGCCGTCCGCGACCAATCCGTTTTCGATCGCGTTGATGGTTGAGATCACGCGCTGATCATCCGGCGGCAAAAAGCCGACCGCCGCAATCAGCAGCAGGCTCGCATCGAGCTGAGGCTCGCCATAGACCTGGACAAACGCACCTTGCTTTTCATCGAAACCGTGGCGGCAGACATCCGCATGAATGGTCTCGCGGATCGCTTTCCATTCGCCGACCGGGCCGTCCATGCCGAACTCCTCCGCCGACTTGATCGCCCGATCGAACGCGACCCATGTCATGATCTTCGAATAGGTGAAATGCTTGCGGCCGCCGCGAACTTCCCAGATCCCCTCATCAGGCTCGGTCCAGATGTGTTTCAGATGCGATAGGAGCGCACACTGGATTTCCCAGGCTCGCTCGTTTTCGGGGAGACCTCCGCAGCGCGCCTGATATAGCGCGTCCATGAGTTCGCCATAGACATCCAGCTGAAGCTGGGTATGCGCGGCATTGCCGACCCGGACCGGGCGCGATCCTTCATAACCGGAAAGCCACGGCACCTCCCACTCCGTCAGGCGCCGCTCACCCGATACGGCGTACATGATTTGAAGCTGCTTGGGGCTGCCGGCAACTGCGCGAACGAGCCAATCACGCCAAGCCCGTGCTTCATCGTAATAGCCTGCGCCCATCAAGGTAAGCAGACTAAGCGTGGCGTCTCGAATCCAGCAAAATCGATAATCCCAATTCCTGCTGCCGCCGAGTTGCTCGGGGAGCGACGTCGTCGCGGCAGCGACGATGCCGCCGCTCGGTTGAAACGTGAGCGCCTTCAGGGTAATGAGCGAGCGCCTGACATACTCAGAATATGCGCCAGCATCCTCACAACGTCCGGACCAACTCAGCCAGAACCGCTCGCACTGCGCGAGCAGATCGGAAGGGGCGACCTCGGCGGCTTCGTGCTGATATGAAACCTGATGCGTCAGCACGAAGCTCTTGCTCTCGCCCCGGGAAATAGTGAAGTCGCCGACCGTGCTCATGCCCAGGCCGGTCATGGATACGTCGCTGCGCAACACCAGCATGGCGGCGCCGGCGACCAACGTCAGCGCGCCGTCCTGCAGGCGGCTGACCCAAGGTATGGAAATCCCGTAGTCGAACCGGACAGCGAGTTCGCTCCGCATTTCGACGCTGCCTTCCAGACCTTCAACAATACGGACGATCCTCGAATGACCGGATTTCAGAGGCATGAAGTCGGTTACGCGGACCTTCCCTTGCTCAGCCTCGAAAATGGTCTCGAGAATCAACGTGCCAGGGCGATAACGTCGCTCCTGCTTGCACGGTTTAAGCGCTGAGAGGCGCCAAAATCCGTTGTCCTCCGTTCCGAGCAGCTTTGCAAAACAGCTGTCTGAATCGAACCTTGGCAGGCACAGCCAATCAATCGAGCCATCCAGCCCGACAAGGGCTGACGTCTCGCAGTCACCGATTAGCGCGTAGTCTTCGATCCAAGGCATGACATACCCGATGTATGAAGCTCACAGTGATATTCTTGTTCCCGGCAGACGGGCACGCTTAGTGTAGACTTTAGGATCATCGTCGTTGCAGAGGTCGTTTGCGGTGCATGCGAGCGGCTGCGCGGTGGCCGCGTCCCTTCAAGGTCGCGATCGAAGTCGCACTGATGCAGCTCAACGAAGAGCTGCCAAGACGGCTTGCTGAAATGCTGAAGGGACGGGATTGCGGCCCTCGCGGCTCGACATCGAACTCGCCGAAAGCGAAATCATCGCAGATCGGCAGCATGCGCTTCAAATCGTACTCGCGTTGAAAGCCATTGGCGTTACGGTCGCAGGGGACGCATTCGGCGCGCGATATTCCTCCTTGTCGACGCGACCCGCCGCGCTCAACGGGTGAGCACGTCACTGAGGGTCAATGTGAACATGGCTATCACAAAGACCAGGCCGGAGATTGCAGCGAGCCGGACCAGTGATTTCGATGTGACGAGCTCCATGAACAGCAGCAAGACGAGCGTGGATTTTACGGCGGCGATGATAATGCCGGCCGCGGTCGTCAGCCGACCCATCGGCACATAGGCGAGTCCGAGGCTGAGCAGCAGCAGCGCAAGCAGCGCGGCCCAGATCACGATGTTCTTGCGCCACAAATGGGCGGCGGTCGCTCTGCGCAGCGTCATGAGGCGCGCCCCGGAAGATAGATCAACGGATAAAGGATGATCCACACGATATCGACGAGGTGCCAGTAGAGCGCTGTGACCTCGAGTTCCGGGTTCTCACGAATCCGAAGTTTTCGCTGATAGAACATCCAGAATAGGCGGCTGACCAATACCATGCCGATAGACAAATGGATGGCGTGTACCCCTGTCACAAGCCAATAGAGCCCATAGAACAGCTGGGCGCCGGCCTGTGGAAGTGCGAAGCTTGCGCCTGGCACCAGATGCTTGTCGATGTCCTCCTTGTATTCGAAGCCCTTGAGGATGACGAATGCGAGCCCGAGCATCGCGGTGATGAGTAAGCAACCAAGCACCAGCCGGCGCAGCCGCGCGCCTGACTCGGCAGCCTGGGACGCCATCGCCATGAACAAGCTGCTTGTGAGCAGAATAGCGGTGTTGATGGTCCCATACCAGATGTTGGTCTCGCGTCCGGCTGCAGCAAACGCCTCAGGGTGCTCGACGCGGCAGATCGTATAGGTCAACAGCAACGCCCCGAAAAAAAGTGTCTCGCTGCCAAGGAATACCCAAATGCCGAACTTGGCCGCCTCGCGCTGCCGGTCGAAGTCGACCCAGGGTTCTCTGAGCAGTGCGCTTTCGTCGCTCATTGCGTTCCCCTGGCGTTTTGCACCTCTGGCCGGTTGGTTCCGGCTGAAAGGCCCTCGGCATGGTAATCATACGGCGGCCGGTCGACGCGCGGCTGCCAGTCGAAGTTCTTCGGCGGCGGCGGCGACGTGGTGGTCCACTCAAGTCCCGTTGCCGCCCATGGATTGTTGCCGGCGCGGGCGCCATAGAACAGCGACCAGGTGAGATAGCCAAGCGGAAGCAGATAGGCGACGGCAAGGACTGCAGCGCCCGCCGAGGACATGACGTTGTAGATCTGGAATTCGGGCGGGTAGGTGTGATAGCGCCTGGGCATGCCAAGATAACCCGCAAAGAACTGGGGCAGGAACGTCATGTTGAAGCCGGAATACATCAGAATGGCGGCGAATTTCGCCCAGCTCTCCGGATAGAGCTTGCCCGTGACCTTCGGCCACCAGAAGTGCAGCCCGGCGAAGAATGCCGATACCGAGCCGCCGACCATGATGTAGTGGAAATGAGCCACGACGAAGTAGGTGTCGGTAACATGAATGTCCACCGGAATGGACGCGAGGAATAGACCCGAAAGGCCACCGGTGGTGAACAGTCCGACAAAGCCCAGTGCATAAAGCATTGGCGATTCAAAGCTGATCTGACCGCGGTAGAGCGAAGCGGTCCAGTTGAACACCTTGATCGCAGATGGGACCGCGATGATGAAGGAGAGGAATGAGAAGACCAGACTCGCCAGCGCCGACTGGCCTGAGACGAACATGTGGTGTCCCCACACGAAGAAGCCGATGCCGGAGATCGCAAGCATGGCATAGACCATGAAGTCGTAGCCGAAAATGCGCCGCCGCGCGAAGCAAGGAATCACTTCGGACACGACCCCCATCGCGGGCAGAACCATGATGTAGACGGCAGGATGCGAGTAGAACCAGAACAGGTGCTGAAACAGAACCGGGTCACCGCCGCGCGCCGGGTCGAAGATCGGTAGCCCCAGCCAGCGCTCCGCGATGACGAGCAGCAGTGAGATCGCCAATACCGGCGTGGCCAGGACCATGATCAGGGAAGTCGCATAGATTGCCCAGACGAACAGTGGCAGGCGGAACCATGTCATTCCCGGGGCCCGCAGCATGTGCGTGGTTGCAATGAAATTGACGCCCGTTGCGATGCTTGCGAACCCGACGACGAACACGCCAGCCGCTGCGGCGAAAACATGCGTGTTGGAGAACATCGACGAGTAGGGCGTGTAGAACGTCCAGCCGGTATCGACGCCGCCAGCGACCAGCGCATAGACAGTGCAAGCGCCGGCAGCCAGGGTCAGGTACCAGCTGAAGAGGTTGAGCCGCGGAAAGGCGACATCCGGTGCTCCGATCATCAGCGGCAGCAGAAAGTTGCCGAGCGTGTTCGGAATGGACGGGACCAGGAAGAACCACACCATGACGATGCCATGGAAAGAGAAGAGCTTGTTGTAGGTGTCTGACGTCATCAGCCAGCCGTTCGGCTGGAACAGCTCGAGGCGTACGGCGGTGATCGCTGCGCCACCCAGGAAAAAGAAAAATGTGATCGTCACTGCGTAGAGGATCGCAATCCGCTTGTGGTCCGTGGTGGTGAGCCAGGATGCGAGCGTCGAGCCATGGCGTAGATAGTCCGGGCGCGGGGGTAACGGCAGCTCTCCGGCCAGCAGGGCATCAGTCATTTTGCTTCTCCTGCGCAAGCGAGCGGATATAGGCGGTCAGGCTCTGAATCTCGCCGTCGTCGAGCAGCCCCTTGAAGCTCGGCATGATGGGTTCATAGCCGGCGACGATGTCCCGCTTGGGCTGGAGGATCGAGTCGCGGATGTAGGCATCGTCCGCCTTGATCGTGCGGCCGTCCGAGAGGTGCACATCCCGGCCATAGACGCCGTCAAGGCGGGGGGCATGGACGCTGGAGGAGTTGGCATGGCACCCCGAGCAGCCCTGCGCGATGAACAGCTTGGCGCCTTCATGGGCGAGGTCGTCGCCTTCAGGCTGCTCGGTGAGCCACCGGGCATAATCCTCTTGGCGCATCACGATGATCTTGCCGCGCATCATGGAATGGTTGGTGCCGCAATATTCCGCGCAGAGCAGCGGGAATACGCCGGTTTTGGTGGCCTGAAACCAGATGTCCGTGTCACGGCCAGGCAGGACATCCTTCTTGACCCGAAACGCCGGAACGAAGAACGAGTGGATGACGTCCTGCGAGCTCATCAGCAGGTGGACAGGCTTGTTGAGCGGCACGTGGAGCGCATTGATTTCTCTCGCGCCGTTCGAGTGCTGCGTCTTCCACATCCATTGCTTGGCAACGACATGGATTTCCAGCGCGCCTACAGGCGCAGCCAGGCTGCTGAGATCGGCCGAAGAGACCCACCAGAACAAAAATGCGAAGGTCAGCAACGTCGCAAGCGTCCAACCGATCTCGAATTCGTGGCTGAGAAGCTCCGGCATCGGGCCGCGCTTGGCCGCGGATCCCCGGCGATAACGCACGGCAAACAGCAGGATGAGCCCGAAGACGAGCACCACGGTGGCACCCGACAGAACCAGCAGCAGGTAGAAAATATGATCAACGGTGACGGCGTGAGTGCTCGCCTCCGGCAGGCTGAAGGACGCGTTCATGCCGAGGCTCCGGTTTTGCGCCCGCGGAGCAACATCAGGCCCACTGCGCCCGCAAGCACGACGACGGTCAGCCCCCCCGCGATCTGCAGCAGGGCGGTGATCCGGCGCGTGTAGATGCCGTGCACCGCATCGAACCCATAGCAGAGCAGGGCGATCCGTCCGCTTATGCCGCCGATGCGGCCGGCTCCGGCTTCGAGCAGCGCCAGCCGCAGATCGGTAGGCTGCAGCGCGAGGCTCGACATGGCCCGAACAACGTGTCCATCGATGCCCAGTGTCATGAAGGCGGCAGGATGGGCGATAGCGTCATGATCGCCGTCAAGCTCGGTATGATAGCCAATTGCTCCGAGTAGGGTCGCAATGGCCTCCGGCGTCCCGCTCAACACGGAAATGCCTGGCCCGCCGATCTGGCCGTTCGTAAACCGCCGGGCATCGTCGACACCGTCGCGCGGATCGATGCCGACGACGACAACGCTGTAGTCACGGCCGGCCGCGAGCCCGGTCTGTTTCAGTGCAGAGGCCGCGATTGAGAGCGCCGGGCCACAGATCTGCTTGCAGGTGAAATCAGCCGGGATCAGCAGCGTCGGACGGTTCCCGATGGCTGCGCCGATGGTGACAGCGCTCCCCTGGAGATCTTTGAAGGACAAAGACAGTGGGACGCGGGCGTTGGGCGGAGGCTCAAGGCCGACGCGGCCGATCTGCTGGTCCGTCAATTCGGCCGCCGCCAATGTCGGCCACAGCGCAAGCGCAATGACGAGGAGAGCCGGTCTCATGGGCTGCCTCCACGCGCGCCGGCGGGCGAAGGGGACGACGGTTGAAGCGGATCGTAGGCGTGCTCGCCACGGGCAGTGATCATGCGCATGGCTTCATCGATCGGGATTCGTGCGACACCGCGATCACGGTCTACCCACGCATAGCCCGACAATGCGCTGCGCTGCGAGGCTTCGAAGTGGGCGAGGTCGTTCTGAGGAAGCGTCTGCAGTGCCGGCTGCGGAAACTGTCTCTCCACTCTCGGGCCCAAAGCGCCGGGCGCCTCCCGCGTGACGAACAGGAGAAGCCCAGCGATGGCGATCCCGACGAAGATGAGGAAGCCGCCGACGATGATTAGAATCGGGCGATCGCTGACCTCCGGCGGCTGCGGCAGTGTGCGTTTTCCCATGTCGTCATTGGGCATGGCGTGCCTCTGCGGCTGCGCTGCTTCCGGCGAGCAACACGGTGATCACCGTGAGGAGAATGAGGAGGGCGGCCCCGGTTGCGATGACAAGGCCTTGAAACGCAAAGGCCGGCACCAGCAGCCAAGTGAGATGCAGGGCCGTGCCGGTCAGCAGAAGCAGACCCGTAACACGCAGCCCGAAGCGGCTGCTTCGTACTGATTTCAGCAGCAACATCGCAAATGGCAGCACTGCGCCGACGACAAAAGCGAAGACAAGGGTGAGTGTCCACCCGAATGTGCTGCGTTTGAGGAACCAGGCCGCCTTGTGCGGCAGATCGCCGTACCAGGCGACGACGTAGGTCATGTATTCGAGATAGACGACGCCGAGCAGTGTCGCGATCACGAGACCTGCGACATCACTTGCAGCCTTGCCATCGAGATCCGGCGGGCTGAGCGCCGCCGCGACGACAAGCGCCGCAAGCAACTGCTGGATTGCGATCATCGACGCGAAGGCCGTGGCGACATAATGCGGCTCAATCGAAAGATACCAATCAACCGCGACCAGGCTGATCATGAGACCGAAGAATGCAAGGCCAAGCGCGGCCAGCAGTCGACCGCCGAGCTCCAAAGCGAAGGTCACGCCGAGCACGGACCAGCCGACCAGCGCGATCACAGCGCGAAGAATGAAGGATGGCTCGCTCAGATACCAACGCGCAACATCGGGGCTGATTTGGCCGGGATCGGCGGCCCAGGGATAGATCGCGTGCAAGCCTGCGAGAACCGGAACGAAGGCGATAGCAACCAGAGGCATCATTGCGGCCAGCGGGCGCAACACCGGCGCGATAGCGTAGCCCCACCGGCCACCGGTCAGGCGATGAATGAGCAGCAGCGTCATGCTTCCGATCGGCGCGCAGCTCCAGATCGCAAAGCCGAGCAGCCAGCCCCGGAGCAGGCTCGGATATGATCCTGCAAATGCCGCCAGAGTCCCAAGAACGACTGCGGCGACCAACAGCAAGAGCCCGGCGGCTGACCGCCGCGTTCCCACCATGCCGAGCGTGTATCTGCTCAGTGCCAAGATCATGGGAGCTTGCTCTTCAGCTCTGGGACATCCGAGACCTTGGTGTCCTGTGATTGTTGCAGCGCGCGAATATAGGCGACGATCGCCCAACGGTCGCGCGGCTCGACCCGCGCTGCGTAGGAATACATCACGCCATAACCGTTGGTGATGACGTCGAAGAAGTGCTGGCGGTCTGCCGCGCGCAGGCGGTCGGTGTGGTAAGATGGCGGAGCGGGGAAGCCGCGCTGCACGACCATGCCGTCGCCGCGTCCCGACAACCCGTGGCAGGGCGAGCAGTAGGTGTCGTAGCGCTCGCGGCCGCGCGACAACAGGGCCGTATCCACGGCGGGTGGCGTGGCAGCCTGCCGGTTTCGCTCGAGGTCACCCTGCGCGACCGTCCCGTCGGGGAACGTCTGGGCTTCTGCGCCGTCCCTGAACAGCCCGGCCTTCGAATAGGTGGCGTAGCGGTTCTGCTGAAACATCGAATGGTCTCCGCAGCCAGCGACCAGCAATGACAGGATCAGAGATGGCAGCAGGCGGCCGATCATGGCTGGCGTAGCTCCGTCACTTCCACCGCGCCGGCGTGCCGGAGCGAGGCGCGCAGATCCGATGCGTCACGTTGCGTGGCTGCGAGCAGAAAATAGCGGTCCTGTGTTGCGCGCTCGAAGCCGGGGATATCAAACAGAGGATCATGCAGCCGGGGCAGGCGGCAGGACCAAAAGAATGCGATGACGCCGGCAAGCGCGGCAGCGAACACGCCGACCTCGAACGGCACCAGCAAAAACACCTGCCAGGAGTTGAGCGGGCGACCCCCGCTGATAATCGGGTAATTGATCACCGCGCTGTACCATTGCAGCCCGAAGGCAAAGGCTGCGGTGCCAAGTCCGCCGGCCAACATCACGGGCCGGATATTGGAACGCTCCTGACCGAGCTGATCCGCCAACCCCTCGATCGGAAAGGGAGTGAAGGCCTCCAGCACGTCGTACCCGGCCGCTCTCGCCTGCGCCAGCCCGGCTTTCAGCGCGTCTGCGTCCAGGAATTCCGCCAGGAGAGTCGCTGTCATGCGGCGGCCTCCTCATGAGCGAGCTCTCTCACGTCGAACATCGAGACGCTCGGAACCAGTCGCACGAACAGCAGGAACAGAAATGCGAAGAAGCCGAGCGGCGCGATCAGGAAGGACCAATCCCAGAACGTGAAGTGGAAGCTGCGCCAGAGTGTCGGCATATAGCCATGTGAAAGCGTGTTCCAGACGATCAGGATACGCTCGAGCCACATTCCGACATTGATAGCGATCGCGACCGCAATCAGGATTGCGAGCGAGCGGCGCGCGACCGGCAGCCATAGAACTTGAGGAATGACGCAGTTACAGGCCAGCAAGGTCCAAAACAGCGGCGCATAGGTGCCGGTGAATTCGAAGCGCACCAGCTCGCGGTCGCTGTGCTCGCCGCCGTACCAGCCCATGAACCATTCGGTTGCATAGGAATAGAACATGACGATGGATGCCATCAGCAGGACGCGGGCCATGACCTCGAAATGGCGGCGGGTGATGATGGCCTGAAGGCCGAGACCCCAGCGGATCGCAGCCGCGAGCACGACGACCATCGCGAAACCGGAATACATGGCGCCGACGACGAAGTAGGGCGGGAAGATACTTTCCTGCCAGCCGGGCATCAGGCTGGCGGCGAAGTCGAGGCCGACGATCGAGTGGACCGAACAGACCAGCGGCACGCCGAGTGCTGCCATCGTGCTGTGCAGCGTCTGCAGGCGCGCCCATTCACGCGCCGAGCCCCGCCATCCCAGCGCGAATGCGCCATACAGCAATTGGCCGGCGCGCGACGGGGCGCGGTCGCGCATCGTGGCGAGGTCGGGGATCAGGCTCACATACCAGAACAGGATCGAGAACAGCAGATAGCTGATGATGGCCCAAAAATCCCACACCAGGGCGCTTCGCCATTGCGGCCACAGTGACATCGTGTTGGGATACGGAGCGAGCCAGTAAGCATAGATCGGCCGGCCAAGATGGATGATGGGCATCAGCCCGGCGATCGCAACGGCGAACAGTGTCATCGCCTCGGCGAAGCGGTTGATCGAGGCCCGCCATTTCTGCCTCGTCAGCAGCAGCATTGCCGAGATCAGCGTGCCGGCATTGCCGATCCCGATCCACCAGACGTAGTTCGCGATCGCCACCCCCCAGACGACGGTGGAGTTGATGCCCCAGATGCCGATCCCGCGATAGAACAGCCAGCCGATTGCGCCGAACAGCCAGAGCACGAACGGCGTGCTGGCAAGCAGAGCCAGCCACCAAGCCCTGCCGAAGCCAACGAAAAGTGGATCGGCGACCGCCTGCGTGACTTCAACGTCGTCGGCATGGCGGGAGGAGATCCAGCGGTGCGGCGGCGGATACTCGGGGACGAGAAGCTGCGTCATGTCGGCTGCTCGGTACTGGCTGGAGCAGGATTGCGAACGTCGGCCAGATAGGTCGTGCGCGGCCGCGTCCCCAAATGACCGAGCAAGACGTAGTGGCGCGGGTCGGCCTTTTTCTGGGTGATTTCGGCGTCAGCCTGGTTTAGATCGCCGAAGCTGATGGCGCGCGTCGGGCAGGCGTTCTGGCAAGCGGTCCGCACCTCATCGGGTCCGATCGGCCGATCATCGCGTTCTGCCGCTCGCCGGGCCGCGCTGATGCGCTGGACGCAATAGGTGCACTTCTCCATCACGCCGCGGGCGCGAACCGTCACTTCTGGGTTCTTCTGGCCTCGGTAGGATTCGGCGCCGAGATTGGCGTATTCCTCACCGTCGGCGTAACCGAAGAAGTTGAATCGCCTCACCTTGTAAGGGCAGTTCGCCTCGCAGAAGCGAGTTCCGATGCAGCGGTTGTAGACCTGCCCATTCAGCCCCTCGCTGTCGTGGACGGACGCCGCCACCGGGCAAACCGGTTCGCAGGGCGCGTGCTCGCACTGCATGCAGGGCACCGGCTGAAAGCCGAGTTGTGGGTTGTCGACCGAACCGTGGTCGTAAGCGTCGATGCGCAGCCAGTGCATGTCGCGGCCCATCGCAATCTGCTCGGGCCCGACCACGGGAACGTTGTTCTCGGACTGGCAGGCCATGACGCACGCATTGCAGCCAATGCAGACCGACGTGTCGATCACCATGGCCCAGGCGTGGCCGTCGCCGGGACGCACGCTTGGCGGCATCAGGCTCGGGTGTTCGTCGCTAGGAGGCGATGGCGCAGGCATCGCGGAGAGCCGATGCAGGGGATACAACTCCCGCACCTCCTCATCAGTGCGCACCACGTTCTGAGTGGTGAGGATCGGCTCGCGGCGCCCCGTCGGTTTGATCGAGACCTGCGGGAGGTGCCAAAGGTGGCTGGAATCACGAATCGCATATACGTTGCCACCGACACCATTGCCGATTGCGCCCGCGTTGCTCCGACCGCCGCCCAACGTAAGCGCGCAGACGCCGCTGGCCCCACCAGGTTCGACCAACACGGCAACCTCGATCGATCGGCCGTTCGCCTCAACGGTCACGACATCCCCGGACGACAGCTTGAGCCGGACGGCATCGTCCGGCTGGACGGACAGCGCATTCCCCCAGACCTGCTTGGTCAACGGCTTCGGGCATTCCTGCAGCCAGGCATTGTTGGCGAACGAGCCGTCCCATACGCTCGGATCGGGGCGCAGCACGAGGCCGATGCCCTCGACCGCAGCTCCGCTGGTCGGAATCGGCGGCAACGTCGGCGCGCCCGATGCGGGCGGCGCTGAGGTCTCCGCGATCACGCCATCATGGAGGGTTTGCTGCCACCACGTCTCGAAATCTCCCGTTCCGGCGCTGCTCCGCCACGTCTGGCGCACGAGCTCGTACGGGCTTGCATCCGCGTCACCGCCAAGCAGTGCAAGGAGCTCGTGATCCGTGAAGGTCTGATAGAGCGGCTTGATCAGCGGTTGGATGATGCTCGCGCTGCCGTCGCTCGCGCGCAAATCGGACCAGGATTCCAGCGGGTGGCTCAGCGGCACGTGCCAGGTTGCGAAGGCTGCGGTCTCGTCGACATAGCCGCCCATGTGCAGTCGGAACGGCGCCTTCTTTGCCTGTGTTCCGAGGTCCAGATCGGCTGGGGCATCGTAGATCGGATTGACGTCGATCGTCACGAGCTGGCGCACGTGACCTTGACCAAGGTCGTCCACGAGCTGCTTCAGGGAGCCCGGTTGCTTGCCTGACGGAGTTCGATCGCCCGGATCGATCAGCTGAACCGGAGCATTCAGCTGCGCGTTGATCCAGTGCGCAAGAGCGTGTGTTTCTTTGGAAAGCGTGGCGCCAGCGAGCACCAGCGTCTCACCCTTGTTGGCGCGGAGGTCGGCCGAAATCTTCGCAACGAGAGCCTTGTCCCGATCGCCGAGCTCCGGTGCGCTGAGAGGCGCACCGAAGGCCTGAGCCAGCGCCACTGTGAAGCGCTCGATGGCCTCGGGACGAAGGGCGATGCGTTCGTCCGCTTTTGCGCCCGTGAGCGTCAGCGCGCTCTCGACGCAATAAAGCCGAGAGAATCCGCCCTTCACGATCGAACGTCGGCTCGCGAAGCCGTGGCCGTTGCGCACCTGGTCAGGTCCGTGTCCCAGCGGATCGGCATCGAGCGCGACGATCACACGGGCCTTTTCGAAGTCCGGCACGCTCCGAAGCTGCCGGCCATAGGCGAGCTGCGCGCCGGCTCGTGCATTTTCGTCCTCGGTCGGATCATAGGCGTGCCAGCTCGCCGCGGGAAGCGACTGCAACAAGTCATCGATCTGCCGGAGCAGCGTGGGCGACGTAGTTCGCCTGGTCAGCAGACGAAAGCCTTCGCCCTGTCTCCCCCGTGCATCCGAAAGCTCGCTCAGCACCGCCTGACGGAGCGCCTCCCGCGGAGCGATGGCGCCGTTATGAAGGATGGCGCGTGAGCGATCCGGATCATAAAGTGACAGCACGGCTGCCTCGGCGAACACATCCGTCGCGCCCAAGCTAGCCGGATGACGCGGATTGCCCTCCACCTTGATCGGACGACCGTCGATTGCGGTGACGATCACGCCTCTTCCAAAGCCCGCAAGCGCAAGAGTGGTGGCAAATTTCAGCGGCTCGCCGGGGACGATCCGCTCGGGCAGCCTGACATAGGGAATGATCTGCTCGTTGGGCTTGCTGCAGGCCGCGAGCCCGCTTGCCATGCTGCCAGCGAGCAGGCTCAACGCCTGACGACGATTGAGCTTGCTGCGTCTGGGCGGCGCCGGCCGCGTCGGCAATTCCTTTAGCGGTGACATACGGTGCAGTCCGTCAGGTGATCGGTATGGATGTGATACGCTGCGGCGAGTTTCGACCCGATCTCGGCTTGGTTCTTCGGAGGCTGCCATTTGGGGTCGAACACGGCTTCGTGGGGCCGTAGGAACGGCTTGGGGTCACGATGGCAATCCAGACACCATTGCATGGTCAGGGGGGCCCCTTGCCGCATCAGCCGCATCTGTCCGACGTCACCGTGGCAGGTCGTGCAGCCGACGCCCTTGGCGACATGGACCGAGTGATCGAAATAGACGTAGCCCGGGAGTCGGTGGACGCGCTGCCAGGCGATCGGCTTTCCTTTGGCGAGGCTTTCGCGCACTGGTGCCAACATCTCCGCATTGGTCCAGAGCTGCGAATGGCAGGTCATGCAGGTCTCCGTGGGTGGCACTCCGGCGAAACGGGCTTTTTCAACCGAGGTATGGCAATAGCGGCAATCGAGCCCGAGCCCCGAGACGTGATGCTCGTGGCTGAAGGGCACCGGCTGGTTGCGGGTAACGTTCTGGTCCGTGGCGTAGGGTGATCGCATCAATTCGTAGGACAGGCCCACGGCCAGCACCGGCGTGGCACCGATCGCGGCCATCACGAGCACTGCGATCGTGTTTGCACCGGGACGGAAAAGTTGCATTCACGCAAGCCCTTCTACACACTGAAGGCCACCGCTGCTTCATACAGGGAGGATAATTATCCGAGTGGCCGGCGTCTTGAATCGGACGCCGACGCACAAGAGCGGGTCGGAGCGGCGCTATCTGAATAGTAGATGCCAAGTTTGGCATCTGCCAACGCGAACCAAAGGCACAAAGCCAGCTACCTCGGCGCTGCCATTCTCAGCACCGTTTATCGACGCCAGCGCTGATAATGGTGACTGGCTCCTTCACAAGGTCCAGCCGGCCAACCTTGTGCGTCGGTCGTGCTGGCGCCGGTTGTCTCATCAAAAGCGCTGGCTACCTTGGCCATCGTCACTGTTCTTTCACGCGCTGCCGCTTGTCTTTGCGCGCCGGTAACGTTTGTACGCAGTGGCAGTTCCTATGGCGACCGACCCGGTGCATAGTCCATTCGTCGATACAGCTAGCGCGCCGGCTTGTGGCTCTCAGATGCGGCGGCTCGCCGAGCGTCGGCTTCAGCAGGCGACGATCGAGCAGGGAGTTGCATATCGCTCGTTCATGCGACAGGCGCGAGCCGCTCTGGGGTCGGCTCGCCGAAGGCGTCAAGTACGGCTGCTGTCCCACCGCCCGGTGTACTTGAACTCGGGTGCAGATTTCAGCTGATCGGCAGAGGCGTCCATTGTGGCATGCCATTTTTTGTCATTGTCATTGTAACTTACCTTCACGGCTGAGGGGCTGATTGCCACGTAATGATCGCCGATACCCAGAAAGCCACCGACTGAGACGATATAGGCCGTCGTGCGTCCGTCAGGATTGAGCGCGATGTCCTTGATCGTACCAATGTCCTTATTATCCTTGTTGTAGACGTCGAGGCCGACGACTTTTGAACTCAGGTCGTCCTGTCCTGGCACCTTGACGAAGGTCGAGCTTGCGGCAGCCGTAGCGGCATCGTCTGCCGGCTTTGTAGCACTGTGGTCGGCGCTTTCGCCGATGGCACCCACTGTGGTTAGTTCCGCAAATTCGTCCGGGCTGATCGACATCATCACCGGGTTGCCGTTCTGGTCTTTGGCATGGACCGTAAATGAGGATGGCGCGACACGAATATCGGTGTAGCCGGATTTCTGCAGCATCTCGGTCAAGCTCGAGCCCAGGTTTGGATGGCCGCCTTGACCGGCGTTTTCAGCCCACACGTTCGAACCAAAGGCACAGAGCGCGATCGCAGCCGTTCCTGCGAGCAACAAAGCACGCATGACCTATCTCCTTTCGATGAATATTGCCGTCCCCTGATGAACAAACGAACGCCGGGCCTGACCAGTTGCATGAATTATTGCTTAGGTGAGGCTTTCGAATCAGGATTCGTTGTTCGGTTGCGAGCGAAGACCGTGCCGACCCGGAATGAAAGCAGGCGATATCTTTGGTGAGCCCGCTGATTCCGATGTTCGGACCTGGAAACCCCGCGGGACGCAGCCGCGGAAAGCCGTCTCCAGAGCTTCTCTGGATATCATTCCACTTGTCGCGTTACTTCATCCGGCGCGGCTGGATCAGCCGCCAAAAGCGGAAGTTGCTGAGTGGTGAATTTTGCCGGAACTATGGAATTGCGGTGCTGTCGTTCAATTCGAACGATTCCGGTACAGTCACGCGCAGCGTTGTTACGGTCGCGCCAGACTGGCTGGCAACGCCGATCAATCGGCGGTCAAGGCCGCGGGCTGCAACTGCAACAGGTGCCCCGCACAGCAGCCTTCGTTCAGCCAGTAAGCGCTCAATAGGATTAGCGCAGAAGATTGCGAATGTGCGTCGCGAGCCCGTCCATTGCAAACGGCTTTGTCAGGACCGCCATGCCCTGTTCAAGCCCGGTTGCGCCCATGGCGGCCTTCTCGGCATAACCGGTGATGAACAGCACTTTCAGGTTCTTGCGCGCGGTTCTACCAAAATCCGCAAGTTGCCGCCCGTTCATGCCTCCCGGCAAGCCCACGTCCGTAACTAGCAGATCAATACGGGCATCGGAACGAAGGATATGCAGCGCGCTCGCTCCGTCGGCCGCCTCGATGGCCCTATACCCGAGTTCAGCGAGCACCTCGCCAACAAGCATCCGAACCGAAGGCTCATCGTCGACAATGAGGACCGTCTCTCCGGTGCCAGCGCGCGGCGCCGCTGAGAAATCATGGGTGTCGCGCGACGCGTGTCCCTCGCCATGGAACCGCGGTAGGAAGAGATGGATCGTCGTTCCCTGACCCGGCGTGGATGAAATCTGGATCTGGCCGCCCGATTGCTTGGCAAAGCCGTAGATCATGGAGAGCCCAAGACCGGTGCCTTGGCCGAGCGGTTTCGTCGTGTAGAACGGTTCAAATGCTCTTTTCGCGACCTCTTCGCTCATGCCGACTCCGGTATCGGACACGGACAATCGGACATATTCGCCGGACTTCATCTCGAGAGAAAACGCCTCGGCAGCGTCAAGGATGCAATTGGCGGTCTCGATTTTGAGTTGACCGCCGTCGGGCATCGCATCTCGCGCATTGATGCACAGATTGAGCAGCGCGTTCTCGAGCTGGTTGGGATCGACGAGCGTAATCCAGATATCGGGCGCGACGGCAATCGAAAGCTCGATGCCGGGGCCGACCGTATTCGTAATCAGGTCGTTCATTCCGGCGATAAGCTGATTCACTTCGGTCGCCTTGGGATCCAGCGTTTGGCGTCGTGAAAAAGCCAACAGGCGATGTGTCAGCGCGGCGGCGCGATTGGCCGCGCCCTGTGCCGTTGAAATATAGCGATCGACATCCTTGTAGCGGCCTTGCGAGATGCGGATTTGGAGCAGCTCCAAGGCTCCGGAGATTCCTGTCAACAGGTTGTTGAAATCGTGCGCCAGGCCGCCCGTAAGTTGCCCCACCGCTTCCATCTTCTGGGCTTGTCGCAGGGCCTCTTCGGCTTTATCCAACGCCTCCTGCTGGCGCCGCTGCTCGGTGATGTCGCGCGCCACGCAATAAAGCAGGCCCTCGACATTGATCGCCGTCCATGAGAGCACCCGATAGTCACCGGTCCGGGTCCGAAAGCTGCTTTCGAAATCCGACGTCTGCTCGGGCCACGCCAGGCGGTTCACAGCATCCCGCATTTTGCGACGGTCGTCCGGGTGCTCCAGCCATTCGGAGGTCTTGCCGAGAATGTCCGTCGGCAACCAGCCGAGAATCTTGGTCCAGGCGGGGTTGATGCTGATCCATCTACCGTCCGAGGTAGCGACGCCGAGCAGGTCGAGACTGACCTGCCAGACGCGATCGCGCTCTTGCGTGCGTTCGGCGACACGCTGCTCCAGCGTCAGGTTCAATTCCCGGAGCGCTTCTTCGGCCGTGTGACGCTCGTTGACGTCGCGCAGGATCGCGGTCACGAAAACCCGGCCTTCGCTCGACCATTTCGAGGCAGACACGTCGAGAAATGTTGCCGAGCCATCCTTTCGCCGCGCGGTCAACTCGACGGATCGTATCGACGGATCTTCGGACAGCACCGCCCGCCAAAGGTCTTCCCATAACCCTGGCTGCTCAAACAAGCGACCCAAGGGGTTTCCGACCAGTTCAGACCGGCTGTATTGCGTTTCTCGAACTGCTGCGGGATTTGCGAATTGAACGATGCCATCTGCATCAAGGGTCAGAATGATATCAGGCGCACTTTCAACGACGGCATCGTACCGCGCGTTCTGGCGCTCGCGAAGCACGCGTTCGCGCTGCGTCGCGACGGTCACATCCACGATCTGTAGCAGGCAGTGGGAATGCGGCAGTTGCGCTCCGAATGGACGGACTGTCACGTTGTAGATCAGAGGCAGGCCGGCCCGGGTTCGCAGTGGCAGCAAATCCGGATTGAGCGAATAGGTCAGGAAGGCGGACGAGCCCACCGAAAGCGCATCGGTGATAGAGGTTGTCAGTCGACCGAGCGTCCGATCGGGGAAAAGCTCAGCCAGTGTTTGTCCGGCTGCCTGGCCGGGGCCGATGCCACTTGCCGACGAGAGCCAGTAATTCCAGAACACGACGCGTTGATCGCGATCCAGAACGACGACGCCTGAGTCCAATGCGTCCAAGGCACCGGAGAATTGATCGCGCTCAAGCTCGGTCATCGCCGGAAGATACCGCATCGCCCGTCGCCCGTTCGATGAACTCATCAAGCAGATGAACGAGCGCCGTGAGGGAGGGCAAATCCATGATCATTGCAATGTAACCGCTGATGTCGCGCTCGCGAACGGCAAAATTGATAAAGAGAAACATCACAAAGTCACCGGCTTCCGGTGGTGGCGCGAGGCTGAAAAATGTCGCGGCGTTGCCGCGCAGAACCTCGGGCAGCGACATCTTCAGGCTTCGATGAAGCATGTTGGCGATGGTCGCAAGGCAACTGTTGAGAAGAATATTGCCGGTTTCCGCCAGCGCTTCCTGTTCAAGCTCGATGATGTCTTCGAGCGGCAGATCTCCACCCGTGATCGCCCGAACCAGCTCCAGACTCTTGGTCTCCGGAAAAATCAGGAGCGCCCGGCCGGCAATGTCGCCCTCGAACACCTGGTGGACGGCAACCAGGTTCGATGCCTCACGTTCGCTCAGGATGGCGATCGCCCGGCCGCGGGTCTCGAGCGACACCATCGGCACCGACAAATGGACCTGCGCGCCGACCATTTCCCGGAGGCTGGCGGCTGCCCGGCTGACGCCGATATTGACCAGTTCGGTCAGGGCGTCGAGCTGCAACTCACTGAGCAAATCCGGAGGCATGGCACTCATGCTTTGGCTTGCTCGAGCCGCCGTACGGCGCCTTCCAGGAACGCGCCCAAGGCCTGTTCGTTCAAAGGCTTGGTGAGAAACTCGGCTCCGATGCCCTTCGCCTGCGCAACGATCTCAGCCTGGTGATTGGCCGAGACGATGGCAAGCGGCGTAGAAGGGCGGAGCGCGAGGATTTCCGCCGCGAGCTGCAGACCGTCCCGCCCAGGCATGTTGAAGTCCAGAACAGCGATATCGAACGGCGTTTCCCTGACAAGCGAGATTGCCTCGTCGCCGTTCGCCGCCTCGACCCGTTCCCAGTCCGAATAGAGATTTTTGAGCGCCTTGGCCGCCGCCATTCGGGCGAGCTTGCTGTCGTCGACGATCAAGAGCGTGTAGGGCATGCAGTCTCCGGGAGGCCGATTTTTGAGCCGCGAAGTTGGGCTTTTCGCATCTCCGGCGCGTCAGGGAAAGTCCAACTTTTCAGTTGGAGGCGATGGCGGGGGCAACGAGGCGGCTCAGGAGGGCGCCTCTGGGGGGCCCCCGCAGCGCCCGCCCCGCCACCAGCAGGACCTGAATCACGGCAGCATGGGCGCTTTCGCAGTCCCGCCAGTCGATTTCTGCCGCGGGATGGGTCAACAGCAATTGAAGCAATATCTCGGCGTCCTGGGCGGAGCAGACGCCGAACAGCCGGATGGTGGAGGCATCGTGAAGGACGGCGGTCAAACCAGTATCTCCGCCGGATTCAGCACGATCAGCACGCGGCCGTCGCCCAGCAACGTGGTCCCTGCGACCCCCCTGATGCCCGCCAGCAGATCGTCCATCGGTTTCAGCATGACATCCATCCGCTCGCCCAATCGATCGACAACCAGTCCGGCAATCTGGGTTCCAACTGACAGGACCACGATCTTCGCGACGCCCTGGCTGGGCAGTCCAGGGGAAAATCCGAGCATCTCGGCCAGGTCGATGATCGGCACCGTGCGATCGCGCAGCACGACCGCATGGCTGGACCCGATCGGCACGATGCGGTCGCGCCCGACGATGGTTGTTTCCAGGATCGTATCGAGCGGCAGCGCGAACGCTTGGCCCGCGACGTCCACCGTCATCACCGCGGTCATCATCAGGCTGAAGGGAAGGAGCAGGGTGATGGTTGTCCCGGCGCCGGGCGTGGTCTCAAGGGTTACTTTGCCGCCGAGCCGCTCGACGGCTGTCTTGACAGAATCCATCCCGACCCCGCGTCCCGAGAGGTCGGAGACGGTTGCTGCCGTCGAGAAGCCGGCTGCAAAGATGAGGTGAACCGCCTCGCTGTCCGTCATCGCAGCCAGGACATCGGCGCTGGCAATCCGTCGTTCCGCCGCCACGGCGCGCACCCGGGTCAGGTCGATGCCGCCACCGTCGTCTTCGACATCGATCACCACGTTGTCGACATCGCGGCGCGCGCGCAGGATCACCGTGCCGGCGGCCTCCTTGCCGGCGGCGGCGCGCCGTTCCGGGCTTTCGATGCCGTGGTCGACCGCGTTGCGCAGCACATGAAGCAGCGGCTCGAACAGCGCGTCCACGATGGTGGCGTCCGCCTCGGTGTCGTCGCCCTCAACAAGCAATTTCACAGTCTTGCCGACACTGCCGGCGATTTCCCGGACCAATTTCGGAAAGCGACGAAAAACGGATCGCAACGGAAGCACCCGGATGCCAAGCACCGCGGCCTGCAGTTCCGTCGTCAGCCGGTTGAACAGGGCGTGCTGTTCACGCAGCGTCGTCGCCAGAAGGGCCGGCCCTGCGCTTTCCTGACTGAGCTTTGCGACGTGACCGATGGCGTTTTTGAGGACGACCAGTTCGCCGGTCAGCTTGACCAGCGTATCGATCCTGCTCATGTCGACCCGCAGGGCCCTGACCGCACGGACCGGGCCGGTTGTATTGCCGCTGGATGTTTGCCGACCGTCGCCGGTGAGCGCGCGCTCGATCGCCTCGACCAAGGGGGCCGCGCTCAGCGTGGCCTGAGCGGTCGCTGCTGCGCCGCCGAGAGCGGCAGCCGCCTCGCTTTGGCCGAGATATGCGAGCGCGTTGACGGCGGTGCGGCCGACCGAAGCGAGCCGGCCCATCAGTCCGTCGGCGGTGCCGTCGCGCAAAACGAGTAGTTGCGCCTCCAGCAGAGAGGTGGCCGTCAACCGACCGTCCTCAACCGGGGCGTTTGACGACGCCAACTCGCGGATATCCATCGCGCCGCGGACACCGATCAGCGCTGTGCGGACCTGGGCTGCGGACGCTTCCATCAAAGCGACAATGTCGAGGATGGAGCTGAACGTGTTCATTGCTTCAAGAGACGCGGGAGGGTCCCGCAACGCGAGGTCAAGCTTCAACAGATTGGGCAATGCGGCGATCACCTCCATCGGGTCCTGGCCCTGGAAAAAAGCGTCCGCATCGGGGACATATCGCAGCGCCACGCGCGGACCTGTGGTCCGTTCGTGCGGATCGACGCGAAGTCGTTCGAGCCAGTCATGACCGGCGGGTTGCGAAGCCCGGTCGCGCGCGTTGGTCTCGAGCGATGCCGCAAAGCGCGAGATCATGTCGTCTGCGTCGGCCTCCGTGCCGGTCGGCACCTTTCCGTTCGCCTCCATCGCGTCCAGCCACCGCGATGTGAGATCGAGGCAGGTCAGGCACTCGTCGAGCACGCTCGGCACAATGGCCTCTCCGCTCGTCCGGATGCTCGCCAGGATATCTTCGGCCGCGTGCAGGGTCCGCGCCATCGCAGCGAAATCGACGATTCCTGCGGCGCCCTTCAGGGTGTGAAATGCCCGGAAAACGCTATCCAATCGATCTCTGTCGTCAGGCTTTCCTTCCAGCGCCAGCAGATCGTCAGTCGCCTGCGCGACGAGATCGCGCGACTCCAGCAGGAATTGCTCGACGAACTCGTTCATCGACGCACCCCGCAGAAAATGGCGGCGTATTCCGCCAGCAGTTTCTGTCCAATCGGCTTCACGAGGTAATAATTGGCGCCGGCGCTGCGTGCAGCTGCCATGTCCTTGGCACCGGCCTCGGTGCTCGTGACCAGCACCGGCACCGAGGATATGGGAAGCTCCCGGGAGCGCAGCGCGCGCAAAAACGTAATTCCGTCCATCCGCGGCATGTTGACGTCGACGATCGCGAGGTCGAAGCTTTGCGCCAGGATTTTTTCGAGAGCCTCCAATCCGTTCAACGCCTCCTCGACCTCGAAGCTTTGGTCGTCGAGCGCGGCCCGGTAGTAACCCCGGACCAGCGCGGCGTCATCCACAATCAGGATACGCTTTTTTGCGGCCTCGATCACGCGCGCAGCTCCATTGGCTTTCGATAGACGATGGCGCCCGAATATCTGCAGACCTCGAACAGCGGGGAGATGCGGCTCATGGATTCGGTATGTCCGAGGCAAACGAAGCCGCCGGGAAGCAGGTTCTCGTACAGGTTTTCCGCAGCGATCCGCCGCGACTCATCGTCAAAATAGATCAGCACGTTTCTGCAGAAGATGACGTCGAAAGCGCCTTGCAACCGGGTTTGCCTGGTGTCCACGAGATTGACACGTGAAAACCTTACCGACTGGCGAAGGTCGTCGAGGATCTGCCAGCGCTCATCGCCAAGCGGGTGAAAGTAGCGTGCGACCAAATCCGGAGAAAGTTTCATCAACGCTCTCTTTCGGAATATGCCTTCCGCTGCTGCTTCAAGCACGTCCGTATCGATGTCCGATCCGACGATTTCGATATCGTAGTCGTCGACTTCCTTCCAGTTCTCCAGCAGCCAGATCGCGATGGAATAGGGCTCTTCGCCGGTCGAACAGGGCGCAGACCAGATCCGGATCGCATCGCGACCGCGCTTGGCCGCCAGACGCGCTGCGAGCAGATCCGTTGTCAGGCACGCGAGTTGGTAGTCCTCCCGATAGAAGTAGGTCTCATTGATGGTGAAAGCGTTGATGAGCTCTTCCACTTCCCTGCGCTCGTCGTTGCGGAGCTGAGCGAAATAGTCCGTGAACGAGCGGCATGAAGTCGCCGACATCCGCTCGGCAATCCGACGCTCCACGAAGTAACGCTTGGCCTCGGAGAACACCATGCCAGTTCGCCGATAGAGGAATTCGGCCAGTCTGCGGAATTCCTCGCTTGTGAGTGGCGATGGATCGGCCATCGATCAGCGTGAGCCGATGCGGTCGGCCGCCGCCTTGACGGCAAATGCCAGAAACGGGTCGTCTGGAAAGCGTGCGCCGCATCTGGCGAGCGCCGGCAAGCTCGAAGAGGTGCCGATCTCGGCCAGAACCTCGACGGCGGCGGCGCACACATTGGCTTTCTGCTCTCGCTCGATCAGCGCGATGAGCTCGCGGCCGGCATCATCCGCTGCGAGGCCGCGGGCGATCTCGCAGGCGAGCAGGCGGACGTCCTGATCGGGATCCCTCAGAAGCTGAGGCAAATGTCGGCCGGCGGCTGCTGGCATCGCTCTCAATGCGTCGAGCGACGCGGTGCGCTGGGCAGCATCGTCCGAACGCAGGTGAGGCAGCACGGCGCTTGCGGCTTCCGGCGTGCCGATCTTCGCGAGCGCCGTGAAGATGGCCTCGCGGACGCGAGGGATATGCTCTCGCGACAGCGCTTCGCTCAACAATGCGAGCCCATCGGGAACTTCGAACGCGTTGCGCGCTGCGGCCCATCGCTCCTCATCGGTACCACGCAGCAAAGACTCGGCGAGACCCGCACCTTCTGCGACGGCCGCGGGTCCCGGAGCAGAGGGCTTCCTGACCAGTGGCATCAGCCCACCAACCTTTTCAACTGCGCGGCGATCTTCGGAAGCGGAACGACGAAGTCTGCGCCGCCTGCCTTGACCAGCTCGCCAGGCATACCCCATACGACGGCGGTTGCTTCCGCCTCCGCGATCGTTCTTCCACCTTGGCTGTGAACAAGCGCCATCGCCTCGGCCCCATCATTTCCCATGCCCGTCATCAGCACGCCGACCAACAGGTTCGGAGCCACATGATTCAGTGCGCTGCGCACCAGCCGGTCGGTGCTCGGGTGCCAAGGGTATGCCTTGTCGACCGGGGCGGCCATCGCGAACAAGCCCCGGCCGCGCCGCGATACAATGACGTCGGCTTCGCCGCGGCCGATATAGGCGTGTCCCGGCTCGAGCGCGACCGGCTCCACCACTTCTCGTACGGTGATCCGGCTGATGCCATCAAGACGACGCGCCAACGGACCGGTGAAGGTTGCCGGCATATGTTGCGCCACAACGATCGGCCACGGGAAGCTTGCCGGCAATGCAGTCAGGAGCGTCTCGAGCGCCGGGGGGCCCCCGGTCGACGTGCCGATCAGCACCAGACCGGGGTTCGTCGCCACGGGCTTCGGCTGTCTGGTCGAGGCGCGTGGGAGCACCTTTACGCTTTCGCCGATCCGGTGTCGTATTCTCTCGCGCAGGCGCAGAGAGCTTTTCAACTTGGCGCCGGCGGCGGCCCGGACCTTGTCGATCAGCGGCTGCGCCAGAGTATCGATGCCAAGTGAAACGGCACCGGCCGGCTTGGCGACAAAGTCTATCGCACCAAGACGCAATGCCTCGAGCGTCGCATTTGCGCCCGCGGCTGTGGTCGTCGACACCATGACCACGGGGCAGGGGTGCTCGATCATGATCCTGTCGAGGCACGCAAGCCCGTCCATTTCGGGCATGTTGACGTCGAGGGTGACGACATCAGGGCGCGCGACTCCGATGGCGTCGAGCGCTTCCCGGCCGTTTCTAGCGAATTGAACGTCGAAATCGGCCTGCGTCGCAAACACCTGTCCGATCAGTTTTCGGACCAGGGCCGAGTCGTCCACGACCAAGATCTTGATCACGGCTTGGTCTGCCGCGTCTCTTTGCCTCGGACATCCTTGCCGAAGGAATCCAGCAGACCCAGCTCCGCCTGCGTCAGCAACTCGGAAGGGTCCAGCAGCAGGACGATCCTGCCCGATGCCTCCAGATTGATGACCGACCGCACCAGGCCCTGCGCGCTCCCGGTCAGATCGGGTGAAGGCTTGATCATGTCCGATGTACATCGCAGGACGTCTGAAACTCCATCGACGATGAGGCCGGCACGATGACGTTCGGTTCTCACCACGACCAGCCGCCGTCCTGCGAGCTCCGTGGAGGGGCTCATGTCGAAGCGGCGGCGCTGATCGATGACCGGGATCACCTCGCCCCGCAGATTGACCACGCCTTCGAGGAATTTTGGCGTCTTCGGCAGGCGCGTAACCTGATCCGGCACCCGAGCCACTTCGTCAATCGCGTCGATCGGCAGCGCGAATTCGTCGTCGCTGAGACGAAAGACCAGAAACCGCAGTTCATCGGCGTCCGATCTCGCTGAACTGGCATCCGTCATCGGCTTCATCGCGATTTCGCCTTGCATCAGTTTCTGCATGACCTCGTCCCGGAACAGGCGGTCCGGGGCCAGGATCGAGATCAGTCGATCGTGGGCGACGCGGTAGACTTCCTTGATCCTGGTCTCTCCGCCCGCGCGCGCGGCGAGAATCGGTGGGATCTTCTCCACGCGACCCTCATCGATGGCAATCACGGCGCGCATGCGATCGGCGATGAACCCCACCAGAATATCACCGACCGAGACGACCACGGCCTGCTCACGTATCGCGTCCGTCGAGTTTGCCGCAGGCAGACCGAGCAGGCGTCGGAGCGACAACAGGGGCAAGAGTCCATCCCTGTACGACATGACGCCGCGCACGGCGTCATCGCTCCCGGGCACGTAGGTCAGATGATCAGGCGCCGCGACAATTTCCCGGACTGAATCGAGAGGTAAGCCATATTCCTGGCCGGCGACGTCGAACGTGATCAGCCGCTGTCGCACGGCCTCCGCCGAGGAGAGATCCGACGTCGCTTCAGCGCGCGTTGGTTCCGGCGTGCGCCGCGTTGCTCTGCTGCGGGCGAAACCCTGGCGCAGCAATTCCGGCACATCGAGTATCTTGACGACATCGGCGTTGTTTTCGAACGCGCCGCGAAGACGTTCTCCGGGCTCCGAAGCAACGTCGGCTTCGGCCATTTTGACCTTCTCGTGCGAAACACGAACCAGGCTTGCAACTTCATCCACCGCCAATGCGACGTTCGATGTGCCATTCAGTACGATCAGCCGGGAGGCATGGGTGGCGGCGGCCTCGTCTCCTCCAAGCAGGGCCCTTACGCTTGCCACCGGCAGGACCGATCCACGCAGATTGGCGAGGCCCATCAGGCTCCGCGGCGCTTGGGGCACGCGCGCGATGGACGGCAGCCGCAAGACTTCCGACACCAGCATGGCAGGCAGCGCATAGAGCCGCCCGTCACTCCTGAAGGTCAGAAACCGTTCGTCGTGATCGTTGCCGGCCTTGTCGGTGTTATCCATTCTGGTTTTTCAGCTCGTCCGAAAGTGAAGCGATTTCCTCGATGGCCGCCGCCAGATCTTCCGCGCCTTGCGCCTGCTCTGCGGAAGCCATCGCCGCCTGCTGGGACGCGGAGCCTGCTTCCTCCGCCGCGGCGGCGATCTGCCGTGCCGCGGAAGATGTTTCTCCCGTTGCGGCCAGAATGACATCGGCACTCTGCTGGACGGCCTTGTTGGCGCCGGCGAGTACAGCGATCTCGGCACTCATGTCCTCGAACGTTTTGATCACCATGCGATTGTTTTCGACCTCGAGGCTGCCCGCCGCAACGATCTGCTCGATATCGCGGCGCAGGACCGTGATCTGATCGAGAATGCCGCGGATCGTGTCCTTGATCCGTTCGACGCTATCGGAGGCTTCGCGGGCCAAAGCGCGAATATCGGACGATACCAATGCGAACCCGCGTCCTGCTTCGCCGGCGCGCGCGGCTTCGACGGCCCCACTGACCGCGAGCATGGTGGTCTGAATCGTGACCAATGCGATCGCATCGACGTTCTTCTCGATCTTGCGGCCGATGCCCTCCAGCGAAACGATCGTTCCGAGGATGTTTCGGGTCGTGTCCAGCCCGTCGCCGACATCCCGGATCAGTTGCTCGACGCCCGACCGTGCTTCTGCCAGTCTCTCGCCCATGGCAGCCGTCCTGTCGAGGGCGAGTTGGCCACGCTCGCGGGCGATCCGTGCGCTTTTCTCGATTTGATTCAGTGCAGCCGAGGTCTGTTGCGCAGCGGCGGCCTGCTGCTGCGACCCGCGGCTGATCTGCTCCACAGCAGTCGAGATCTGGCCCGCGGCGCTGGAAAGCTCCTGAATGGTCGCCGAAAGCTGCTCGGCCATGCTGGCAATGTTCTCGGCGATAGCAGCACTCGACACCGCGCCGGCCAAATCTTCGGATGCGGATGCCAACGCCTGGGCGGCAGCCTGGCCCTGATCGAGCGATTGCGCCTGTTGACGCACCGCAAGCTGCGCCTCGTTGACGGCCGAAGCCTGCTCCTCGGCAGCGCTGGCAACGAGTTCGGCGCCTCTTTGTGCTTCGTGGATGGCTCTGTCCGCCTCGATGCTGGCCGTGACGGTCTGTTGGCTGCCATCGGCGAGTTCGATCATGTTCTCCCGAAGTACGGACAGGATCTCCACGATCTGTCGTCCAGCCTTGGCTTGAGCGGCGGCCGTCGCGGCTGCGGCTTTGACTGTCGCGGAAGCTTCCCGCACGCTCCCCTGGATTTCTTCGGCGCGGCTTTTGACCTCGAGCGCGCTCTTGTCCGCCGCCTCGGCCAGCACTCTGACTTCGTCCGCCACGACGGCAAAACCACGTCCATGCTCTCCGGCGCGGGCGGCTTCGATGGCCGCGTTCAGGGCCAGCAGATTGGTCTGGTCGGAGATGCGGCTGACCGCGCCCGTGACTTCGCCGACCTCTCGCGCTCGCCGCTCCAATTCGCTGATGATGGTCCCGGAAGCGGCCTGTCGCTCCGAATTCTTTTCGATCGCCTGTATCGATCCGCCGATCTGCGTCGCGGTCTCGGCAAGCGACACTTGCGCTGCTTCGGTCCGGCGCCGCGAGTTGTCAGCCTCGCCGCGAGCCAGTTTCAGGCTCGTGGCGATCTGCTTGATCGCCGCCAACTGCTCTTGGGACGCTCCAGCCGCTTCTTCCGCTCCCGCGCCAATCTGTTCCATGGATCGTCGGAGCTCTTCGGCTGCGGCCGACGCCTCCGTCAAGCCGCTTGCCAGCTCTTCGGTGGCCGCCGCCACCCGCTCGGAGATGCGGCTCTTTCCCGAGGCTTTGCCGGCTTTACGGGCTCGTTTCGCGGCTGGGACCGATTTGGCGACCGGCCGAGCGGCTCGATCAGGCATCCGGGCTTTCGCAGCCGAGCCGGCCAATTTAGTGGTCTTAACAAGAGGCATGATGATCTCGGAGGACTTAAAGCGGACATAAGGTGCAAGCGATGACCATAGGACAAAAGCGGCGTTTGAGCATACCATTTTCCGTAAATCATCCCTTGGCGCGGCCCGGTCGAGTGCACAGGTTCGGGCGCATTCTGCCGCCTCTCCGTCTCAAGATTGGCACCACAAAAAGGATGCCGCGCGCGATCCGTCGGAGCATTGACTAGCGCGGCACATCGATGCGGCGCCCTCGACATCCATACCGGCACACGCACTTGAAATTTCAATACTGCAGATTTCCGGTCAGGTCCTGGTTGCGAAGCCGCGGTCCGTATCCGTCCCTGCGCGAGGGCGAGCGGAACTGCCGTGGCCCGCAGACGTTTGTCCGAGCCAAGGAGGATGCTCTCGATGAAAAAACTGTCGTTCGCGCTCGCGGTGTTTCTCACGGCTCTGCCGTCGTTCGTGCTGGCCCAAGGCCATATGGGCACGCCCCAGGAGCAGAAGGCTTGCTCAAGCGATGCCAAGCGTTTTTGCCGGCAACAGCTCGGCGATGACAATGCGGTCCAGCAGTGCCTGATGCAGAATCGAAGCCGGCTCAGCAAAAGGTGTTCGGCGGTATTCCAGAGCCACGGGATGTAGTTCGCTGCCAGGTCGGGTGCTCAACACCGCGTCTGGGACTCGCAGCCTGCGACGACGGGCGACAGCTGGGATACGGGGCTAGGAAGCCGGCTTCGCGGCAGGCGTCGAACAACTGCTTGTGGACCAGCCGATCACTTTCCACCGGGATGTCGGCCACAGTCGGCCCCGGACCCTTGGCGTTCTGCTCGGTGAACCGGCGTGGAATGCCGAATAGTGTCGCGGCGTCGATCAGCCTGACAGCGTTGCGGACGGTCGTTTTGCCACGTGGATCACAGGCATCAGCCGCCGATGACGAGCAGAAGCGAGCGCTGCGGATCGATGGTGAGCATCGGTGTCATTCGTCCGTCACATGGGCAAGCCGATCCCTGACATAGCGCTCCATGAGGTCGGGTGCCGAGGCGCCGAACATCCGGATGCGGCCGGTGTGCAGCAGCAGTAGCAGCCCGGTCGCATGGGCGAAGCAGTCGACCATGAGCAGGTTGGCCTTTTGCCTGGAGGCGCCGAGCGCGATCGCGGCATCGGCGATCGGCCGCAGCGCCGCTTCGAGGGCCGCGTTGAGCGTCTCGTCGCGTTCGGACCCGAGGCCGGCCGGCTTCATGCCGCCGCGGAATAAATAGAAGCCGAGGTCGAGATCGCGGGGATTGTCCGCGTAATATCTGAAGAATGACATGGCGGCGGCCTTCAGCCGCTGCGCCGGCAACTTCGCCTGCGCGACCGCGCCATCGACCGTCCGGCCCAGCGCGGCGAGCGAGGCCTTCAGCACCTCGGCGTAGATCGCCTCCTTGGAGTCGAAGTGGAAGTAGAGGGCCGCGGCGGTGTAACCGGCCCGGACCGCGATCGCGCGCAGGCTCGCACCCTCCAGGCCTTCCTCCGCAAAGACCTGCTTCGCAGCGTCGAGAATGATGCCGCGCTTGTGGCCGTTGACCGCCTCGCGCCTGCTGCGTCGCCGCTCCGTCATTCCTCTGAATCCAGCTTGACGATTATTCTAACAGCGTTAGAATTTTTAACACCATCCAGAATACGAGACAAGAGGGAGTGGCGCCCATGCTGATGTCGGCCGCCGACTACAGGGAATCGCTTCGCGCCTACAAACCGCGTGTATTTGTGAACGGAAGCGCGGTGGACAGCGTCGCCGATGAGCCGCTGCTCGCGCCGGGCATCGCCGGCGTCGGCGTGACCTACGATTTTGCGCTCAGGCCAGAGCACGCGCCCATCATGACCGCGCGCCAGGGCACGTCCGGCAAGATTGTGAACCGGATGCTGCACATCAATGAGAGCTCGCAGGACCTGCTGTTCAAGCTCGAAGCGGTCCGCCTGGTCTGCCGGACCGCCGGATGCGCGCAGCGCTACCTGACGCATGATGCGCTCAACGGCCTGTACCAGTCGACCAGACTGACCGACCAACGTCATGGCACGGACTATGGCCAGCGCTTCCTCGCTTATCTTCATGAAGTTCAGGATAAGGATCTTACACTCGGCGTGGCGATGACCGACGCGAAGGGCGATCGATCGAAGCGTCCCAGCGCGCAGGTCAATCCCGACGTCTATGTCCACATTAAGGAGCGGCGTCCGGACGGCATCGTTATCAGCGGTACCAAGGCGATCGTGACCGGCGCGCCCTACATGCACGAATTCCTGGTCATGCCATGCCGGACTCACAATCCCGAGGACAAGGATTTCGCGGTGTGCTGCGCCGTGCCGTGCGATGCGCCCGGCGTCACCATCATTGCGAGGCCCGCCGGCCGTCCCGGCGAAGCGGCCGCCAAGTTCTCGGCCAAATATGGCCAGTCGGTCGGCGTCGTGATGTTCGACGATGTCTTTGTTCCGCACGACCGCGTCTTCCTGGCCGGCGAGACCGAGGAGGGCGGCGTCCTCACCACGTCCTATGCCGCGCATCACCGGCATTCCTGCATCGGCGCGCGCGCCGGCTTCGGCGATCTCTTGATCGGCGCCGGCGCGCTGATGATCGAAGCCAATGGGCTCGATATCGACCGCCATGCGCATATTCGCGAAGCGATGGTTGAGCTCATCACCATCACGGAAAGCTTCTATGCCTGCGGCGTCGCCGCGTCGGTCTACTGCGAGAAGGATCCGGCCGGATCAGTGATGCCGGATGCCGTGTTCTCCAATATCGGCAAGCTGCTGCTCGCCACCAAGATCTACGACATGCACCGCGTAGCGCATTACGTCTCCGGCGGCCTGATCGTCGCCCTGCCGGGCCCGGAGGAGGACCACAATCCTGAGACCGGGGCGTCGCTCGCCGCTGTGATGGGCGGCCGGCCGGACATACCCGCGGACAAGCGCGCCGAGGTAGCGCGCTTCATCGAGGATCTGACGGTCTCAAACCAGGCCGGCTGGTATTCGGTGATCTCGCTGCATGGCGGCGGCTCGCCGGAAGCGATGAAGCGCGAGATATGGCGCAACTATCCGGTGATGGAGAAGATCGAGCTGGTCGAAGGCCTGCTCGACCGCGGCATCCTCGATGACGGGCGTCGCGTCTCGAAGCAGCCCGGCCGCTGCTGCGCAACCGGTTGCGAAGTGCCGAAGCCGTCCGAAGGTGGAGGACTGCACTCGCTGGATAGCGCGGCCGAGTAGGGGGCTGCCAAGCGGTCGCTGATCCTCAGCGTCGCCGTCCGCGTGCGGGGCCGGTGTATTCGGCACGCGCCTTTTCGAGCCCGTCCAGGCGCCCGGCGACCGTGCTCATCTGATCCGACAGCAACTTGCGCTCGCCTTGCTCGGCTGACAGCTGGCGCTGCAGATCGTTGATCCGATCCTCGTCGCGCGCCCGGGAGGATTGCAGATCCTTCACGGTGTGCTGGAGATCGGCGAGGGTTTGCTGCGCGGGGCCCTGGGATGCCGGCGACGGCGCGGCGCTCGATCCGCTCGCCATCGGCGGAGCCGAGGCCCGCTCCGCGTGATTGTTCTTCCACAGGAGCGCGCTGCCCACGAGGACCACGACAATGACAACGACCCCCGGAAGAACTTGGCGCGACCGCATCGAAACTCTCTCTCGCTGAGTGGTGGCTTATAGACTTCTGCAAGTCCCGGACAGCGGCTGTTGTTCCATACGCGCCGGCGTCGCGTGACGCGCCGCCTCCCGTGGTCGGCGTCGACCAGCTCCTAATATGATGCGAAGATCGCGTCGCCCTAAGCGATGATGATCTTGATGCCCATGCGCTCGATCGCGCTCGCATCAGTGTCGGCCAGACCATCGTCGGTAATGAAGGCGTGGATCAAATCGAGGCCGCCGAGCCGCGTGAAGGAATTGCGATTCACCTTAGTGGAATCGGCAACGAGATAGACCTCGCTCGCGGCCTTGATCATCGCCTGCTTGATCGGCAAATCAGCGAAACTCGGATAGGTCAGGCCGGCCTCGATGGAGACGCCCGCCGTCGCCAGGAAAAGCCGTGACGCGAAGATGTTGTCGAAATATTGCGCGGACTTCTCGCCGCTGAGCGACAGCGTCGGCGCCTTGAAATGGCCGCCGGGCATGTGAACCTCGAAGGAGGGGATGGCACCGAGCGTCAGCGCGATGTTGAGCGCGTTGGTGATGACGGTGAGGCCTTGCCGCCCGGTCAGATGATTGGCGATTTCGGTGGTCGTCGATCCCGCATCCAGGATCAGCGTCTCATGGTCCTGCACCAGGCTGGCCGCGGCCTTGCCTATTTTTCGCTTGCGATCCATGTTGGCGAGGTGCTGCAGCGACAGCGTCTGTACCTGCTGCGACACCGAGTTCAGATAGGCGCCGCCATGGTCGCGGGTGATGAAGCCGTCCTGCTCCAGCCGCTCCAGATCCTGCCGTACTGTGACTTCGGAGACGCCGAAGGCGCCGCTCAAATCCCTGACCCGGGCGCTGCCTTCCTCCTGCAGCCATTCGAGAATCTTCGCCCGGCGCGGCTCCGCCAGCAGCGCGCTGCGGGGCTCGGCAGCGCCGCCGGTCGCGGTTCGCCGCGTCGCCTTTGGTGATGCCGGCCGCTTCGCAGAGAGCTTCGTCCTACCCGCCATCGCACTCTTTCCCGCGAAAAAGCAGCATTGCCGCTCGACATTTTGCCGGAGCACCCAAGCGAGCCTGGCGTCCGAACGCGCCCAACCACCGATTCGAAGGCTGCCGGGCCAGAGTGACAGATAACCCGGTTGCGATCATGGGCCAAGCACCGCCGAAATGGAAAAGAATAAAATCGAAGAAAATCGAAAGTCAGTATTGACGAATTGTAAGAACCCGTGCTTCGTTCCGACAAAATACGAAATCGACGCGGGGCGGGCGCCGTCCGGCGGGGAGGATCCGATGCGAGCTTTCAAGAAGCCTGTCACGCTCGGCCTGATCGTCGGCAGCAGGCTGTTCTTCAACGGTCAGCCTGCGCTGGCGGCACGCGCGCAGGTCGTTGCCCAGCTCGAGAAGCTCGGCGTTGCGGTCAAGACCATGCCCGCCGAGGCGACCGAGAACGGCGCGGTGCAATCGCGCAAGGATGCAGCGCTCTATGGCGACTTCTTCCGCGCTCACCGCGACGAGATCGACGGCCTCGTGATCCTGCTGCCGAACTTCGGAGACGAGGTGGCGATTTCCGAATGCGTCTCGCGCGCCGCGCTCAACGTTCCGATCCTGTTGCAGGCCAGCAATGACGAAATCGACAAGGTCGACGTGCACAGCCGCCGTGACGCGTTCTGCGGCAAGATATCGGTGACCAACAATTTCTATCAGTACGGCATCCGCTTCACCGATACGTCCGCGCATACGCTCGATGTCGATGGCGGTGAATTCGGTGATGATCTCGCGCGCTTCGCCGCGGTCTGCCGCACCGTTCGCGGCCTGAAGAACGCGCGGATCGGCGCGATCGGCGCCCGGACGTCGCCGTTCCACACCATGCGCTACAGCGAGAAACTGCTGCAGGCGTCGGGAATCACGGTGGTGACGGTCGATCTCTCGGAGATCATCGGTGCGGCGTCGGCGCTGTCAGCCGATGATCGCGACGTCAGGGCCAAGCTCGATGAAATTGCGGCCTACGGCGCGATTCCCGCGACCATCAAGCGCGAGAACATCGTCAAGCAGGCCTGCTTCTCGATCGCGGTCGACCGCTGGATCGAGGAGAACGACTGCGACGCCTCCTCGATCCAGTGCTGGCGCAGCCTGCAGGACAATTTCGGCTGCGCGTCGTGCCTGTCGATGAGCATGATGGGCGAGAAGCTGATGCCGAGCGCCTGCGAGGTCGACGTGATGGGCGCAGTCTCGATGTACGCGCTCGCGCTGGCCTCCAAGGCGCCGCCGGCCATTCTCGACTGGAACAACAACTACGGCCGCGATCGCGACAAATGTGTCTGCACGCATTGCGGCAACTTTCCCAAGAGCTTCACCGGCGACACGCCGGAGATTTCCAATCTCGACGTGCTCGGCGAGGTGATCGGCCGCGAGAAATGTTTTGGCGCGGTCAAGGGCAAGGTCAAGTCCGGCCCGATGACGTTCTTTCGGCTCTCGACCGACGACCGCCATGGCACCATCAAGGCCTATGTCGGCGAGGGCGCCTTCACCGACGATCCGTTCCCGATGGATGGCGGCATCGCGGTCACCACTGTTCCCAGGCTGCGGGCGCTCTTGAGCTTCATCTCCCGCAACGGCTTCGAGCATCACGTCGCGATGGTGCGCGGCCACCATGCCGCGATCGTCGAAGAAGCGATCACCGGCTATCTCGACTGGCCGATCTATCGCCATGAACGGCCGGAGCCCGCGACACCGCTGCTGGTTCGCTGAACAATTTCTGGAGACTCACGTGGCCGCTTCTCATCCCCTTGCCGATCCTCTTGCCGACATGACACGCGCGAAGGCGCGCCAGATCCGGCGCCGTGCGATCGACATGGTCTACCGGGCCAAGCAGGGACATCCGGGCGGCGACATGTCGGTCGCGGACATTCTGGCCGTGCTTTATTTCGGTGTCCTTCGTCTCGACCCTGCGAACCCCAACGATCCCAAGCGCGATCGTTTCGTGCTAAGCAAGGGGCATTGCACCGGCGCGTTGTACGCGAGCTTGGCGGAGAGGGGCTTCTTCCCGGTCGAGCAGCTCGAGACCTACATGCAGCCGCTATCGCGGCTGAACGGGCATCCGAACCGCAACTACACGCCGGGTGTCGAGACCAATACCGGGCCGCTCGGCCACGGCATGCCGGTTGCCGTCGGCATCGCCATTGCAGGTCAGATCGACAAGGCCGATTTCCGGACCTTCGTTATCACCGGGGACGGTGAACTGCAGGAAGGCAGCAATTGGGAAGCGGCCCTGACGGCAGGCCATCGCAAGCTCGCCAACCTTACTCTCATTATCGATCGCAACGGCCTGCAGCAGGGCGCGCGCACCGAGGATACGGCGGCGCTGGATCCGCTCGCGGATAAATGGCGCGCGTTCGGCTGGGAGGTCGTCGAGATCGACGGTCACGACCACGACGCGCTGCTGTCGGTGCTGGCGGCTCCCGTTGGCAACAGGACTAGGCCGCTGTGCGTCGTCGCGCGCACCCATAAGGGGCAGGGCGTGTCCTACATGCGCGATCAGGTGTCCTGGCATCACGGCGTTCCGAACCAGGCCCAATACGAACTGGCACTGCAGGAGATCGGTTGATGAGCGTCGAAAAACCGGCTGCCGGCCGCTACGATTGCCGCGAGGCCTTTGCCAAGACGATCGAGGCGCTTGCGGAAAGCGACGCGCGCATCGTCGCGGTCGTCAATGACAGCGTCGGGTCGAGCAAGCTGGTCGGATTTCAGAACCGCTTTCCGGATCGGCTGATCAATGTCGGCATCGCCGAGCAGGCGATGGTGGGCGTCGGTGCCGGCCTCGCCAATGGCGGAAAGGTGCCGTTCGTCTCCGGCGCGTCGTGCTTCCTGACCGCGCGGGCGCTGGAGCAGATCAAGGCCGACGTCGCCTATAGCAATACCAACGTCAAGCTCTGCGGCATGTCGAGCGGCGTCGCTTATGGCGAGCTCGGACCGACGCATCACTCGATCGAGGACTTCGCCTGGTTGCGCCTGTTGCCCAACCTCACCATCATCGCGCCGTCCGACCGCTGGGAAACCGAGCAGGCGGTGAAGGCGGCTGTCGCGACCGAGGGGCCATTCTTCCTGCGCCTCAGCCGCATGCCCGTTCCCGATCTTGTCAGGCCGGCTGATGCCGTGTTTCGCGTCGGGCGTGCCGAAATTCTGAGGCAAGGCGGCGACGCAGCGATCATTGCCAACGGCGTCATGGTTGCGCGCGCCATCGAGGCGGCCGAGCAGCTCGCGGCCTCCGGGCTCAATGTCCGCGTCGTCAACATGGCCTCGATCGCGCCGCTCGATATCGAGGCGATCCGATCCGCAGCCGAGACTGGCGCAATCGTCACCGCCGAGGAGCATTCGGTGCGTGGCGGCCTCGGCGGCGCGGTGGCCGAAGTCGTTGCGACCTCGCGTCCGTGCCGCTTGCGCATCCTCGGTTTTCCCGGCTTCCTGCCGACCGGCTCGGCCGAATTTCTGCTCGAGCATCATGGCCTGACCGCAAGCGGTCTTGCCGCTGCGGTTCTTCAAACCATCGAAGCCAGAGCAGCCGCATGACCTCAGGCGTCCTCGCCATCGACCAGGGCACGACCAACACCAAGGCGCTGCTGATCGACGCCTCGGGTGCGATCGTCGCGCGTGCCTCGGTGCCGGCGGCGGTGACGCATCCTCAACCCGGTTGGGCAGAGCAATCGGGCGAGGCGATCTGGCAGTCGGTCCAAGCAGCGGTCGGCGAGTGCCTGGCCGCGCGGTCCGACATCAAGCTTGCCTCGATCGGGATTTCGAACCAGCGCGAGTCCGTGCTGATCTGGGATCGCCAGACCGGCGCAGCGCTCGGTCCGTGCGTGACCTGGCAATGCCGGCGCTCGGCAGAGCGGCTTATGCCGCTGCGCCGGCCGGAGGTGGAGAAGCTCGTCACCGAGCGAACCGGGCTCGGCCTCGATCCGTTGTTTCCTGCGGCGAAGATCGGCTGGCTGCTCGATAACATTCCGGGCGCGCGCGCCGCTGCCGAGGCCGGCAAGCTCTGCGCCGGGACCGTCGATTCCTGGCTGCTGTTCAAGCTCACCGGCGGCAAATTCCACGCTACCGATTACAGCAACGCCTCGCGCACCCAGCTGTTCGATATCCATCGCTTGCGCTGGGATGACGAACTCGGACGGCTGTTCGACGTGCCGCTCGGGATCTTGCCGGACGCGTTGCCATCGGACGGCACCTTCGGCGTGACGTCTCCCGTAGGCGCGATACCCGATCGGGTAACCATCGGCGCCATCATGGGTGACTCGCACGCCGCGCTCTATGGACACGGCATTCGCGCGCCTGGCGCAGTCAAGGCCACTTACGGCACCGGCTCCTCGCTGATGACGTTGACCGAGCGCCCGGTGCCGTCGCGCAATGGTCTGTCGACGACGATCGCGTGGGGCGCGGCCGGCAAGGTGGCCTATGCGCTCGAAGGCAACATCTCGGTCTCGGGTCAGGCCGCGGCCTTTGCCACCGCGATGCTCGGGCTCCGCGATGAGTCCGCGCTGACGCAATTGGCGCAGACCGTCGAAACCAGCGATGGCGTCGTGTTTGTGCCCGCATTGGCGGGACTAGGCGCGCCGCATTGGCGGGCCGACGTCCGTGGCCTGTTCATGGGCATGTCGCTGTCGACAAAACCTGCGCATCTCGCGCGGGCGACGCTGGAGGCGATTGCCTTGCAGATATATGACGTCTTCGCCGCTATGCAGGCGGATTGCGGCGGCACGCTGTCGGCGCTGTCCACCGACGGCGGCGCCTCGCGCAACGATCTGTTGATGCAGATCCAAGCCGACATTCTGCAACGGCCGGTGCGCCGCAGCCGGCTCGCCGAGCTCAGCGCCATCGGTACCGGTAGCATGGCCGGATTTGCCACGGGCCTTTGGGGCGAGGAGCACGCACGCGCGCTGTCGGGCGCCGAGGCGGACGTGTTCGCTCCGACAACCGATTCAGTTCAGCGCGACCGGCTGCTTACGGCATGGCGCGCGGCCATCGATCAGGCCATCGCCGGCGTACCGCAGACAGCACGACGGCAAGCACGACAGAATGAGTGAGAGCTTCCCCTCCGACGGAGGGCGTTGGGCAAGGCGCCGCCACAGGCGCCATAGGAAAACAAGAGACAACAGAGGAGGAGACCAAATGACCTTGTTGAAGGCCCTCGGCGGCGCCGCCATCGTCGCGCTCGCCGCGCTGACCAGCGTGGACGCCATGGCCGCCGGCAACGGCAAGCTGATCGTGATCATCACGCCGCCGCACAACAATCCGTTCTTCGCGACCGAGGCAGACGGCGCCGAAGCGAAGGCAAAGGAGCTCGGCTACGAGACGCTGGTGCTGTCGCACGATGACGACGCCAGCAAGCAGAACCAGCTGATCGATACCGCGATCGCGCGCAAAGCGGCCGCGATCATTCTGGACAACGCCGGTGCCGACGCTTCGATCGAGGCGGTGCAGAAGGCGAAGACCGCGGGCATTCCGAGCTTCCTGATCGACCGCGAGATCAACAAGACCGGCATTGCGGTGGCCCAGATCGTCTCGAACAACTATCAGGGTGCCACGCTCGGCGGCCAGGAGTTCGCGAAGCGGATGGGCGAGAAGGGCCCCTATGCCGAGCTCACGGGCAAGGAGTCAGACACCAATGCGGGCATCCGGTCCAAGGGTTATCACGATGTCATCGACCAGTTCACCGACCTGAAGCCGGTTGCCAAGCAGAGCGCCAATTGGAGCCAAACCGAGGCCTACTCCAAGATGGAATCGATGCTGCAGGCACATCCCGAGATCAAGGGCGTGATCTCCGGCAACGACACCATGGCGATGGGCGCGTCGGCCGCGTTGCAGGCGGCGCATCGTGGTGATGTCATCGTGGTCGGCTTCGATGGATCCAACGACGTCCGCGACCAGATCAAGGCCGGCAAGATCGCAGCCACCGTGCTGCAGCCGGCGTTCCAGATCGCGCAGCTGGCCGTCGAGCAGGCCGACGCCTATCTCGCCAAGGGATCGACCGGCAAGCCGGAGAAGCAGTCGATCGACTGTGTGCTGATCACCAAGGATAATGCCGGCAAGCTGAACAACTTCACCTTGGCCAAGTAACGGCGAGGCGTGGAAACTTCCAACACTCACGAAGCGGCGCCGCATGCGGCGTCGCTCCAAACCGCCCATTTCACCTGCTGAGCTGCGATAGACATCGATGGCCATGACGCGACGACACATCCTGGCTCTCTTCTCCGCCGCCGCGCTCGGCGGCTCCGCCGCCACACTTGGCGGCTGCAAGATCGTGGCCAATGCGGATCTGAAGGCGGCGAAGGCGAAGTCAACGGATGAGTTCAATGCCAACGCCTATGTCGACAAGATCTGGACCTCGAAAGTGCTGCCCGACTTCAGAAGCCGGGCGATCGAGGTCGATGCGCTGCTGCAGCAGGCGGCGCAGGACCCGGACAAGGCCGGCCAGGCCCACGGCCATCGCGCCGGTGACGGCAACCCGTGGACCTTCGAGATCAAGGGCGAGGGCAAGATCACGGCGATCGATGCAGCTTCGCGCCACGCCATCGTGACGGTCGAGGTGCAGGCCGCACCGGGAGCGCGCAAGATCAATCTGCAGGTAGGACCGGTAGTGTTCGGCACTGCGTTGCGCGACGCGCTGTCCTTCATCCAGTTCGGCGACTTCGTCAATCAGATCCAGTATGCGCAGGTCTCCCGCGCCTTGAACGATCGCGCCAGCAAGAGCGTTCGCGAGTCCTTCGACCCAAAGGATGCGGTTGGCAAGACGGTAGTGTTCTACGCCGCGGCGGTGCTGAGCGGCGACACCATCACCGCGACCCCCGTCATCATCGAGCCGGCGAAGGGCGGCAAGACATGACTACGTCTGTGTTCCCCGCGCACGACGTCATCCTGAAGGCCGAGGGCGTCGGCAAGGTGTTTCCCGGGACCATCGCGTTGCAGGACGTCGACTTCGAGGTCCGTCGCGGCAAAGTCAACGTGCTCGTGGGTGAGAATGGCGCCGGCAAGTCGACGCTGATGAAGATTCTCGCCGGTGCGACCGCGCCGTCGACCGGCCGGCTGGTGCTGCGGGGTCAGCCGGTGGTGTTTCAGTCCGTGCGCGATGCGGCGGCTCAAGGCATCGGCATCATCTATCAAGAGCTCAATCTCTGTCCGAACCTGAGCGTGGCTGAGAATCTCAGCCTGATCGATCCGCCGACGCGTTTTGGTTTTGATATCGACGGTAAGCGCCAGGTCGAGAAGGCGAGGGCGTTGCTGGCGCGGCTGGAGCATCCGATCGATCCGAACAAGCTCGTCGATGATCTCAGGGTCGGCCAGCAGCAGATCGTCGAGATCGCCAAGGCGCTCGCCGCCGATGTCGACGTGCTGATCATGGATGAGCCGACCTCGGCGCTCAGCGCGGCTGAGGTCGAGATCCTGTTCAAGGTGATCCATGACCTCAAGGCGCATGGCGTCGCGGTCGTCTACATCTCGCATCGGCTCGAGGAGATCACGCGGATCGGCGACTACATCACCGTGCTGCGCGACGGTCGTTGGCAGGCGGACGCGCTGGTGAAGGATATCTCGGTCGACTGGATCATCGAGCGTATGGTCGGCGCGACCGGTCTCGTCTCGCAGGGCAAGGCCGGTCATCTCGGCGGCAAAGCATTGACGGTCGGGAACGTGTCGTTGCCGCGGGCTGCGGGCGGCTTCCTGGTCGACCATGTCAGCTTCTCGGTACGAACAGGCGAGATCGTCTGTCTCTATGGTTTGCTCGGCGCGGGCCGGTCCGAGCTGTTCGAGTGCCTGATGGGGCTGCAGCCGCAGACGGTGGGCCAGATCGAAGTCGGCGGCAAGGACATCACTCGCTTGTCTGTCGCCGCGCGCATCGGCCGGGGGCTCGTGCTGGTGCCGGAGGACCGGCAGCGCGATGGCCTGGTGCAGACGCTCTCGGTCCGCGCCAATCTGACGCTGGCAAGCCTGCGGCGCTTCACCCGGCTGTTCTCGCTCAACGGGACGAAGGAAAGATCGGAAGCGCGCGACATGATCCGGCGCATGACGATCAAGGTCTCGTCTCCGGAAGTCGAGGTGACTGCGCTGAGCGGCGGCAACCAGCAGAAGGTGGTGATCGGCAAGAGCCTCATGACGGGCCCGTCCGTGATTCTTCTCGACGAGCCGTCCCGCGGCGTCGATGTCGGCGCCAAGTCGGAAATCTTCAAGGTGATGCGTCAGCTCTCCGATGCCGGCCTCGCTGTCATCTTCTCAACCTCGGATCTGAAGGAGGCGCTCGGCTACGCTGACCGGATCGTCGTGATGTCGCGCGGAAAGATCGCCGCCGATTATCGCCGCGACGAGGCGACCGAAGCCGCATTGGTCGAAGCCTCGACCGTGGCGTTCCCGGCACAGGAAAGGCTGGTGTCATGAGCAGTGAAGCGTTGACCACGAGCAAGGCCGATTCGCCGCCGCGCAGGCGGCCGATCGCGCTGCTGCTGATGAGCTTCCGCACCTTCATCGCGCTGATCGTCGTGTTCGCCTTCTTCGGCGTGACCACGCCGAACTTTTTGGACATTCCGACGCTGGTCATCGTCGCCAAGCATGTGGCGGTGAATGCGATCCTCGCCATCGGCATGACCTTCGTCATTCTGACCGCGGGCATCGACCTGTCGGTCGGCTCGATCGTCGGCATCTCGGGAATGGTCGCCGGCACCTTGCTGACGCGCGGCATCCCGCTCGATCTGTTCGGCGTCACGATCTTCCCGAATGTCGTGGAGACGATCGCGATCTCTTTGGGTGTGGGCGCTGCGGTCGGGCTGATCAACGGCCTCTTGATCACGCGGCTCAACGTCGCTCCGTTTATCGCGACCCTTGGCACGCTCTATATCGCGCGTGGCGCTGCACTGCTGACATCCGATGGTGCGACGTTCTCGAACCTGGTCGGCGATCCCAATCTCGGCAATACCGGCTTTCCGTTTCTCGGCTCGGGCACGCTGCTCGGCATCCCTTTCTCGATCGTCGCGCTGATCGTGTTTGCCGCGGTGGCGGCTTACGTCGGGGCGCGGACGCCGTTCGGCCGGCACGTCTATGCCGTCGGCGGCAATGAGCGTGCGGCGGCGCTGTCCGGCGTGAGGGTCAACCGCATCAAAGTCTGCGCCTACATGATCTCGGGTTTCTGCGCCGCATTCGCCGGCCTCGTCATCGCCTCGGAGCTGGTGGCGGCACACCCCGCCTCGGGCGAGACCTTCGAGCTCAACGCGATCGCGGCGGCCGTGCTCGGCGGCACCTCGCTGTCCGGCGGCCGCGGCACCATCGCAGGCACCTTGATCGGCGCCTTCGTCATCGGCGTGCTCTCCGACGGCCTGGTGATGCTCGGGGTCAGCTCGTTCTGGCAGATGGTGATCAAGGGCATGGTGATCATCGCAGCCGTCGTGCTCGACCAGATGCAGCGGCGGATGTACCGGCGCTTCGCGCTCGCAGCGCAGCTCGGCTGACCAGCAGAGCGACAGCAACGGGCGCGCACCTCGTCGTGCTCACTGTCCGGCTGCTCGAGAGGCTCTCTCGATCATCGTGCGGAATGTGATCGAATAACGCGGCGCTTCGACAGCGGGAATGCTGTGCTCCCAAACCCGCCGCGAGGCGCCTGACAGCATGTAGAGCGAGCGCGGTTCGGCATCGAGGGTAAAGCGCTCCCACGCAGACCCGTCGGATTTCCGGAACCGGAATTTGCACGGCGATCCGAGAGACAGTCCGAAGACACGGTCGAAATGAGGCTTGTCGCGATGCCAGCCGATGCCGACGCCCATGTCGTATTCGGTACAAAGGACCTGTCCGATCTCGGTTGAAGGGCCGCCGAAGGCTTCGACGTCGGCGATGACGCCCGTCAGCCATGAGGGAATGGGGTCGGCTTGCTCCAACCGTCGCGACAAGTAATTGTATTGGTATCCGAACCACGCCACGCGCCGCTTCCCCTCGAATTGCCCGAATTGAAACGGTTGCAGGGGAAGCGCGCGGATTCTCGCGATGAGCTCTCGCTCCACGTCCGCAGAGATGAAATCGGAGACATATTGCAGACCTTCCGGCCCCGCAGTTGGACGTTCGAACATCGATAGTTGCTGAGGCATGTCGGCGATCCTGCGATGGCATGCCGCGTATGTAGGTGCGCGACGACGGACATCAAAGAGCGTCTCTCCGTCGTCGCCGTGGAACCGGGCGTCCGATCGGTTCGTCTGGTGGCATCTTGCCGCGCTGCTGCGGTCGGTTGCAGCCTCAGCCCTCAGGTAGCCCTGCAGCGATCATGAGCTGCATGACGCGCTCGGACGCCGCGACAAAGACCGGGCTCGAGTTCTCGCGGGGTCTCGGCACATTGCGCGCGGTCGAGCCCGGCCTCAGTTCCTGGCCCTTTGCCAAAGCGGCTTTTGCTTCGTCGGTGCGGCCCAATTGCTGATATGCGGCCGCGAGCAGCATATGCGTGCGCCCGCTCGCGAACGTCGTCGCGAGCGATGGCTGCAGCCAGGGCAGGGCATCTTCGCTGCGGCCCATCAGCGTGCAGGCCCAGCCGGTCCCGAGTGTCCATGTCCATCGCGAGACTGCCGGCGTGTCGAAGCGATAGGCCTGATCGAACGTCGCCAGCGCATCCTCGAGGCGCCCCAAATGAAGCTGCGCGAGCCCAAGATGGTAGAGCGCCGATCCATTCCACGGATTGAAGCTCAGCGTCTTCGCGCAGGCGATCAAACTGTCGACGTACCGGCTGGTCGTATTCAGAAGCCGGCAATAGGCATCCATCACCGGAATGTAATTCGGCCTGGCTCGCAATGCGTGCTCAAGCAGCGATCGGATCCCGCTCTCCATGGACGGGCGCTCGGCCGGGCCGTACCACTCCATCTGAATCCC